>NZ_BONQ01000082.1 GCF_016862795.1 Dactylosporangium siamense | reverse complement strand
AACCTTCACCGGATAGTTTCCAACCGCACGCGAGGGCTGGTCCTACCGGGCCAGCCCTCTGCGGTCAGGCCGGGACGGGCCAGGAGCAATCACCCGGCGGTTCGCCCAGAGCTTCCACGCCGACAATCCGGGCCGCTGCAACACCACCGGCGGCGTCACCCCTTCCGGCGGCACCGCGGGGTGAGCGGACCGCGCACCTGCCGGCGAGCGAGCCATCGCCGCCACGGTCCGCAGCCGTCCCGGAACCTGGGGCCGGACGGTGCCAGGACGCGATCGGGTGACAGGCAGTATGGCTGCTGGCCGAAACGCGGTGGGCGCTCACCCGCCCCGGTGACAGTGGCGCCATGCGGAGAACGCTCGTTGTCCTGCTCTGCCTCGTGCTGGCCGTCCCGGCGACGGGCGTGCCCATCCACCCCCATCCGCATCCGGCCCGTCCCGCCGGCGTCGGCGGCCCCGGCAAGCCCGCCACGTCGGATCGGCCGCCCGTGGGCTTGCTCGCCGCCCCGGCCCGGCCGGCCAACCTCAGCGTCGTCGCCGCCGGCGACCTGTTCGTCCAGCCCGCCCTGAGCCAACAGGCCGCCGCCGACGCCCGTTCAGCCGGCCGGACCGGCCACGACTTCACCCAGATCCTCGCTGCGGTCACCCCGACCGTCCGGCAGGCGGACCTCGCGATCTGCCACATCGAGCAGCCGCTGGCCCCGCCCGAGGGCCCGTTCACCGGCTACCCGATCTTCAGCGCACCGCCGCAGCTCGCCGACGCGGCGGCCGACAGCGGCTTCGACACCTGCTCGACCGCCTCGAACCACACTCTCGACTACGGCGAGGCCGGCGTGCGGCGCACCCTGGACAACCTCGACCGGGTGCGGCTGCGGCACACCGGGTCCGCCCGCACGGCGGAGGAGGCCGCCACTCCCGACGTCGTCAACGTGCGGGGCGTGAAGATCGCCCAGCTGTCGTACACCTTCAGCTTCAACGGCCTGCACCGGCCGACCGGCAAGCCGTGGATGGCCAACCTGATCGACGTCGGCCAGATCCTCGCCGAGGCCCGCGCGGCCCGGCAGGCCGGCGCCGAGATCGTCATCCTGTCGCTGCACTGGGGCACGGAGTATCAGAACCAGCCCGACCGCGGCCAGCTCGGCCTCGCCCGGGAGCTGCTGGCCAGCCCCGACATCGACCTGATCATCGGCATGCACGTGCACGTCGTGCAGCCGTTCGAGAAGATCGGCGACAAGTGGGTCGCCTACGGCCTGGGCAACCTGCTGGTCCGGTTCGCGGACGGGTCGAAGGAGAACACCCAGGATTCGGTCGTGCCCCGCTTCACGTTCACCCAGGTCGCGCCCGGCCGGTGGCGGGTCACCGACGTCACCGTGCGGGCGTTCTTCATGCGGTACTACCCGCAGCCCCGGCTCGTCGACGTCGCCGCTGCGGGCGACGCCTACGGCGGCGTGTACCGGCGCATCGCCGGCTACGTGGACCTGCGCGGCGCCGTGACCGACGGCCTGCGGATGGTCCAGTGAGCGGTCCGGAGCGCAACGGAGGGGCCGCGAACCATGGGTGCAGTGTTGGCTCAGGTCGGCGCCGGAGCGCAGCGGAGGTGGCGGCGCTGGTCGGTCAGTCCTCGTCCTCGTCGTCGTATTCGTCCAGGACCGGCAGCGGATGGCGCTCGTCGACCAGAGACCGGTCCACCGCACGCCACCACGGGGCCGCCTCGTCCTCGTCGACCCATTGCAGCTCCGTGATCTGCGGGATCGGTACCGTCCCCTGCTGGTGGCCGACCATCCACGAGTTGCGGAAGAAGTCGAACCGCAGGTGCCAGTGGTCGTCGCGTTGCGTGTACAGGATCGGTGGCACGAGGAAGTGCGCGACGCCGACCTTGCCCGCGACGGTCACGTAGTCGTCGGGCTGTGATCCGTCGTTCCAGCAGGCGGCGAAGTTCACCGGCGCCAGCGCCTCCCGGCCCAGCACGTGGATACGGCCGTCCTGGACGACGAACTGCTCGGGGTCCAGCGCCACCTCCTCACCGAGCATGAGGATCGGGGCGGGCAGGATGTGCGCCTTCGCGAAGGACTGCGCGCCGGTGTAGACCTTGATGATCTCGTCGTGGCGGGTGGGGTCGTAGATGTCGCTGGAGTGGAACGGGCAGCAGATGTCGCCGTCCGGCTCCTCCGGCTCGGGGAAGAACACGCTCTTGTCGACGGGCGTCGTCGCGCCGCCGCTGCCGTGCTCCCGCAGGAACGCGGGGATCCAGTCGGCGTCGTCGGCCTCGATCACCGCCGTGCGGCACAGGGCCCGGAACGCGGTGTCGCCGACCTTGCAGTTGAAGTAGTCCAGCAGCGTCAGCGCGGCGCACTCGGCCAGCGACAACGCGTCCGTGCGCGGGAACCAGAAGTCGTAGCCGTTGGCGACGAAGTGCACACCGCGAAACTCCTTGTGCACGAACGTCTCGCGGACCGGTCCGGGGCGCAGGCCGTGCCAGTGGGCGGCGGCGACCCGGTTGAAGTAGTCGTCGGCCTGCCGCGCCAGCTCTGGCGCGAACACGCTCTCCCCGGTCAGATAGCAGGCTTTGCCGAACAGCGCGCCGATCTGCGGCGACTCGATCATCCCGTCGGCGGCGAAGACCAGCTCGGTGCGCAGGAACACCTTGCGGCCGTCGTCGAACGGGGCGCCCTCATGCTCGCGCCGCTGATCGAAGATGACGCACGTGAACGCGTCGATGCGGTCGAACGCGGCACCGTCGCCGAGGTCCAGTGCCGGTGCGCCGGTGCCGCCGGTGAGGTACAGCAGCACCGTGTACCGCGAGACGTGCCGCCGGGCCGCGTCGAAGTACGGCGTGTCGCGGTGCCGGTGGAAGTTGGCGTCACCCGGCTCGAACCGGTTGCACCGGAACACCGGGTTGACATGGGAGAACCCCTCCCCCGCAGCCGGTGGCAGCGCCTCGGCCACCGCCGCGGTCAGCGCCTCCGCGAGCAGCGCCGAGTGGAAGATGAACCGCACGCCGCCACGCGACGCCGCGTTGAGCGGTGTCACGTACAGGTTCAGCGCGTCGAGCCGCTCCAGGCGGTCCCGCGCCTCGGCGGGCAGCCGCACCTCGAAGGTGTGGACGCCCTCGGCCCGGTCCGCGTGTCCGGCCAGCTCGACGTCCAGCGCCACGTCCTCGAAGAGGCGGTCCAGGGGCACGATGTTCTCGAACGTCCGCAACGACAGCTCGTGCGGGTCGGCGAACGCCGCCGCCAGGTGCGGCGCGTCCGGGGCCGGCCGGGCGAACAGCTGCCGCACCGCCGCGTCGATGCGGTCGGCGTCGACGAGCCGCACCGCCTTGTAGCGGGCGGTCGGGTGCCACGACACGTCCAGCCCGTCGACGGAGGCGACCGGCTCGGCGTGGGTGGCGTCCACCTCGGCCCGGTAGCGTTCAGCCTCCTCCGGCGACCCGTCCCCGGCGGACAGGACGAAGAACCGGTCCCGTAGTTCGACGCTCACACGCACCTCCACAACGTCCGCAGTGCCGGGGAAAGCCTCGCCGACTGCGCCAGGGCGCGCGCACCGTCGGATCCCACATCGGCACCGTAGAGCCACAACCGGGTGAGCCCAGCGGCGAACGGGGCGGCGAGCAGGACGTCCACACCGTCCGCGCCGATGGCGTTGTACCGCAGGTCCAGCTCCGTGAGCGCGGGGAACCGGTGCAGGGCGGGCACGCCCGCGCCGGTGATCCTGTCCCGCTGCAGGTGCAGCCGGCGCAGCCCGCCCAGCTGCGCCGATCCGGCCAGTGCGGCCAGTCCGGCGTCGCCGATGCGGCAGTACCGCAGGTCGAGCGCCCGCAACCGGCCGAGGTCGAACGCGGTGGCGAGGGTTTCGGCGCCGTCGGGTCCCAGGTCGAGGTACGCGAGGTCCAGCTCGACCAGCCGTCCGGTGTCCAGGCCGGCGAGCGCGCTCAGGTCGAGGCGCCCCGGCCGGTTGGCGACCCCCGGCCCGCCGTCCCAGGTGTAGTCGTCGTCGTCCCACTCCTTGTCGTCCAGGTCGTCCTGGTCGACGGCGTCCGCGACGAGCCTCAGCGTGGTCACGAACGGCGCGCTGAGCACCTGCGCGGCCGTCTCACCGACGTCGTCGCTCCACGTGACGGCGACATCCGTGGGGAACCCGTGCCGGCGGCGGCGTACCCGTACCCCGACCGGCAGCCCGTCATCCCAGGCCGCCTCGTCCCGATCGACCAGCTCGGCGACGTCGCGCCGCACGGCGGCACGGTCGGCGTCCTGCAGCAGCTCCAGCCGGATCAGCGTGCCCCGGCTGTCGCCGCGTTCCAGCAGTTCCGCGCTGTACGTGAGCCACAGGTCCCGGTCGTCCGGGCTGTCCCGCAACGCCGCCTCGACACTGGACACCCGCATCCGGTCGAATCTAGTGACGGAGCCGAAGGTGTCAAGTGGGGCCGCGTTGGTACGTTGTCGCGGTGCACGCACCGTCATCACCCGGCCGGCGGGCCTGGGAGTCCGCGGCCCGCGCCTGTTACCGCGAGCTTGGCGTGCCCTTCCCGGATCGGGTCGTGTGGGTGCCCTCGCCGCTGACCGGCGCGCTGGCCGCACCGATCGCGGCCGGGCTGAACACCGGACACCGCAACCGCCGGGTCCTGGAGTCGGTCTACCGTGCGGTCGACGACAGCGCGGGCCGCGGGGTGGGCGACGCGGTCCGGGCCGCGGTCGGGGCCGCCACGGACGGTTCGGTCCACGACCCGGTGCACGGTGCGGCGGCGACAGCGCTGCACACTTCGGTCACCGCCGTCATCGGCGCCGCGACGGGCTCGGCGACGCCTCGCCGCGAGCCGCTGACCGGCGTGCTCGACGTCGTGTTCGAGGCGACGGACGCGGCGGTGCGAGCCGCGGTCGACGCTGCCGTCGGCGGGCCGTTGCAGGACACGCTCCGCGGCCACATCCGCACGCTGTGGCAGGCGCACCTGCCCGGCCGGCGCCATACCGCCTGGTTGCGGCTCGTCGACCAGTGCTGGCCGGACGGCCCGCCTCCCGAGGAGGACCCGCCGTCGACCCGCGACGGCTGGTGGTGGTGGCCGTTCCGGCACTTCGTCATGCTCTGCCCGCCGCCGGCCGAACTGCACCTCGAGCCCGACCCGCGGATGCTGCGCCGCCCGCACCGCGCCGACGGACCCGCGGTCGTCTGGGCCGACGGCTTCGGGCTGCACTACTGGCACGGCGTCCACGTCCCTCGCGCCGTCATCGACGACGCGTGGAGCACCGAGGAGATCCTCCGGGAACCCAACGCCGAGGTGCGCCGCTGCGCCATCGAGCGCCGCGGCTGGGACCGTTTCGTCGCCGACGCGGGCCTCGCGCAGATCGGGCCGCCCGCCGACGACCCCGGAAACCCGGGTCAGACCCTCACCCTGCACGACGTACCATCCGGCATCTTCACCAACCACGTGCGGGTCCTGCTGTGCACCAACGGCACCGTCGAACGCGACGGCACCCGCCGCCGCTTCGGCCTGACCGTCCCCGCCAACTGCGACGACCCGATCACCGCCGCGGCGTGGACGTACGGACTGACGCCCGCGCAGTACGCCACGGCACAACGACGCACCTGATCCCCTGCAAAAGGAGCTGCCAGCCATGCCCACCGTCGAAGAGGCCATCGCCGCCTTCGGTGTCACCGTCGACCCGCACCTCGACCGGCAGGCCGACATCCCGATCCTGTCGGGCCTGCAGTTCCAGGGTGACGTGGCGGTCATCCCGGCCGAACGGACGCCGTCGCGCACGCCCGTCCCGGCCGGCGGCGTCGCCGTGGTGCGCGGCGAGGCCGGCGCCAACACCCACCTCCTGCTCGCCACCGGCACCGTCTGCTACACCCCGGACGCCTTCGGTACGGTGCTCGGCGTCCTCACCGTCGAGGAGGGCGCGACCGCTTACCTGGCCCACCCCGAACACGCCTTCAGCGGGATCGGCCCCGGCACGTACGAGCTGCGACGCCAGCGCGAGCAGGGCGACCGGGAGACGCGGCTGGTCGCCGACTGAGCCGCCCCATCGACGTCACTGCGGGGTGAGCGTCGTGCGCCGCAATCGCTGCACCCCGAGGTACGTCGCCGTGACGAGCAGCCCGACGTAGACGTCGTTCTCGAACCACCCGAACGTCGTCTGCTGCTGCGGCCCGAACGTCGTCGGGTAGTAGAAGACGGAGACGAACAACAGCGTCGCGAGGTAGGCGAGCACCGACACCTGCGCCACGCGCCCGGTCCGCCTGGCCAGCACCGCCGACCCGAACCCCACGACGTAGAACGCCCACGCGAGCGGGGTGGTCACGGTGAACGTCGGGTCCTCGATGCCCTCGACCCTCGCATAGACGGTGTGCCCCGCCGACAGGGTGAAGGCAGCGATGAGCACGTTCGACATGTGCCGGCCGTACGACGCCGTCCGCGCGCTCGTCCGGCGGCCGGTTGCCGTGCGTCCACCAGCGGTGGTGTCGTGGGGGGTGGTTGGTGCCGTGGCCATGGTTTGTCCTCTCGTCGTGAAGGCAGGATGCCGTCGATCCCCAGCCTCGGGCCGGGCCGGGCGCCATCCCACCCACAGCAGGTCCACACCGGCACCACAGCCGGTCGCCGTCTCAAGTCGCTGCTGCGCACGGCACCGTACGGGCTAACATCTGCGCTGTGGAGGCAGTGGCGGCATCCGGCGACTTCGCCGTCGTGCTGCGCCGCCTGCGCGAGTCGCGGTCGCTGACCCAGGAGGAGCTCGCCGAGCGGGCGGGCCTCACGGCGAAGGCGATCGGTGCCCTCGAACGCGGCGAACGGCGCCGACCCTACCCACACACTGTGCGCTCGCTCGCCGACGGACTCGCCCTCGGTGACGACGACCGGGCTGCCCTCGTCGCCGCGGTCCCCGGTCGGGACACCACGCCGCGGGTCGGGCCGACCCCACCCGCCGCACTCACGTTGAGCAGCCCGGCCTCACCGTCAGCCACCCAGGGCACCGCATCCCCTGGCTCGTTACCGGCGCCCAACGGTTCCCGCTACGCCCCAGCGGGCCCGATGACACCATGCATCGGGCGCGACGGCGAGCTCGCCGAACTGCTGGCCGTCATCAGTTCGGGCACGCGCCGGCTCGTGACGATCACCGGCCCCGGTGGGGTGGGCAAGACGCGACTCGCGATGGAGGTGCTACACCTCGCGGCGCCGGACTTCCCCGGCGGCGCCCAAGGCGTCGACCTTTCGGCGGTGCGGGAGCCGACGCTCGTCGTGCCGAGGATCGCCGCGGCTCTCGGGCTGCCCGACGCGGTCGGCATCGAGCCCCTCGACGCGCTCGTCCCTCACCTGATCGGCCTGCGGGTGCTGCTGGTGCTCGACAACCTGGAGCAGCTGACAAAGGCGGCGCCGGTGCTCGCCGGCCTCGTGGCGCGCTGCCCTGATCTCGTCGTGGTGGCGACCAGCCGGGCGCCACTACGGGTGCGCGCCGAGCACGAGTTCGTGCTGGGGCCGCTCACCACACCCGCCGCAGACGACGTGGACGCGGTGGCCTCCTCGCCCGCCGTCGCCCTGCTCCTCGACCGGGCCGCGGCCGCCGGGTCCCCCACGGTCGTCACCGACGCCGACGCTCCCGCCCTGGCCGCAATCGTCCGGCGGCTCGACGGCCTCCCCCTCGCGGTCGAACTCGCGGCGCCCGGCCTGCGGCTGCTCTCGCCGTGGGCCCTCCTCACCCGGCTGGAGCAGCCGGGCCCCGGCGCGAGCCTGCGAGACCTGCCCGAGCGGCACCGCACGATGGCTGCGGTGCTCGAGTGGAGCATGGATCTCCTCGAGCCCGAGGAGATCGCCCTCTTCGAGCGACTGGCAGTCCTCAGCGGCGGGTTCTCCCTCGACTCGATCGAGGCCGTCACCGAAGAGGGCGCCGACGTGCTGCCTGCCCTCGGTGCGCTCGTCGACCAGTCGCTGGTGCTTCGTGCGCCGTCGCCCGACCAGCAGCCACGCTTCCGGCTGCTCGAGCCGGTGCGGCAGTTCGCGATGCAGCGGCTTCATGCATCGGGGCTGGCCACCGCGACCGCCGACCGGCACGCCGCGCACTTCCACGCGCGGGCCACAGCATCCGCTGCACTGCTCGACGGGCCGGACCTCGTGGCCGTGCTCAACCGGCTCGATGCCGACCACGCCAACCTGCGCTCGGCCTACCTACGGCTGCTCGAGCTCGATCGGGACGGGGACGCCGCCGAGCTCGCCGGGAGCATCTGGCTCTACCTCGCGCTGCGCGGTCACGCCCGCGAGGGACTCGCCTGGCTGGAGCGGATCGGACCAGGGGCCTCCGACGTCGCACGCTGCCGCGCCCTGACCGGCCGGCTCGGGCTGCAGTTGCTCGCCGGCGACACCGTCTCGATGCGCAGCGACGCCCACGTCGCGGTGGCGTTGGCCGGTCGGGTGGCCGAGCCGGCCGTGACGTGCGAGCTCCTGACCTTGGCCGGCCAGGCGGCGGTCTTCGCCGGTGCCCTCGACGACGCCGATGAGCTGCTGGCCCGCGCGCTGGTGCAGGCGGAGGCCGCCGGTCGTCGTTGGGTGGCCGTGCACACCCGGCTCGCGCAGTGCCAGCTCGCCCTCGTCGCAAATGATCTCGCAACGGCCGGGCTGATCCTGCCAACGGTGGTGCGTGCGGCCCGCGAGATCGGCAATGCCTTCACCCTGGCCACCGCGCTCAACGTGCACGCCACGCTCACCGAGCTGCTCGGCGACGAGCCGGCGACCGCCACGCTGCTCGGTGAAGCGGTAGCCCTGTCGCTCGCCGCCCGGATGAGCTGGACCCTCGGATACGCGCTGCCCGCCCTGGCGAGCCTTGCGCAACGGGTGGGCGACCCGGTATCCGCGGCCTGGCTCTTCGGGGCGGGCGCCTCGATTTCGGCGGCCGATGCCGTCGACCCCACCTTCCCGGTCTCGCGGGCGCTGTCCGACCGCGGGCTCGACGCCACCCGAGCCGCCCTCGGGGAACTGCGGTTCACCCACGCGTGGGACGCCGGGCGCGCCGCGAGTGATACCGAGATCCAAGCCCGTGCCGCGGTGGTTACGACGCGCGCAGGCCGCGGACGTAGCGCTTGAACTGCCAGGCGCCGACGGTCTTCAGCAGGAACCGGATCGGCAGCGGAAGGTTGCCGAGCATGCGGGCGCGCTCCTCGTCGTCGGCGTCCTGGAGCACCAGGCCGAACATGATCGGCAGCTGACTGGGGGTCATCGTATCCTTGCCGTGCTGTCCCATCTGGTTCCACTCGACTGCGGTGACGTGGCGCGAGGCCAGCGGCAGCACCTCTCGCTCCTCGAGATCGAGGTGCTCGATCAGGGCTGCCGTGAACCGCTCGCAGAGGGTCGCGAGGTGCTCACCGGCGGCTTCGCTCGGAGCAGCCTCCCAGGTGGCGAGGGCCGGGGCAATTGCCTCGACGTGCCCGTCGATGCTGTGGTGCTGGGCCTGCATCGTCTCGACGAGCCCGGTCGACGGCGCGGCCCGCTCGAGCAGCAGCGGCCAGAGCACGACGTCCTCGCCGGTGTGGTGCATCTCGAGGCCGGCGGTACAGAGGCGCAGGTGGCTCGCGACGATCTTCGCGCGGCGGGTGTCGCCTACGGGTGTGCGACGCACGAGGTCAGCGGCGGCGCCGAACTCCCGTCGGAAGGCGCGGTGGACGACCACCATCTCGTGGACGTCGGGACGCCGGTCAGTGCGGGTCAGTGCGGTCACGATGGCTCCTCATGGCTGGACGGATCTGGTGCGTCCAGCCTCCTGACCGATGCCGTCCCACCCCACCCACAGCACCCACACACTCGCCCCACACGTCCGCACCGCGCTCCCGGGGCCATCGGACCCGGCACGTACGAACTGCGGCTCCAGCGAGAGCAGGGTGACCGGGAGACCCACCTGGGCGCCGACTGACCGAACGTATGATTGACGGTCCTTCGTTCAGTGTGTGACACCGACCCGAGTGGCCATGGCGGACCGTCAGACTTCGTCACCTTGACTCCATAGAGTGACTTAGTCATCGCTTTACGTGTCTCTGGATTGCCAGGGCACGTCGATCTTCGGGGGTTCCATGTTCCACACCATCGCGGCCGGCGCCATGCTGTTTTCCTCGCTCACAGCGCCCGCCGCGGCCACCACGCCGCCGCCACTGCCCAACGAGGTCAGCATCAGCGTCGTCACCGCCAACGGGTCCGGGTGTCCGAGCGGCAGCGCCGCAGTCGCCGTCTCACCCGACCGACGCGCGTTCACGGTCACCTACAGTGAATACATGGCCCAGCTCGGAGTCGGCACGAAACCCACCGACTTCCGGAAGAACTGCCAGCTCGCCCTCGACGTGCACATCCCGCAGGGGTTCACGTATGCCATTGCCGAAGCCGACTACCGCGGCTACGCCCACCTCGAGCGCGGCGCCACCGGCACGGCCGTGGCCAGTTACTACTTCCAGGGCAACTCGCAGACGGCCCGGGCCACGCACCCCTTCAACGGCCCGCTCGACGACAACTGGCAGACCAAGGACACCGTCGGTGTGACCGCCCTCGTGTTCGAACCCTGCGGCGAACAGCGCAACCTCAACATCAACACCGAACTGCGGGTCAACGCCGGCCGGTCCAACCCGAAGAAGACCACCAGCTTCATGAGCATGGACTCCACCGACGGCGCCTTCAGCACGGTGTACCAGTTCGCTTGGAAGCGCTGCTCCTAACGGGCCACCGGCGGGACCTTTCGCTCAGCACGCCGGCACCCACCAACCCGTGTGGATGGTGGGTGCCACCGCGCATGACATGGCGGGCACGGGTCAGTGTCGTTGGTGGGTGAGGTCGACCAGCAGGGTCAGCGTCGGCACCAGGGTCACGCCGCAGCCGAAGGTGTTGGTGGCCACGACGGTGTCTGCGGCGTCGGTGATGGTGCGGACCGATCCGAGGGCGCCGGTGTGCAGGCACTCGATGGTGCCGTCGGTGGCGACCTGGGCGTATGGGGTGATGCCGTTGCCGTGCAGGTAGCGGTGGCCGCCGTCGTCGAGCAGCAGCGGCAGGCCGCCGGCCTGGGCCCACACGAAGCGTGCGGTGGCGCCGTTCTGGGCGCGTGACTGCCGCAGTCCTTCACCGTCGGCGGTGTAGGTGGTGAGGGTCCCGTCGAGGGTCGTGACGGAGCGGGTCGTGCCGGCCTGGTCGTAGACCAGGTTCGCGCTGCGGGTGCCGGTGGTGGCCCGGATCCGGCACCCACCTGCTGCTCGCCACCGGCGCCGTCTGCTACACCGCGGACGCCGTCGGCGACCGGGAGACGCGGCTGGTCGCCGACTGAACCTGCCGGGCCGGTGACCGGCCGGGCTGCACGCCCGCTCCGGTCGCCGCCCCTCGGCCGGTGGCCGCGTCTACCGCGCCGGCTGATACCTGAGTACGGTCACGCCGGGCGAGATGACGGTGTGGTCGACGAGGTCGAGGCGGACCGTCGGCGCACCGTCAGGCAGCAGGGTCCGGCCTCTCCCGAGCAGGACCGGGTGCACCAGGAACCGGTACTCGTCGATGAGATCATGCTGCTGCAACGTCTGCATGAGGTCGCGGCAGCCGTACACGACGAGGTTCTGTCCGGGTTGACGCTTGAGCTTGTCGACACCTTCGGCGACGTCGCCCTCGATGAGGTGGGAGTTCTGCCACCCCACCGAGGAGAGCGTCCTCGAGGCGACGTGCTTGGCCATGCTGTTGATCTTGTCGATGTAGGCCGACTCCCCCGCTCTCGGCGGCCAGATGGCGGCGAAGATCTCATACGTGCTGCGCCCCAGGAGCAGCCCGTCGCTGTCCTTCAGCAGGTCGGAGTGGTACGCGACGGCCTCGTCGCTGTTGTACGGGGTCGTCCAGTCCTGCAGCTCCTCGACCCTGCCGTCGAGCGTCACGTAGGTCGAAACGATGACTCTTCGCATCTCACGATCCCCTTCGTAGGAAGTACCGACGATGCAGACGCGGTGATGTCCGCGAACTGGGCGTCCGGTGACCGCCCAGTTCGGGCCAGCGCGGGCGTCAACACTGGATGGGGCCACGAGTGGCGCGGCGCGCACGGGACGGAGCGAACAGGTTGGCAACCGATCTGATGGCGAAGGCACTGGCCGGCGACGGTGACGCGTTCCGGGATCTGACCGAGCCGTACCGCCGGGAGCTGCACGTGCACTGCTACCGGATGCTCGGTTCCTTCCAGGACGCCGAGGACGCCCTGCAGGACACGCTCCTGGCGGCGTGGCAGGCGCTCGGAGGCTTCGAGCGGCGCGCGTCGGTGCGCACCTGGCTCTACCGGATCGCCACGAACCGGTGCCTGAGCGCTTTGCGCGCCGCCGGCCGGCGGGCCGCGAAGGAATGGAGCGTCCCCGGCACGACCGCACCCGAGCCGACGCGGCTCGGCGAGGTCGTCTGGCTCCAGCCGTACCCGGACGTGCTGCTCGACAGCACCGTCAGCGCGCCGGGCCCCGAAGCCCGCTACGAGCAGACCGAAGCCATGTCCCTGGCCTTCGTGACCGCGTTGCAGTTGCTGCCACCCCGCCAGGTCGCCGTCCTCGTCCTGCGTGACGTGCTCGGATACCACGCCGATGAGGTCGCCGAGATGCTCGACGCGACCCTCGACTCGGTCAACAGCGCCCTCAAACGGGCCCGTGCCGGCCTCCAGCACCGCGTGCCGACCCGCGCCGAACGCGAACAGGCACCGGTCGCAGGCTCACCCGCGGAACAGGCGATCGTGGCGGGATTCGTCCGCGCCTACGAATCCGCCGACCTCGACGCGCTGATCGCCCTGCTCACCGACGACGTCTTCGTCACGATGCCACCGATGCCGTTCGAATACCACGGCCGCGAGGACGCCGCGAGGTTCTACGCCAGCATCGTCCGCGTGGGCAGGGCGGTCGACCTGGTGCCGACGCGGGCCAACGGGCAGCCGGCGTTCGGCGTCTACCCACACACCTCGACCGGCGCCCGCCACGCCGCCGGCCTGCTCGTGCTCACCCTTGCCGGCGACCGGATCCGCGGCTACACCCGCTTCGAGAACACCGTCCTGCCGGCGTTCGGGCTCCCCCGATCGCTGCCGGCGTGACCTCCGGCGGCCGGCGCCTGCTGCTCGGGGCTCGACAAGCTGAGCTGCGAACGCTGAACGCATTGCGTGAGGTCGTTACCCTGCGCGCGTGAGCGACCTCTTCATCGCGGCGGTGATCGAAGCAGGCTGGATCGTCGCCTACGCGGCGACGCTGATGCTCACCTGGCCGCCACGACCGAGACGCAGCACGGCCGACGTGTCGCTCCCGCCCGCGATCCAGGTCATGCTGGCGATGCGGGTCAAGGGCTGGGTCGTCCCGGCCGTGGACGCCACGTACGCGAGCATGCTGCGCCGGGGCTGGTTCGACAATCACGGCGATCAGGTCGGGCTCGGGCCCGGTGACGGCCGGCCGCTGAGCCAGGGCGAGGAGCAGGTGCTGCGGCACGTCTCCGCAGTGGTGGGCAGAAGTGCCGCGCGGTCAGCTCCGCTGCACGTGCTCCGCGAAGGCCCAGGGGCGGCGGAGAGCTGGGACGGCTTCAGCAACGCCGTCATCGGGGACGCCCGCAGTCGTGGCTTCATCCGCGACCGGATCGCCAGGCCCGTGTACTTCCTGCTCGTCGCCGGCGGCACGCTGGCCCCGGTGACCTACGCCGTGCTGGCGTTGGAGGGCGACACCCGCCTCGCAGTGATCATTTGCTCCGTCCTGTTCAGTGGCGGAGCGCACGCGTGGCTGCTCCAGGCGACACTGCGCAAGCTCGTCCTGACCCGCGCCGGTGCGGCGGCCGCCGGGCCGGCCGGCCAGGTGCCCGACAGCCCGCTGACCGCCCCGCGGGACAACAGCACCGGCTGGGTCCACGACGACCGGGGTGGCTGGCGGCAGTGGCGGATCCAGGAGCCGCCGATCATCCGGTTCAGCGCCTGGCCGGCCTGGATCGTCTACGGCGCCGCGATCCTGTGGACGGCCGGGCTGCTCAGCCTCGTGTCCACCTCCGACAGGTGGGATCTGGGCGACCTCGCCATGCCCCTGCTCTCCGTGTACTTCGGTGCCCTCGCGCTGCGGCTGCTCGTGGGGCTCTATCGCGCCGCGCTGATGCGGCGACGGCGGCGCGACTTCGAGCGGACCCGCACGCACGTCGAAGGGGTCGCCGTGCGTAAGTTCACCCATACCTACTCTGTCCCCGACGCCGACGGCAGCCACCAGCAGACGGACCATCATGTCGTCGTCTACAGCGGACCCGGTGACGTGGCCCGGGACTTCATCGTCGGCGAGCGCGTCTACGACACCGTCGAAGAGGGGCAGACCCGGGTCCGGGCACTGCCCGGGTGGCAGACCCGTGTCCCGGATCAGTTCGCGGTGCTGCCCGACACCTGGCACTGACGTGGTCAGTCCGCCCGCTCGGATTCGGCGGCCTCCCGATCGCGGCCATGCCCGGCCCGCCGTGCATTCCACGGCGGGCCGGACAACGGTCAGGAGGTGCTGCCGGTGACGGTGCTGCCGGACTTCGTCACGAAGTACGTGACCCTGGTGCCGCTCCAGAAGTGGAACGTCAGAGTGACCCTGGCGTTGTCGTTGACCTCGGCGAAGAAGGCCGGGCGCAGCGTGATCGTGTTCGCGGTGGTGTCCGGCGCGAAGGTCACGTCGAACTCCTTGAACGACGTCCAGTTCTGCGGCCCGGCGTTGCTGCCGTCGGCATACTTCGCCTCCATCGTGGCGAGCTGGTCGCCGCGGAACTGGGCCGGCAGCGAGAACGCCGCCGTGGTGCCGGTCGCGGCCGCCAGGACCGGCGGGTCGAACGTGATGATGTTGATCCGCCACGGCACACCGGCGGAGAACCTCGCCTGCAGCGTCGCGTTGACGCCGTACGACCGCGACGCCACAAGCCTGGTCAACGCGGCCGACGTCAGGGTGAGCTGGTTGCCGGAGACGGTGTAGTCGGTGCCCCTGACCAGATCGGTGCTGCCCTGGCGCAGGCTCTGGAACGTGGTGCCGTTGAGGTTGAGCGTCAGGTTCTGTGCCGCGATCGAGCCGGTCTTCGGCACGTAGACGAAGTCCGCCGAGGCGGTGCCGGAGCGGGTGGTCCAGCTCGACCTGATCTGCCCGAACAGCTCCGGGTCGCTCCAGGTGAACGAGGTCCGGCCGAAGTGCTGGCCGTTGTCCCACAGCATCGTCGTGAGCTTCTTCGTGCGGGCGTAGTGGCCGAGGTATTCGAAGAACTTGAGCTTCTCACCCTGCTCGATGGTGCCGGTGTGACGGTCGAAGCCGAGCAGCCCGTACTCGCCGATGATCACCGGAATCCCGCGTGCGACGAACGCGTTGGCGACCCGGTCGAACTGCCCGACCAGGTCCTGCTCGACGGCCGGGTCGAACCTGGTGCCGCCGGCGACGTTGACGCTGAACGGCCAGTAGCCGTAGAAGTGCACGGTCGCGATGAGGTTCCGGTCGTTCAACTGGTTGAACGTGCTCGTGAGCTCGTCGATGCGGGCCTGATCCGCCGACGTGTGCAGGGTCGGCAGGACGAGCAGGCGGGTCGCGTTGGTGCCGCCCGACGCGCGGACGATGCGGTGGAACTCCTTGTTCAGCACGGCCAGCAGCTCGGCGTTCTGGGCATCGCCGGAGGAGCCGGTGAACTGCGGCTCGTTGACGCTCTCGAAGACCAGTTTCGGCGACGAACCGCGGAACGCGGCCGCGAGCTGCGTCCACAGCGCGTTGTACTTGTTCTGGACGTTCGCGCGGTCGCCCGGCATCGTGTTGAGCCACTGCCACGAGTCGTGGTGAACGTTGATCATGACGTAGAAGCCGTCGGCGAGCGCCCAGTCGACGACCTCCTTGACCCGGGCGAGCCAGGCCGCGTCGACGGTGTAGTTCGGCGCGCCGCCCATGTGCTGGCCCCAGGTGACCGGGATACGGACGCTGTTGAAGCCCTGGGCGCGGATGTTGTCGAGCAGGGCGGCGGTGACCCGCGGGTTGCCCCACGAGGTCTCGTCGGCGCCGGTCGCGTCCAGGCTGTTGCCGAGGTTCCAGCCCGGCTGCATGGCGGCGACGGCGGCCATGGCGTCGCCGGACGGTTGCGGCGACGTCGACGTGCTCGGCGAGGCCGAGGCGCTGCGCGACGGGGAGGCGCTCGCCGACGGGGAGGCCGAGCCGACGCCGCCGGTGCAGACCGTGCCGTTGAGCGTGAACGACGCCGGCACCGGATTGCTGCCGGTCCACGACCCGTTGAAGCCGAACGACACGGTCCCGTTCGTCGCGATGGCCCCGTTGTACCCGGCATCGGCGGCCGTGACCTGCGCGCCGGATGCGGTCACGGTCGCATTCCATGCCTGGGTGACGGTCTGCCCGGCGCCGAACGCCCACCGCAGGGTCCACCCGCCGATCGGATCGCCGAGATTCTTCACGGCCACGTCGCCGGTGAACCCACCGGGCCACTGGCTCGCGATCCGGTAGGTCACCTGACACCCCGCCGCCGCGTAGGCGTTGGTGGTCACGACCGCGACGAGGCCCGCCAACACGGCGACGACGGCACCGATCGCCAACGCCAGCCGGGCCCGGAGTGTGTGTCGTCCGCCGAGCAAACCGGCCATGACGCCTCCAAATGGTTTCGAAACCCGCCCGATCCGGACGGCGCGCCGGACAGTAGGGACGCCCACTGAACGCTGTCAATGCACCGATACCGCGCATACGGCGCGGCCGCTGCCCGGGCGTGAACGTTTCACGTGCCCGGTACGATCGAGCCATGACGATCAATGATCGCCTCACCACGCTCGACGCGCTCTGGTCGGTCTGGGCCGAGCACGGCCGGGTGATGACCGACGAGCAGTGGCAGCGGCCGACCCGGCTCGGCGACTGGGATGTGCGGAGCCTCTACGCGCATGGCGGGTCGTGGCCCTGGATGCTGTCGATCCTGGTCGACCGCGTCCGGGACGCCGAACCGACGCATGGCACGGCCGCCGCGCTCCTGCGGGACTTCAACGCCCCGGACGGGGCCGCCCACAGCAGGCGGGACACCGTCGCGGCCGGCGCCCGCGAGGACGCGGCCAAGTACAGCACGGCGCAGATGGTCGAGCAGTTCGCCGGCACGGGACCGCGGGCGATCGCCACCGCGCGGCAGCTCGGTCCCGTGGTCGTCGACTACTTCGGCATGGCGATGCTGCGTCTCGACGAGGCCGTCAGCATCGGCATCATGGAGGCAACCGTGCACCTGCTCGACCTGCGACGCGCGCTGGGCCTGCCTCCGGACGTGCCCGTCGAGGGCCTGACGCACACCACGGCGCTCCTCGCCCAGATGGCGCCGCCGGTCGACTTCATCGAAGCGGCGACCGGCCGGAGCACGACCGACCTGTTCCCAGTGCTGTCCTGAGCGACGCAACAGCGTCACGGGCGGCCGGCGACCGCATATCGTCGGCGGGATGGTGCGGTTGGACGAGGTGCGGGCGCGGGTCGAAGCGGACTACGCCGGCCTCGGCATGCCCACCTGGCCCGACCCGCACCCGGATGCGGCACCGCCGCGGGACGAGGAGTACTCCAGGCTCACCCGGCCCGGCCGGTACGCCATCGTGCACGCCCGCGCCCGAGCGTGGACCGGCGCCCTGACCAGCCTGCTGGGCGCCGTGGCCGAGCCGCTCACCCCGGCGCCGCTCGACGACGGCGTGCACCCGCACCGGTTCGACCGGGGCGTCCGGATCAGCGCGCCGCGGCCCGGCACGCTGCCGCTCCTGCTGCTGGAACACGACACGCCGCTGCCCGCGCTGCACATCAGCGTCGTACGGCCCACGGCGCAGCTCCAGATGCTTCCCGACTGCGGCTGCGACGCCTGCGACCGTGGCTCCGACGACCTGCTCGAGGCGGTCGACCTGACCATCGGCACCGTCGTCGGCGGCCCGTCCGTCGTGCTGCGGGGCCAGGGCTGGGACGCGCACTGGCACCCGGACGGCGGCAGCACGCACAGCGGCGTACACCACATCGACCACAGGCACCTGATGGACCTCTGCCGACGGCTCAGCGCCGGCGACACCCCACCGCTACCCACCGGCACCGAGGCCTTCGTGGGCCGTTCCTGGCTCGACTGACCCATGCCGGGAGGGGTTGGCGCGGCGGAGCCGGGGAAGGGTCTCCTGCGCCCGCTCGTCGGGCCCACATGGAGGAGTCAACGGTCATGAGCATGCGCACCATGATCGCGGGCACGGTGCTCATCGCGGTCGTCGTCGCGGTCATCCTCGTGGGGCGATCGCGCGCTTCGGATCTCGTGGGGCGACCGGATCATTCGGTTGGGAAACAGCTACGAACCGGGTTCCACGTGGCCGGCGGGCGCCTCTACGATGCCAACGGCAATGAGTTCGTCATGCGTGGTGTGGGCCACAACTATGCCGTGTATCCGCAGCGAACGGCCCGGATGCTCAGTGATGTCAAGGCGATGGGCGCCAACGCCGTCCGGGTCGAGGTGTCCACCGGGGTCACCGCGAAACGGGACGACGCCGCCGACGTCGCGCACCTGATCGGGCTGTGCCGGCGCAACCACCTCGTCTGCGTCCTGGTGGTGCACGACACCACCGGGTGGGGTTACCGCAAGGAAGCCGTTCCGCAGGCGCGGGCGGTGGACTACTGGATCAGCATTCGCCAGGCGCTGGTCGGCCAGGAGAAGTACGCCATCATCAACGTCGCGAACGAGCCCTACGTCCTCGACAACGTCCGCACCTGGCCCGGCGACACGACGGACTCGATCCGCCGGCTGCGCCGGGCGGGCATCCATCACACCCTCATGGTCGACGCGCCCGACTGGGGTCAGGACCTGTCATTCACCATGCGGGACCACGCCGCCGACGTCTTCGCCGGCGATCCGGATCGCAACACCGTCTTCTCCATTCACATGTACGGCGCCTTCTTCCGCGCCACGAACGTCCACGACTACCTCGGCCGGTACCTTCACGCGGGGCTTCCCATCGCGGTGACCGAATTCGCGTACACGCATCACGACGGCGACGTCGACGAGGACGCGATCATGTCCGAGGCGCAGGCGGACCGCGTCGGCTATCTCGCCTGGTCGTGGAGCGGCAACAGCGCAGACGTCAGCAACCTCGACATGGTCGAGCAGTTCAACGCCGGCTCGCTCACCTGGTGGGGCCGGCGGGTGTTCGACGGTCCCAACGGCATCCGGCAGACGTCCCATGAGGCGACCGTCTACAGGTCGTAGGAGTGCAGGCGCCGTGGGACGATCTGGCGAGCTTCACGCCGGGTCCACCCGTGGAGTCCTGGCATTGTGCGTGGTCACTCACCGAGGCGCGTAAGGCCGTCCTGCGCCGCGCTCGACGCTGACGACACGACCGGTCCGCCACTCCCCGGCGATCTCGTAGCGCTGCTCCACGCGGATGTGGGCGGCATCGACGCGGATGACGTTCCACGAGCGGGGCACCCCACGCAGCCGTGTGCTCGTCGCGGTCCCTGCCACCACCTCGGCCAGCTGGTGTCCGGACGGCAGGTCGATCGCGCGCACGGCCGGCACGTGCGTGTGCCCGGCCAGGACAATGTCGACGCGCGCGGCGGCGGCCGCACGCATCAGCGCCGCGCGGCCGAGCATCCGGGCCAGGCCGGCGGCCGACGGCGGGTGATGCAGCGCCAGCAGGCGCAGCGTGCCGACCGGCGCCGACCCGAGGAAGTCCTCGACCAGTGCGGATTGCCCGCCGCTCACCCGCCCGCTCTTCCAGCGCCAGCGGGGCATCGTCTGCAGCCCGAGCGCCCTCACGCCGGGCAGGTCGAGCCGTGGGTCGAGCTCTGCGTCGATCCACGTGCGGTAGCGGGCGTACGGTGCGACGAGGCGGCCGAGCACGAGCAGCGGGATGTCGTGGTTCCCGGTCACCACGAGGAGGGGCGCCGGTAGCCGCTCGAGGACGGCGCGGGCTTGCGAGAACTGGCTGGTCCGCGCGCGCATCGTGCAGTCGCCGGTGACGACCAGCAGCGCGGGATCGGCGGCCGAGACGTCGTCCACCAGCGTCTGGACAACTTGGGGCAGGTGTGCCCCGATGTGCAGATCCGACACGTGCGCGATGACCAGCGGCGGCCGCGCCGGGCCTGCGTTCACGGCCGGCCCAGCCCGGCGGGGAAGGCGAGCCGGCCGAGCCGGCGCCAGTCCAGCGGGGGCCGCGGCCCGCGGCCCGGCCGGTTGCGGGGCACCCGGACCCGCAGCGCGCCGGGCCGGATGCGGCATCGGACCGGCGTGGACAGCCGGGCCGGCTCACCATCGACACCGGCCGGGATCCACGGCGTGTCCGCGTCGACGACGGCCTCGTCGGTCGTGCAACGGGTGAGCCCCTTCGAGCGGTCACCGCGCAGAAGCCGGACCGCGTCGGAGGCGCCGTTCGCACTGACGGCGAGCACGCCGAGCACACCGTCGGTGAGGCGTTCGCGCCGGCCCGTGCCGATGACGTCGTTGACCGCGTACGGGTTGTTGCTCACCAGGATCGCCGGCGGGCCGTACACGAGCGTCTGCCCGGCGCGCAGCCGCAGGGGCGGGTCGTGTCCGGCGGTCAGCAGGTCGGGCAGCAACTCCAGCGCGGTGCCCGCCTTGTCGTCGCGGTAGGCCGGGCTCTGCACGAGCGCGGCGTAGACGCCGAACGAGGCGTTGTTGACGAACATTCGGTCATTGACCAGCCCGACGTCGGTGCGGATCTCGACGCCGTTGGTGAGGGCGTCCAGGCCGCTCGCCGGGTCGGCGCGGTCCAGCCCGAGGTCCATCGCGAAGTGGTTGCGTGTGCCGGCGGGGATCACCAGGAACGGCAGGTCGTTGTCCACGGCGACCGCGGCGACCGCGGCCTGGGTGCCGTCGCCTGCGGCCACACCGAGCAGGTCGGCGCCGGCGCGCACGGCCCGGCGGGCGAGCGCGGCAACGTCGGACGTGCCCACCTCGTCCAGCAGCACGACCTCGGCGCCGAGCGCGCGGGCTTTGCGCGCCAGGTCGCATCGCTGCACCTTCCCGCCTCCCGATCGGGGGTTCATGACGAGGAACGGGTGCCGCGGCGGCGGGACCTCGGACCCCTGGGCGTCCTCGGCCCGGCCGGTCTGCCGCAGCGCGGCCCCGCCCGCCGCCGCTGCGGCGATGCTCAACGCAGCGCAGGTCAGCACCAGCCATAGCAGCCCGGCCCGCCCGTACAGCGTCACCACCGTCACCGGCGCGGCGATGGTGACGGCGGCCGCGGCGAGGCGCCGCAGGCCGCGGCGGGTGAGGAACCACCACAGACCAGCGATGCCGGTCGCCGCGCCGGCGGCTCCGACGGCGAGCAGCCCGATCCCCCGCAGTCCCGCGACGCCGACGAGCAGTCCGACGGCCGCCGCGGCCGCGGCGAACGCCGCTCGCGCGAGCCACGTCGTGGCACGGTCGCCGGTCGCCGGTCGCCCTTCGTCCATTTCGCACACCGCCTTCCCCAGCCAGTGTCTCTCGCCTCGCGGCCGGGCCGATCGGCGCAGCACAGATGAGGCCCACGGGCTTCGCCGGTCGCGGCTGGCACCCGGGACCACAGGCGGGAGTTCGCGATCATGTTGATCTCGGCGCAGGGCATCACCGCCAGCGGGAACCCCAGCCAGGCGTGCCGGCGCTGGTAGCGATCCAACCACGCGACCACGGCGACCACCTACCCCATCGCCCCAGCGTCACGCCCGGCTGTCCGCTCGATGCCGCTCGGACGGTTGGAAGCGCTCTGCGGGGGTATGCCCGGTGCCATCCTTCCCCGGGTGGCGTCCCCCATCCGGCTTGTGGACGCTGACCGGGGCTACGCGCGGCGTGACCTGTTGAACGGCGCCCGCCTGAGTGGAGGGGGTGCCGAGCATGGCTGAGCAAGGGGCACAGCAGGAGACGGGGGCCGGCCGTGGGAACTCCTCCCCCAGGTGGGCCAGCGGCTTCACCGCCTTCGCCGGGATAGTGATGATCATCGTCGGCATGTTCCAGCTGGCCGCGGGTCTGGCCGCGATCGTCGAGAAGACGTTCTTCGTGGTCACGGCGGATTACTTGTACGCGTTCGACGTGACCGGCTGGGGATGGATTCACCTCGTCGTGGGCCTCGTGGTGCTCCTGGCCGGCTTCGCGGTGTTCTCCGGACGGCTGTGGGCCCTGGCCCTGGGCATCGTCCTGGCCGGACTGAGCGCCATTGCGAACTTCCTGTTCCTTCCCTACTACCCGCTGTGGTCGATGCTGATCATCGCGCTGGACGTAATCGTGATCTGGGCACTGGCGGTGCACGGCTGGAAGATCAATGCGTGATGGCCGGCCCTGCTGGCGCCGAGCACCGACCCGTGGACGAGGAGTGGGACGCGCAAACCACGGTTCTCCCCGCGCCGTGAGGCGCGCTCACGTCAGCATCGGCTTTCTCGTGGCCGTGCTCGTATCGGCGCATGGCACTGTGCGCCTTGGCCCGCAGCGCCGTGGCGTAGCGGCAGGACCAGCGCGTCCTGACCGGAAGCGGTCGATCTCGCCGGATGTCGGTCCAGCCCGCGCCCCCATGCTCCTGCACCGCTTGGGCCAGCGCGTCCACCCGTCGGTCGTCGCCTCCGTCTTAGCATTGTGAATGGTCACCCAGGCACTGGGCACGAACCGGGTGATCACGGCGTGCGGTGTGCGTGGAGGTGCCGGATGGGAACGGGCAGGGTGCCGTCGGGCCGGGATCCGCCTGTTCGGGGTGAGCTCGTGCACGAGACCGAACACACCCGCGTCACTCGGCTGTTCGTCGCCGGGCATACGGTCATCCGCAAGGACCCGCTGGGACCGGACGGGCCGCGGCGGGCGCAGCACGAGTCGGCGATGCTGGAGCGGCTGCGCGGCGTCCCGGGCGTTGCGCAACTGGTGGAGGCGCCCCGACAGTCCGGGTCGATCATGATGTCGGACGTCGGTGACACGAGCCTGGCCGGGCTGTCGACGCCGCCGTCCGCCGGTGATCTGATCGGACTGGCAGTGCAGTTGGCACAGGCGGTGGCGGGGATGCACCGGCGCGGTGTCATGCACCGGGACATCACGCCGGCGAACATCGTGATCTCCAACGACGGCGCGCTGACGCTGGTGGACTTCGCGTTGGCGTCGTCGCTGGCTGAGCTTCGTCCCGAGTTCACGCATCACACCGAGATCGTCGGCACGTTGGCGTACCTGGCGCCGGAGCAGACCGGACGGACCGCCCGGCCGGTGGATCAGCGCGCCGACCTGTACGCGCTGGGCGCGACGCTGTATGAGCTGGCGACGGGTGACCCGCCGTTCGGTCTCGGTGACCCGTTGCGGCTCACGCATGATCATTTGGCTCGGGTACCGGTGGCGCCGGCGCAGGTGAACCGGGCCGTGCCCGGGCCGTTGTCCGAGATCATCATGCATCTGCTGGAGAAGGAGCCGGACAACCGGTACCAGACGGCCGAGGGCGTGCTCCACGACCTGAAACGGGTGCGCGACGCGGATCCAGCTGCCGCGGCCCCGCTGCGGGTCGGTGAGCGTGACGTTCCGCTGCGGCTGCTGCCGCCGTCGCGGCTGGTGGGCCGCGATGACGAGCTGGCGATGCTGCGGGCGGCGTTCGAGGATGCGCTGGCGGGCCGGTGTCGTGGGGTGCTGGTCGGCGGGGCGCCCGGGGTGGGCAAGACAGCACTGGTCGATGAGCTGCGACCGGTGGTGACGGGCCGGGACGGCTGGTTCGTGGTGGGCAAGTTCGACCAGTACCGGCGGGATCTGGAGTTCGACGCGGCGCACCAGGCGTTTCGCGCGTTGGGTCGGCTGCTGCTGGCCGAGCCGGAGGATACGCTGGCCGAGGTCCGCGCCCGGATGTTGGCGGCCCTCGGGCCGAACGCGGGGTTGCTGACGGCGGTGCTGCCGGAGTTCGCGGCGCTGCTCGGCGTGCCGCCCGATGCCGGGAGTCCACTGACCGCGCAGGTGCGGATGCAGCGCACGGCCGTGCAGGTCCTGCGCGCCGTGGCGTCACGAGCCCGGCCGGTCCTGGTGTTCGTCGATGACCTGCAGTGGGCGGGGCGCGCGACACTGGGCTTCGTCGACCTGCTGCTGAGCGAGGAACCGGTCGACGGCCTGTTGCTCGTGGGTGCGTACCGCGAAGGCGACGTCGACGCGGCGCACCCGATGGCGACGCCACTGGCCCGATGGCGCGAGCAGCCCGGGGTGCGGCACCTGCGACTGGTCAACCTGCCCGGCCCCGGTCTCGTCAGCATGGTCGCCGAGATGCTGCACGTGGATCCGGCCAGGGCGGCGGGTCTGGCCGGGACCATCGGCCCGTACACCTCCGGAAACCCCCACGAGACGGTGGAGCTGCTCAACGCACTGCGCCGCGACGGCGTCATGACCGCGGCGGTGGACGGGTGGCGCTGGGACGAGGCGGAGGTGCGCCGTCGCCTGCGCCGGTCCGATGTGACGGGGATGCTGGAGGCGGGCCTCGAGGCCATGCCGGCGCGGTCTCGGCAGTTGGTCGAGACGATGGCGTGTCTCGGCGGGCGCGCCGAGCTGAGCCTGCTGCAGACCGCGACCGCCGTGGACACGGTGGAGCAGTGGCTGGTTCCCGCGCTCGACGAGGGCCTGCTCGTGATGGAGGCCGGGGTACAGAAGGCGGTGCGGTTTCGGCACGACCAGACCCGCGCGGTGGTCCTGCACGCGATGGACCCGCACCGGCACCGCACCCTGCAGCTGTCCGTGGCGCGGCGGCTGGCCGGGGTGCCGGAGCTGTTCGCGGCCGCGGCGGAGCAGTACCTGCCGGTGATCGGCGCGGTCGGCGACCCGGCGGAACGGCACCAGGTCGTGGGTCTGCTGCGGCGCGCCGCCGGCCAGGCCGCGTTGACCGGTGACCACGCGCTGGTGGACGTGGTGCTGACGGCCGCCCTGCGGTTGATCGACCCGGACGAGACCGCCACCCTCGTCGACGTGCATACCGCCCGCCACGCGGCGCTGTACGGCCTGGGGCACCTGGACGACGCGGACGAGGAGTACCGGAGGATCGAGCGGCTGTGCGCCAACGTCATGGACTGTGCGGACGCGACCGGTGTGCAGGTCAGCAGCCTCACCCACCGGAGTCGTTCCGCCGAGGCGACCAGGCTGGGCGTCGAGTCGCTGCGTGCGCTCGGCGTCACCGTCCCGGCGGCGGACCGGCTCCCCGCCGAACTCGACCGCCAGTTCGCGTTCCTGCACTGCTGGCTGGATCACCCCGACAGCACCGACGACCTGACCCGGCCGGAACTCACCGACCCGGCGCTGCTCGCCACGGCGCATCTGCTCAATGCGGTCATGGCCGCGTCCTACTTCGCCGCCGACTACGCCACGCACAGCTGGCTCGGCCTGGAGGCGCTGCGGATCTGGGTCGAGCACGGTCCGGACCCCACCCTTCTCGGCCCTGCCAGTGTGGCCTGCACCGCTGCGGTGCTGCGCGGGGACTTCTCGGCCGGTTACCGCTCGGGTCGGCGGCTTGTGGCGCAGGGCGAGGCCCGCGGCTACGAACCCGGCACCTCGCAGGCGCGCTGCCTGCTTGCCGGCCACAGTCATTGGTTCGAACCGGCCGAAGACGGTGTCCGAGCATGCCAACTCGCCAGGGAGGGGCTGATCGCCGGTGGTGACCTGGCGAACGCCGGCTACACGTACTACCAGACCGTGTCCGGCCTGGTGGACTGCGCGCCGACGCTCGACAGCTTCGTCGCCGAGGTCGACGCCGGGCTGGCGTTTCTGCGGCGTACCGGCAACGAACAGACCGGCCGGTTGCTCGACAGCTACCGGTGGTTGGTGAATGTGCTGCGCGGCGAAAGCCTGGACATCGCGGGCGACGACGCGTCTGCCATCGATACGCCGACGCCGCTCCCAACGCATCTCACCCACGGGATGGCGGCCGCCATCTTCGACGATCCGGCCGGCCTGACGCGGCACACCGCGGCGGCGATGTCGTTGCTGCTGAGCACCGTGGGCCCGTATCCGACCGACGCGGCCTACCTGCTGCGCGGGCTCGCACTGGCCCGGCAGATCCGTGACAGCCGCGATGGCGGGCGCGATGACCTGCTGTCCGAACTGGACGACGTGACGCAGTGGCTGGCCGCTCGCGCCGCGGACGCGCCGATGAACTTCCTGCACCTGCTGCGGCTGGTCGAGGCCGAGCGGGGCTGGGCGGTCGGCAACCTCCGAGCCGCCGCCCTCGGCTTCGACACCGCCCTGCGCGCGGTCGCCCACCTTCAGCTTCCATGGCATCGGGCCCTGATCACCGAACGCGCGGCCCGTTTCCACCTCGCCCATGGCCTCGAACACGCCGGCTACAACCTGCTTGCCGAAGCCCGCCGGGAGTACCTCGCCTGGGGCGCGACCGCGAAAGTCGACCAACTCGACCGGGCGTATCCAACCCTGCGACCGCCACCCGACCGGACTGCCGCACCGGGCACCGCCCAGCCCGATGACGCGCTCTACCAGCGGGCCGCCGTCACGGCCGGAACGCTCGATCTCCTCGGCATCCTGTCCGCGTCCCAGGCGCTGAGCTCGGAGACCAGCGTCGAACGGCTGCACTCGCGGGTGGCCGACGTGCTCGGTGCGATGACCGGTGCCACCGGCGTGTTCCTGTTGTTGTGGAGCGACGACCGGCAGGACTGGCTGCTGCCCGCGCCGGGCGGCGACGGCGGCGTTGTCCCGGTCGACGGCACCGGCCCCGAACACGCGGTGCCGATGTCCGTGGTGCGATACGCCCAGCGGACGCGTGAGCCACTGGTCGTGGGCGACGCCACCCGCGACGACCGCTTCGCCCGCGACCCGTACTTCACCGACGTCACGTGCTGCTCGCTGCTGGCCGTGCCCATCCTCAGCCGCGGCACGCTGCAGGCGGTGCTGCTGCTCGAGAATCGACTCATCCGCGGCGCCTTCACCACCGCCCGGTTCGAGGCGGTCCACCTCATCGCCGGCCAACTCGCCGTCTCCCTCGACAACGCTCAGCTCTACGCCGGATTCCGCCGGATCGCCGACGAGCAGGCGGCATTGCGGCGGGTGGCGACGCTGGTCGCCCGCGGCGCGGGGCCGGATCTCGTGTTCGCCGCGGTGGCCGACGAGGTCGGCGCGCTCTTCCGCGCCGACGGCACGGCGATCATCCGGTTCGAGCCGAACGGGGACGCGACGCTGATGGGAGGCCACGGGTTCGAGGACACCCAACTGGGTCTGCGCGGCAGACCCGACCCCCGCCTGGCCGTGGCGTCGGTCCAGGCCACCGGCCGCGCGGCTCGCCGCGATGTGGACGAGCCGGTATCGGCGATCCTGCTCGAGGCCAACCACGTCGGACTCCGTTCGATGGTTGCCAGCCCGATCGAGGTCGAGGGCCGGGTCTGGGGCGCCGTGGGCGTCGGGTCGCGGCGCGAACGGCTGCCTGAGGACACCGAGCAACGGCTGGCCGACTTCACCGAGCTCGTCGCGACCGCCATCGCCAACGCTGAGAGCCGGGCCGAGCTCACCACCTCGCGGGCGAGGATCATCGCCACCGCCGACCAGACGCGCCGGCGCATCGAGCGCGACCTGCACGACGGCGCCCAGCAGCGGCTGGTCGCCCTGGCGCTGCAACTGCGCGCCGCACAGGCGGCACTGCCACCCGAGTTCGACGCGTCCCTGGACAGCGCCGTCGCCGGCGCGACCGGCGCGCTGGACGAACTCCGCGAGATCGCCCGCGGCATCCACCCGGCGATCCTGACCGAGGGCGGCCTGGGCCCGGCGCTGCGCACGCTCGCCCGCCGTTCACCGATCCCGGTCGGCCTCGACATGCGCCCGGTGGAGCGGCTGCCCGAGCAGGTCGAGGTCAGCGCGTACTACGTCGTCGCCGAGGCGCTGACCAACGTGGCCAAGCACGCGCACGCCTCGGCCGCCACGATCACCGTCGAAGCCGACACCGCCGACGTGGTCCTGCGCGTCGTGGTCCGCGACGACGGTGTCGGCGGTGCCGACTTCGCCCGCGGCACCGGCCTGGTCGGCCTCAGGGACCGCGTCGAGGCACTCGGTGGCCGGCTCTCGCTCAACAGCTCCCGAGGCGTGGGAACCAGCCTGCGCGTGGAGTTCCCGCGCACCGCCGCCCCACCCGCGGCGCAGGACCCGGCGACGATCATCCGGAAAGGATGACAACATCTCGCGAAGGGTGGGACAACCTGGCCGTACCAATGACGTGCACATCGCGATGGGACGGACTTTCCGATGAGGGGTGCAGTCGAGCTGCTGGACACCGCAGTGGGTGACCTGGCCCTGGTGCAGGACCTGGAGCAGGGGCAACAGATCATCCGTGGCGCCGCCAGGCGGTTGGCGAACGCCCACGGGTCCACCGTGGTCCTGCTGGAAGACGGATGTTGTTTCTACGCCGACGAGGACGCGGTGAGCCCGCTGTGGAAGGGCAGACGATTCCCGGTGCGGCAGTGCATCAGTGGGTGGGCGATCCTCAACCGTCAGCCGGCCATCGTGCCGGACATCCACGTCGACGAGCGGGTCCCGCAGGAGGCGTACCGACCGACGTTCGTGAAGAGCCTCGCCATCGTCCCGATGCGCGTCGAGGATCCGCTCGGGGCGATCGGCGCCTACTGGATCCAGCCACACCATGTCACCGATGAGGAACTGGCCCGCCTTCAGACGCTGGCCGAGGCGGCCGGCGCAGCGCTGACCCGCCTGCTGACGCCGGCAGCCACCGTGCCGCAGCCGAGCAGGCCGGGCGCGCCGGTGTAGCAGACCACCCGCTCGCCGGGATCGCGCCGCGCTTCGCGGTAAGATCAACGTGCCCTTTGCGTGAGGGCGCGTCGTGCGCACGGTTGGCTTCCCCGGTGATGGGTCAGCGCCGGCGTCGCGTGTCGACGCGAGGTGAAGGACGGTAGCCGGTGCGCGCAAACCGAGTTCCGTCGCTGCTGAGGCCTCAACCGCCGCCGCTCTGGCTCGGGCTGATGGTCGCCGTGGCGTTCATCGCGGCGGAGACCATCGTGCTGTTTCCCCTCCGGGGAGAGGCTCCGACGGGCACGCCGGCCGTGGTCTACCTGTGCGGCATCCTGGTCGTCTCGATGGTGTGGGGAGCCAGGCTCGGTGTCGTGACGGCGGTGGCCAGCGCCGTCGCCCTGAACTATTTCCACGTCCCGCCCTTCTGGACGTTGCATTTCATCGCGCGGTGGGACCTGCAGACCGTCGTGGTGTTCATCGCCACCGGGCTGGTGATCAGCGGCCTTGCCGACGTGGTCCGCGCCCGGGCCGCCGAGGCGTCACAACACCGCCAGGACGCCGACCTCACCGCCGAGCTGGCCAAACGCATGTTGTGCACGGACGACGTCCGCACGGCGCTCGGCCCGGTGGCGCAGCAGCTCGCGCACGTGCTCAAGCTGCGGTCCGCGGCGGTCGAGCTCGAAACGGTCCCCGGGGACGAGCGGCGGGCCGCGTTCCCGCTGTACGGCGGCACGACGCGCCTGGGCACCCTGCTGGTTCCGGCCGACCTCCCCGAACAGACCCGCGAGCGGCTGCAACGGGTGGTGCCGTCGCTGGAGTCGTTGCTGTGCGCCGCGCTCGCCCGTGAGGCGATCACCGCATCGAGCCGCGAACGGTTCATCGTGCTCATGGAGGAACACGCCGCGTGGCGGCGCGTGGCCACGCTGGTCGCACGTGGGGCCGCACCGACCGACGTGTTCGACGCGGCAACGGCAGAACTCTGCCGGACCCTCGGGCCGGCCCGCACAGCGCTGATGCGCTACGAACCGGACTGCACCGCCACCCGCCTTGCGGGTCTCGACGAGCCGAACTGCCCTCTCGAAGTGGACCATCTCGTCACGACGGTGTTGCGCACCAGGCGCCCGACCCGGATCGACGGCGGTGGAGACGCCACGGGCCAGGGTATGCGCTCAGCGGTGGGCGTTCCCGTCGTGGCCCAGGGCCGGCTCTGGGGCGTCCTCGCGGTGGTGTCGTCCACGGCCGAGCCCGTGCCGCCCGCCACCGAGGCGTGCCTGGCCGACTTCGCCGACCTCATCGCGGCCGCGATCGCCAACGCCGGGAGTCGTGCGCAGCTCGCCGCCTCCCGTGCCCGCATCGTCACCGCAGCCGACCACGTTCGGCGGCAGCTCGAACGGGAGCTGCACGATGGCGCATTGCAGGGTCTCGTCTCGGTCGGGCTCGATCTGGGCATGCTCGAGGCAACCATGCCGCCCGAGCTGAACAGGTACAAAGAGCAGCTGTCACAGACGACGCGGCGCCTGAACGGCGTGTTCGCGTGCGTGCAGGACGTCCTGCGGGGAATCCACCCGGCGATCATGTCCAAGGGCGGGCTCGGCCCCTCGATCAAGTCGCTCGCCCGCCGCAGCGCGGTCCCGGTGGAGCTCCAACTGCACCTCGACCGGCGCCTGCCCGACCTTGCCGAGGTGGCCGCGTACTACGTCGTGTCCGAAGGACTCGCCAACGCGGCCAAGCATGCCCACGCGACCGTGGTGCACGTCAACGCCGAAGCGGAGGATGCCGTCTTCCGGCTCTCGATCCAGGACGACGGTGTCGGCGGAGCCAGCCCCGGCGAGCAGTCCGGGCTGATCGGCCTGCAGGACCACATCGAGGCCCTCGGCGGCCACATGGAGGTCCTGAGCCCCGTCGGACACGGCACAGCACTCCTGGTCAAGATCCCGATCGACGAGGTGTGAACGCAAAGCGGTACAGGCCCGCAGGCCCTCCGGCCAGGAGGTTGTAGTCATGTGGGCTCCAGATGCAGCCCGAGATGCGCTCGTGGGTCCGCATCACCGCGACCAGGTCGCCGCGTCCGGCATGCCAGATTCTCACCGTATGGTCGTTGCTGACGGTGGCCAGCCAGGTCCCGTCCGCCGTGATCGCCACCCCGGACACCGGCACCATCCTGGCGTGATCCAGCCGGGCGCGCTCAGCGCCAGTGGCGGCGTCCCACAGGCGCACCACTCCGTCGTCGCCGGCGGTGGCCAGCCAGGAGCCGTCAGGCGCGATCGCGACCGCGGACACCGACCCGGTGTGGCCGGCGAGCCGGACACGTTCGGCGCCAGTGGCGACATCCCACAACCGCGTCTCAGAGAAGCTGGCCGTGGCCAGCCAGGAGCCGTCAGGCGCGACAGCGACCGCATACACCGACCCGGCAACGCCGGCGAGCCGGACACGTTCGGCGCCAGTGGCGACATCCCACAACCGCACCATTCCGTCGTCGCTGGCCGTGGCCAGCCAGGAGCCGTCGGGCGCGATCGCCACCGCGCGCACCGCCCCGGCAAGGGCGGTGAGCCGCGCGCGTTCGGTGCCAGTGGCGACATCCCACAACCGCGTCTCATCGAAGCTGGTCGTGGCCAGCCAGGTGCCGTCGGGCGCGATCGCCATCGCATACACCGACCCGGCCAGGCCGGTGAGCCGCGCGCGTTCGGTGCCAGTGGCGACATCCCACAACCGCACCGTCCCATCATCGCCGGCAGTGGCCAACCAGGCGCCGTCCACAGCCATCGCCATCCCCGACACCGGCACCCGTCTGGCGCGGTCCGCGAGCCGGGCACGTTCCGTGCCGGTGGCGGCGTCCCACAACCGCACTGTCTCGTCACGGCCGCCGGTGGCCAGCCAGGTGCCGTCGGGCGCGATCGCCACCGCATACACCGACGCGGTATGCCCGGCAAGCCCGGTGCGTTCGGCGCCGGTGGCGGCATCCCACAACCGGACCACTCCGTCGTCGCTGGTGGTTGCCAGCCACGTGCCGTCCGGCGCGATCGCCACCGCATGCACCGGCCCGGCGAGAGCAGCGAGTCGGGCACGTTCAGTGCCGGTGGCGACATCCCACAACCGCACCGTCCCGTCGAGCGCGCCGGTGGCCAGCCAGGTGCCGTCGGGCGCGATCGCCACCGCGCGCACCGACCTGGTGTGGCCGGCGAGCCGGCCACGTTCGGCGCCGGTAGCGACATCCCACAACCGCACGACGATGTCGCGGCCGCCGGCCGCCAGCCACGTGCCGTCGGGCGCGATCGCCACCGCGTACACCGGATCGATGTAGCCGGCGAGCTCGGCGCGTTCGGCGCCGGTGGCGGTGTCCCACAACCGCACCTTCCCGTCGCGGCCGCCGGTGGCCAGCCACGTGCCGTCAGGCGCGATCACCATCCCGTACACCGGATCGATGTTGTCGACGAGCCGGGCACGTTCTGTGTCAGTAGCGACATCCCACAGCTGCACCGTCCCGTCGTCGCTGGCGATGGCCAGCCAGGTGCCGTCCGCAGCCATCGCCACCGCGGACACCGGCACCGGTCTGGGGTGGTCGGCGAGCCGGGCGCGTTCGGCGCCGGTGGCGGTGTCCCACAACCGCAGCGTCTCGTCGCGGCCGCCGGTGGCCAGCCAGGTGCCGTCGGGCGCGATCGCCACCACATACACCGACGCGGTGTGCCCGGTGAGGACGCGACGTGATGCGCTGTCGGGCAGGTCGGGCAGCGGCCAGGTGTTGCACAGTGCCGCAGTGTTCCGTGACTGGGCGAGGGCCTGGGCTTGGGGGCCCCAGTCCGGGTCGTGCGCGACCAAGGAGCACAGGATGTCGGGCAGCGAGTGGGGCGGCTCCGTGGGCGCCAGGAGGTGCGCGGACTGGCCGAGCAGGCGGGACAGCCGGGCTGCCCGCGGGCCGGCGAGTTGGCCCAGGTCGGCGAAAGGGCCGGCGGGTCCGGTTTCCTGCAGCCGGGACTGGACCCAGCGCAGGTCTGTGGCGAGGGCCTCGGCTTCAACCCGGCGGCCGGCGCTGAGCATGTGCTCGATCAGGTGCTCGCGCATGTACCGGGCCTGCACCGGCAGCTGCCACCAGGCCACCACCGCTACCGATCCACCACCGGAGTCAGCCGGATCCCCGCCCAGGTCGGCAGCGACCGCGTCGAGGAGCATCGCATGCACCTGGCGCTCCCGGGCGCCGAGTTGCTCGTGCAGGTAGTCACGGATCACGTCGTGCAGGCCGATCGTGCCACCGTCGCCGGTCGGAGTAAGCGTCAGCAGGGCCAGGTCTGTCAGCCTTGCGCACAGCATTCGGGTTTGTGCCCCGTCGTGCCCTCCGGTGGCTCGCCACAGCGCCGCCACCAGGTTGACCGGGATGGTCTCGTCCTCGACAAAGATTGCCAGCTCGGTCAGCCGAGCGCGGTCCTCGGTGGTGAGGAGACCGACGCTTGCCTCGATCGTGGCCGACACCGCCTTGCTTCGTTGGTCCGGATCGCTGACGTCGAGCTGCTGTATGTCGCCGACGTCCGGCAGGTGCCCGGCCGCGCGTAACGGACCGTCGCGGCGCAGCCGCTGCAGCAGGTCGTCCGCCAGCACGGCCAGATCGGTGTGTGACTGTGTCTGTGCGAGCAGGTTCCGGTTGGTCAGCCGCAGCAGCAGTGGCCACCGACCCGTCTCCACCAACAACGCCTCCACCGCCGCCGGCGACAACCCGGGCAGATCAGCAGTCAGCACTCGCCGCGCCTGCTCCTGCGACATCTGATCCACCCGCACCCCGAACGACTGGCCGGCCACCAGCGACGGCTTCCGGGTCGTCACCAACCGAGCGCACCTGCCCGCCACCGGGAATGCGGCGAGCTGATCGTCGAACCACACATCGTCGAGCACGATCAACCGCCGAGGCCCCTCAGCCAGCACCGCCGCCAGATGCTCCGCCGCCTGCCGCACGTCGGTGAACGGCTCCGCCCGGTCGGCGTCGACCCGCCGGATCAGGTCGTTGACCTTCTCCACCAGCGCACCATGACGCAGGTCCCGGCCCAGCGTCACCCAGTACACGCGGCCGTCGAACCGGCGCAGCACGCGCCGATCCACCCGCACCATCCGTGCCACCGACGTCTTGCCAAACCCACCGGCGCCATGCACAGCCGTCGTGATCCCGACCGTCCCCGCACCGCGCCTGCTGCGCAACGCAACACTGATCTCCGCCACCTCGACCGGCCGGTCCACCAGCCACGACTCCGGTCGCTGCTCCGCCGGCACCAACTCCGCCAGACCGTGCTCATACCACCGCTGCGACCACCACCCGAAGCACCCCGAACCGGCCACCGCCGCCGTCGACCCCGCCAACCACAGGAGATAGTTGTCATTCATCGACGGCAACCACAACGGCCACCACCCGACAGAACCGCCCGTCGCCGCAGCTCCCGCAATCCCCGCCAGCGTGGTGGCAGCTACCCCTACCACCACGGCAACAACAACCACAACCAGCCGCCACCGACGCCGCGTCAATGCCCCTATTCTCGCGAACAACCACCCATCCAAGCCCACCCACACACGCTCGGTCACCAGCCGAGTCGGCTGAATTGATGACCGTGAGGCGACGCCGGGCTGCGGTGATCGTCTCGGTGCCCCGCCGCGGTCAACGGCCCGCGGTCAACGACCGTCTGGCCGGCCGAGTCGGCGGCGCACCGCGGCAACGGCCGTCACCACGCGATCCAGTTCGTGGCGCATCGCCGCCAGGTCGTCCTCGGCGGCGGTGAGCTGGCCGGCGCGGGCCCGGGTCTCGAGGTCGCGGCTGAGCCGGGCGAGCGTGGTCGCGCCGACGTTGCCGGCCGCGCCGGTCAGGGTGTGGGCGACGCCGACGACGGCGGGCGCATCGCCGGCGGCCACGACGGTGGCCAGCCGGGCCAGCGTGTCGGGGGCGTTGGTGCAGAACCCGCCGAGCAGCCGGCTGATCAGCTCCAGCTCCTGCGGCGTCGGCTCGTCGTCGATGAGCTCGCCGACGCGGGTCCGGATCTCGTCTTCGAGCCCGCCGGTCGCGTCCGGGCCCACGATCGCGTCCGAGGGGCCGGCGGCGGCCGGCGCACCGGGGACAGCGTGCAGGGCGGCGGCCAACGCTGCGGGGCGGACCGGTTTGGTGAGATAGTCGTCCATGCCGGCGGCCTCGCAGGCGGCCCGGTCGTCCATGAGCGCGCTCGCGGTCAGGGCGATGACGTGCGGCTGCTGCTCGGCGGGTAGCTCCGCGCGGATGCGGCGGGTCGCGTCGAGGCCGTCGAGGATCGGCATCTGCAGGTCCATCAGGATCACGTCGTACCGGATGCGGCGGACCGCGTCGAGGACCTCCACGCCGTTGGCAGCGACATCGGCGCGGTAGCCGAGCTTGGCCAGCATCATCGTGGCGACGGTCTGGTTGACCTGGTTGTCCTCGGCGATCAGGACGCGCAGCGGACGTGCGGGTGGCACCGGCACCGCGACATCGGCGGCGGGCGCCGGGACCGGTTCGCCGGAGCCGGGCAGCACCCGGCTCAGGACGGCGAGCAGGGCCGTGGCACGGGCCGGTTTCGTCAGCACCGCCGCGAAGTTCCCGACCCGATCGCGCTCAGCGTGCCAGTTGACGCTGCTGAGCAGGACGAGCGGGGTCGCGGCGGTCCCTGGCTCCGCACGCAGCCGCTCGGCCAGGTCCACGCCGTCGACGTCGGGCATGCGCAGGTCGAGCAGGCCGACATCGAAGCGCGCGCCGCCGGCGATCAGCGCCAGCGCCTCTGCCGCCGAGGCTGCGCCGATGCAGGTCATGCCCCAGCCGGTCAGCTGAGCCTGCAGCACGCGCCGGTTCGTGGCGTTGTCGTCGACGACGAGCGCGGCACGGCCGGCCAGATCGGCCGGGGATGCCGCCGCGGCAAGCTCGTCACAGACCCGCACGACGGCCGTGGCGGTGAACGTGGAGCCCTCCCCTGGGCAGCTGGTCACGGTGATGTCACCACCCATGGCGACGGCGAGCCGCCGGCTGATGGCGAGGCCGAGGCCGGTGCCGCCGTACATGCGGGTGGTCGACTCGTCCACCTGGGAGAACGAGCGGAACAGCCGGTCCATCCGGTCGGGCGGGATGCCGATGCCGGTGTCCGTGACGGCCAGCGACACGCGGATCATGTCGCCGTCGGTGGCCTCGGTCCGCCCGACCACCACGACCTCGCCGGCAGCGGTGAACTTCACCGCGTTGGCCAGCAGGTTCACCAGCACCTGCCGCAGCCGCGTCACGTCCCCACGCAGCGGCCGGCAGTCGGCGACGTCGGCGACGAGCTCCAGATCCTTCGCCGCGGCAGGTGCCGCGACCAGCGCGAGCGCGCTCTCGACGCATTCACGCAGATCGAAGACCGCGTCCTCGAGGTCCAGGTGACCCGCCTCGATCTTGGAGAAGTCGAGGATGTCGTTGATGATCGTGAGCAGCGCCTCGCCGCTGTCGCGCACGACGGTGGCGAGCTCGCGCTGCCCGTCGCTGAGGTCGGTGTCCAGCAGCAGGCCGGTCATGCCGATGACGGCGTTCATCGGGGTGCGGATCTCGTGGCTCATGGTGGCCAGGAACGCCGACTTGGCCTGGGCGGCAGCCATCGCCTCGTCGCGGGCGCGCAGCACGACAAGGGTGGCCTCCCCGACGGCCTCGGCCATCTCGGCGATCTCGGTCGGCCCGCGCACACGCGCGGCCCCGCGCAGGACCGGTAGGGCGCCGCGCTCACCCGTGGCGACTCCACGGGCTGCCCGGGTCACCGCGGCGATCGACCGGGACATGCTGCGAGTTGCCCACCACGCACCGGCCGCGGCCAGCAACGCCGTCCCGAGGGTCACGCCGACCATCAACCGCCTGGTGGCCGCCGCCGCGTCGGCGGTGCGCCGCTCGTCGGCGGCCAGAGTGGCACGCTGAGCGTCGCGCATCTCGTCCAGGATGGACTCGATCTTGGCCATGTACCGCGCCCCGCGACCGCCGCTGACGACCCGTTGGGCCGGCTCGAACCCTTCCTCGCGGCGCAGCTCGATCGTCACCTCCAGCTCACGGAGCTTGTCGTCGACGGGCCCGCGCAACCGGTACGCCGCCGAGTGCAGGTCGGTGTTGGGGACCGTGCGCTGCTGCAGTCGCTGCATCGTCTCGCGGATGCTGGTCATGGCCTCGGTGTACGGCGCGAGGTACGCCGTGTCGCCGGTGATGACGTAGCCGCGCTGACCCCGCTCGGCGTTGCGGAGCTGGCTACCCAGCAGGTCGATGTCGTCCATGACCGCGTGGTTGGCCTCGACCTGGGCGCGATTGGCCAGCAGGACCCCGATCCGCTCGTACGCCGCCGCCCCGACCAGCAGCAACCCACTGATGGCCAGCAGATACCCGGAAGCGAGCAGGCGCGCGACCGTCCACCCTCGCAAGCGCCGCCGCCCGGGCCTGTCCGCCATTCCTGCCCTCCTGTCGTCGTGACCATCGGCTGGTCCACCGTCGACCTGAGCGCGTGAGCCCGCCGGCCCGTTTCCGGTGCAGTTCGGTTGTGGTGCGGCCAACAACGGGCCGGGCAACGGCGGCGTGTGTCAGGCTGTGGCGGTGCGCGGCGAACCTGGGTCTTGCGCTCCCTGACGTGCGGCCACCTCGCCTCGATGGTCACCAGCCGAGGCATTGCCGCGTCGTCCGCCCAGGAACAGGAGCTCATCGTTGCGAGGGCGGGCCGAAGTCGACCCGCACCGTCTCGAAGTCCTTGAATCGCTGCGCGGTCGCGAGCGTCGTGTAGATCCGCCGGTCGGCCTCGGTCAGTTCGACATCGTCGGTGAACAGGGTGAGCAGCGCCCGGGGCCACAGGCGGTAGTTCGCGATCATGTTGATCTCGGCGCAGAGCATCACCACGAGCGCCTGCACGTAGATCCAGGCGAGGGCGGCGAGCACGAGCCCGAACGTGCCGTAGAGCGCGCTCGCGTGGCTGAGCTGAGCGGCGACGTATCGAGCACCTACGGCCTGCAATGCCATCCAGAAGGTCGCGGCGATCAACCCGCCGGCGAGGACCTGGCGCACCCGCAGCGTCCGGGCTGTCAACAGCTGCATCGCCGCGGTGAACAGGCCGGCATTGATCACGAACGTCAGCACATAGCCGAGGAGCTGCAGTCCGGGCCCGGACCGGCCGGTGAGCTCATTGGCGAACGCCACAAACGTCGAGGCCGCCGCGGACAGCAGCACCGCGCTGCCGAGCATCAGCAACAGCCCGAGGCTGCGCAGCCTGGACCGGATCGGATTGGGCTGTTCGTTGCGCGGGATGCCGTAGATGTGGTTGAAGCCGGCCTGCGCGGCCTGCATCGCCCCGAGTCCGCCGTACAGCGCTCCGAGGATGCTGAGCACCAGACGCGTGCCGCTGCCGCGTAACCCGCTGACGTTGCGCTCCAACTCCGGCCCGATGGCCGGCAGATCCCCCACCGCCGTCTGCACCAGTTGCTGGTGCAGGTCAGGGTTGGCCTCCAGCACGAAGCCCAGCGCGGTGAAGAACAGCAGCGTCAGCGGGAACAACGAGATGAAGCCGTAGTAGGTCACCATCGCGGCAAGGTACGGACCACGGTCGTCGACGAACTTGTAGACCACCGCCAGCGGGAACCCGAGCCAGGTGTGCCGGCGCTGGTAGCGATCCAACCACGCGACCACGGTGAGCACCTACCCCGTCGCCCCGGCGTCACGCTCGCCCGTCCCCGCAGTGCTGGGGTGGGACAGCGCCACTCCTTCCGAGTGAGGCGACTCGGCGACATGGTGGCGACCGTTGCAGCTAGGAGCTGACCATCGTCGGAGAGGACGCATCATGAGCGATCTGATCGCAATCGGATACCGCGACCTGGACACGGCGAACGCCGCCCGGGAAAAGATCATCGACCTGCAACGGCAGGGACTCATCACCGTGCGCGACGCCGCTGTCGTGGACGTCGGTCCCGACGGCAAGATCCGGCTGCATCAGGGAACCAGCGCGACCGCGGTCGGAGCTGCCGGTGGGGCCCTGTGGGGTGGCCTCATCGGGCTGCTGTTCTTCGCGCCCTTCCTCGGCATGGCAATCGGTGCGGGCGCCGGCGCGCTGGCCGGCAAGGCCACCGACGTCGGGGTCGACGACAAGTTCATGAAGGACGTCGGCGCGGCCATGCAGCCCGGCTCCGCGGCCCTGTTCCTACTCGTCGACCAGGTCACCGTCGACAAGGTCATCGCGGAGATGGCGCCGTATCAGTTCGGCGGCAAGCTGCTCCGCAGCTCCCTGAGCATGGAGGCGGAGCAACGCCTGCGCGACGCCATCCAGGCGTTGCATCTGACCCCCGCGTAACGCCCGAGCACGTGCACCGGTAACCGGGTGCACGGTGTGGACCGCAGACCGCCGACGGCCGGGACGGGTGTGGTGCCGTCGACGGTCGCGGCTTCGCAGCGACAGACGCCTTTGGACTGAATCCTATGATCGGAGCTGGGGCGTGGGCGATGCTCGCGGCCGCGTCGTTGCTGCTCGGGGCTGTCGTCGCGCTGACGGTCAGGGTGCCGCCGAAGGTCGTGGGCAACGTCATGGGTTTCGGCGCCGGGGCGCTGGTGGCAGCGCTCGCCTATGAGCTCATCCCCACCGGCCACGTCTCCGACTGGCTGATCTGGGTCAACTTCGGCATCGGCGCCCTGGTCTTCTACGGCCTGGACAGCCTGCTGGAGCGCCGATCGGCGACCGGGGGCGGAGCGGGCGTGTCGATCGCCCTCGGCGCGCTGCTCGACGGCGTCCCGGAGTCCATCGTGCTCGGTGTTGGCATGGCCGTCGGCGGGACGGTCAGCATCGGCTTCTTCGTGGCCGTGCTCGTGTCGAACGTGCCCGAGAGTCTCTCCTCGACCGCCGACCTGCGCAGGACCCACTCCGCTGCCTGGATCTACCGGCTCTGGGCGGCCATCGTCGTCTGCTCCGGGCTGGCCGCCGTCCTCGGCTACGCCCTCGCGTCGCACCTGTCCAACGTGGACGGACGTTACGTGCAGGCGCTCGCCGCCGGCTCCGTGCTGACGATGCTCGCCGACTCGATGATGCCTGAGGCCTTCAGCCGGGGCGGTCGCCCGATCGCGCTGCTGACGGCGCTGGGATTCGCGGTCGCCGCCTACCTCACGACGCTGGACTGAAAGCTCGAGGTTCGTCCTGCCCAGCGTGCCGCATCTCGTCGGCCTGTGCGTCGCCCCGATCCGCGCCGATGGCCTGCGCACTCTCGCCGCCTGGAAAGGGCTCGCCGCCCTGGCGGTGGCGGTCGCGCCGTCGTCCCTTGCGCTCCTCGGTGCCGCCCGCGGCGGCTGGCGGATCCTCAGCACCGCCGCCCGGCGGCGCCGGACCAGCGCAGCCTGACGTACAGGGACATCCGACACTGGCCGCCCCTCAGCGGAAGGCGGTGATGTTGCGCTGGACCCAGTCGGTGAAGGTGTGCGGTGCCCGGCCGAGAACCCGTTCGACGTCGGGACTGATCCGCTGTTCGGCGGAGGTGGGCTCGCCGATGGCGTCGAGCGTGGTCTCGACCACGGGTTCGGGCAGGAACTGCAGCATCTGCGCGCGGGCCTCGTCGCGGGTCTGTTCGACGAACCGGATCGGCTCGCCGAGCGCGTGGCCGAGCATCTCGGCCCGTTGCCGCGGTGTGGTGAGGGCCGGCCCGGTCAGCGCGTAGACCTGTCCGGCGTGGCCGTCTCCGCGCAGGGCCGCGGCGGCGACCTCGGCGATGTCGGCCGGGTCGACGGTCGGCAGGCCGACGTCGCCGAAGGGCGCGGCGACCGTCCGCTGCGCACGGACCGTCTCCGCCCAGGCGTACATGTTGGAGTTGAAGGCGCCGGGCCGCAGGATCGTCCAGGCCATCGCCGATTGCCGCACGGCGTCTTCGAATGCCCGCATCATGCCGCCGTGGGATGCCGACTGTGGTCGGGTGGCGACGCCGATGGAGGACAGCAACACGATGCGGCCGACGCCGCCGGCTTTCGCGACGTCGACGATGTCCCGTGGGCGCAACAGGTGGGCACCGGCGCCGCCGTCGTGGAGGAACAGCGCGTCAGCGCCGTCAAGCACGGGACGAAGGCGCTCCGGGTCGGTCAGGTCCGCCTGCCGGTGTCCCACGCCGTCCGGCACGGCCGCGTCCGGGACCCGCCGGGACACCGCCATCACCTGCTCGCCGGCTGCCGCGAGGGCCTGCACGAGCGGCCGGCCGACGTTGCCGGTCGCTCCCGTCACTACGATCATGAATGGCTCCGATGTCATCTCAGTCGTGGTCGTCGTCGCCCGGGCGGGCGACAACGTCGCAGGCCGGGTGGCCTTGCGGCGACTCGAGGACGCTAACATCGCCGGTATAGTAGGTACCTACAGGAAAGTGGCTTTCCGAGAGGACAGACGTGACGGCGACCCAGGCGCCCGCGCCGATCGACCCCGAGCAGGCATGCCCGATCGCACCGGTCGTGGATATCGTGTTCAGTCGATGGACCACACCGATCCTGTGGTCCCTCAACGAATACGGCCGGCAGCGGTTCGTCGAGCTGGAGCGGCGAATCAGCACGATCACGCCGAAGGTGCTGACCCAGCGGCTGCGCCAACTCGAACGCGACGGACTGATCGTGCGCACCTACCACCCCGAGATCCCTCCGCGGGTGGAGTACGAGATCAGCGACCTCGGCCGCAGCCTCGCCCCGCTGTTCGCCCACCTCGCCCAATGGGCCGCCACCAACCTCGACAAGGTCGAACAGGCCCGCCAGGACCACGACAGCAAATCCGCCCGCTGACTTGAGGGCGACGGCCCGATGGCGACGACGGCGACGGTGAGGCCGGTCAGCGCCCAGCGTCCGGACATGATGCGCTCCTACGGGTGGCTGGGGTGTTCGTGGTCGGTGTGGCCGGCCGGCTCCAGCTGGAACGTCGAGTGGGCCACGTCGAAGTGCCCGGCCACGCACGCCTGCAGGGCGTCCAGCAGCCGCGGGGCGCGCCCGTCCTGGAAGCACTCGTCGCGCACGACGACATGCGCGGTCAGCACCGGCAACCCGGACGTGACGGCGTGCACGTGCAGGTCGTGCACGTCCAGCACGTGTTCGAGGTCGGTGATGTGACCGCGGAGCTGATCCAGGTCGATGCCGGCCGGAGTCGCTTCGAGCAGGACGTTGACCGCCTCACGCAGCAGGCGGACCGCTCGCGGCGCGATGATGAGACCGATCAGCACCGACACGATCGCGTCGGCACGGGTGAAGTCGGTCGCCGCGATCACCCCGGCCGCGACGATGACACCGACGGAGGTGGCGGCGTCGGTGGCGACCTCGAGAAACGCGCCGCGCATGTTGAGGCTGGCGTTGCGGGCCCGCCACAGCAGCGCGACGCCCACGAGGTTGCCGGCCAGGCCGATGACCCCGAACAAGGCCATCCCGCCCGGCTCGACCTCGGACGGCTCGATCAACCGCCGGACACCCTCGACGAACACGTAGACGCTCATACCGGCGAGCACCAGGCCGTTGACGGCGGCGGCGAGGATCTCCGCCCGCGCCCAGCCGAACGCGCGCCGGCCCGTCGCGGGACGGGCGGCGAGCACCGTCGCGCCGAGGGCGAGCGCCACCCCGCCGGCGTCGGCGAGGACGTGACCGGCGTCAGCGAACAGCGCGAGACTGCCGGTGACCAGCGCGCCGACGACCTCGACGGCGAAGATCACCACCGACACGGCGAGGGCCCCGGCGAGCGCGGCACGGTGCCGGCCGGTCGCCGTCACCTGGTGGTCGTGGTCGTGTCCGTGGCCCATCAGGGCACCTCCGCATAACCCATGTTCACATGCGCATACTAATATGTATCAACGACGACGCGTCAAGAGGTATTCGGCCCGCATCCCTGTCTACTATGTTGCTTCGTACTTACGTCCCGGTAGCGATCGAGTTGCGGGCCACGGGAACTTTTGCGTCACGGTGAACGACTATGTGGCATAGGAGTCGGGCCAGAGGAAGGAAGGAACGGGCGCGGTGAGGTCAGAGACGCTGGCGGGACGGCGGTGCCGGTGGAGCGCGGGCGCCGCGCTCACGGTGGTGAGCGTCGTCACGGCCCTGGCCGCCACGGCGGCACCGGCCTGGGCGCACAACGCGCTGCGCAGCAGCAACCCGGCCGAGGGCGTGAGCCTCCCGAACAGCCCCACCGCCATCACGATGACGTTCCGCGAGTCGCCGAACCCGGCGATGGCGCAGGTGGTGATCGTCGACGCCGCCGGCGCCGACCTGGTCGCCGGTGCACCGACCGGGGCCGGGACGACCCTCACCCAGCCCCTGCGCGCGGCGACGGCGGCCGGCACGGTCACCGTCACGTACCGGGTCGTCTCCACCGATGGCCACCCCGTCCAAGGGAAGATCACCTTCACGGTCACCACGGTCCCGGCCGCGTCGCCGGCTGCCAGCAGTCCGTCCCCGGCCCGGACCAGCGCTGCCGCCCCGGCACCCACAACGGCCGCTGCCACCGCTCCGGCCGCGGCCGCGGCGGAGGAGCCCATGCAGCCGTGGGGCGTCGCGTTCGTCGTCGGGCTTCTCGTCGGCCTCATCGCGATCGCCGCCGCCCTCGCGTTCTGGCCCCGCCGCCGACGTCGCGATCCACCGAGCGCGCCGGCCCCCGCCGGATCGCCGGACGCCACCTGACCGCCGCACCACCGGAGGACGTACATGCTCAGAGCCACGTGGCAGCGGGTCGCCGTCGTCGTTGCCGTCACTGCCGCGCTCCTGCTGGCGCCGGGTGTCGCCGCCGCGCACGTCAGCGTCACCGCCGTCGACGCGGTGCCGGGCAACACCGCCCGGCTGACGTTCCGGGTGCCGAACGAGAGCGACACCGCCAGCACCGTCAAACTCGAACTGGTCATGCCGACCGCGACCCCGATCGCGTTCGTCGCCCTCAAGGCGGTCCCCGGCTGGACCGCCACCACGGAACACGCCCCGCTACCCAAGCCGGTCGACACGCCGGACGGACAGCTCACCGAGGCCGTCACCAAGGTCACCTGGACCGCGGCAGCCGGCGGCGGCATCAAACCCGGCTACTTCGAGGACTTCGAGCTGTCCGCCGGTCCGCTGCCCGACGTGGACACCATCGTGTTCAAGGCGCTGCAGACATACTCCGACGGCGAGGTGTCCCGCTGGATCGAGGAGCCGACCGGCGGCCAGGAACCCGACGACCCGGCACCGATCCTCAAGCTCGACCGCACCGCACCCACCAGCGCTCCCGCGGCTGTGGCACCGCCCGCGTCCTCCGGCACCGGCCCTCTGCCGTTCGCCGTGTCCGCCGCAGCGCTCGCGATCGCCGTCGCGGCGTTGGTACTGACCATCGCCGCCGCCCGGCGGAGCGAGCGGAGCGCGTGACGCTCGCGAACCGGCGCGCGACCGTCGCCACGCTGGTCGTCGTCGGGGTCGCCGCGGCGGCGAGCGCGGTGTATGCCGGTGGCGGCACCGGCACCACGGCGCTGCCGGGTTTGCCGGTGGCCGGGCCGGTGACAGCGTGGGGGCTGCCGGTCGCCCGGGTGCTCGCCGACGTGAGTGCGGCCGCGACGCTCGGGCTGCTCGTCGCCGCCGCCTGCCTCGCACCGGTCGAACGTGAACGGGCCCGCCTTGCACTCTCCGCCACCGGATTCCATGCGGTCCGGCTGGCGTCGCTCGCCGCGACCGGATGGCTGCTGGCGGTCGCCGCGCTCGCCGTGTTCACCGTGTCGGACCTCCTGGCCACCCCGGCGGTCGAAGTCCTGCGCGGGCGGGCGACCGTGAGCTTCCTGCTCGACCTGGTGCAGGGCAGGGCGCTGCTCGTGAGCGCGAGCGCCGCCGTGGTGACCGCGGTCGTGGCACGGTTCGCCCTCGAGGTGCGCACGGTCGTCCCCCTCGCGGCGGTGGCGGTGGCCGGGCTCGCCGCGCCGGCGTTCGCCGGGCACGCCGCCTCGTCCGGCGACCATCAGCTCGCCGTGTCGTCGCTGGTCCTGCACAGCGTCGCCGCGGCCGCCTGGGTCGGCGGACTCACCGCGCTGCTCCTCCTGCGTCATCGCGGCACCGCCGACCGGCACCGGGCAGTGCGCCGCTTCTCGGTCCTCGCCACCTGGTGCCTGCCGCTCGTCGTCGCCGCCGGCGCCCTCAACGCCACGACCCGCCTGCAACACCCGGCCGAGCTGTGGAACAGCACGTACGGACAGCTCCTCACCGTCAAGATCGCCGCCGTGGCGGTGGTCGTGGTGCTCGCCGCATGGCACCGGCGGTTCAGCGTCCCGGCCCTGGCCGACGGCCGGCCCGGGACGTTCCGGCGGATCGCCGTCGTCGAGGTGGCCGTCCTCGCCGCGGCGTCCGGGCTCGCGGTCGCGCTGTCCCGCACGCCGCCACCCACCGGTGACAGCGGCGAGGAGACCATCGCCCAGACCCTGCTCGGCTTCCCGATGCCCGGCCCGCTGTCCGCCGGCCGGCTGCTCACGCAGTGGCTCGTCGAACCCCTCGCCGTCACGGTCGCAGTCGTAGCGGTCGGCAGCTACCTCGCCGGCTGGTGGCGCCTACGGCGGCGAGGCGTCACCTGGCCGGTGCACCGCCTGGTCGTGTGGACGGCCGGCTGGGCGGTGGTGGTCCTCGTGACCGGCTCGGGGCTGGCCCGCTACGCGCCGGTGCTGTTCAGCGCGCACATGGTGGTGCACATGGCGTTGAGCATGCTCGCCCCGATCCTGCTCGTCCTCGGCGCACCGGTCACCCTCGCGCTGCGGGCCCTGCGTCCCACCCGCGCATCGGACTGGCCGGGGCCGCGGGAATGGCTGACCGCCGCCCTGCACAGCCGCCCCGCCGTCCTGCTCAGCCATCCGCTCGTCGCGCTCGCGGTCTACGTCGGCAGCCTGTACGGGCTGTACTTCACCGGCCTGTTCGAGCTCGCGCTGCGCTCCCATGCCGCGCACCTGGCGATGCAGGCGCACTTCCTCACCGCCGGGTACCTGTTCTTCCACGCCCTGATCGGCGTCGACCCCGGCCGGCGGCCCGCACCCTACCCGCTGCGGATGCTGCTGCTGTTCGCCGCGATGGCGCTGCACGCCATCTTCGGCCTGGCCATCCAGCAGTCCACGACGGTGCTCGCGGCCGACTGGTACACCGCCATCGCCCGGCCGTGGGGTGCGTCGCCGCTGCAGGATCAACGGCTCGGCGGTGGCATCGCCTGGTCGTTCGGGGAACTGCCGACCGCGCTTGTCGCGATCATCCTGCTCGCCCAGTGGTGGCGCGCCGACCAGCGCGAGGCACGACGGGTCGACCGGGCCATCGACCGCGCCGAGGCGGACGGCGAAGACCACGCGCTCGCCGCCTACAACCGGCAGCTGGCCGCCTGGGCCGCCGGATCACGCCGCACCAGCCAAGACGCCACCGACGAGGGAGCCTCCCGCCGATGACCAAGAAGGCCAAGCCCCGCACCACGCGACAGACGTTCACCGCCCCGCCCCGACGGACCAGCTCACCTCGCCGGCCGGCTCGCAGGTGGTGGCAGAACGGCAACCTGATGCTGACCGTCACCCTCGTGGTCGCCGCCGTGATCACCGTCGGTGCGTTCCTGGTCCTCGACGACACCGGCAGCGAGGCCGAGCCGGTCACCAGCGCCACCGACCCGCGCCTCGTGCGTGAGGACAGCCACCGCCTCGACGTCGCCGCCGATGGCAAGGTCACCCTGGTCGAGTTCCTGGACTTCGAATGCGAGTCCTGCGGCGCCGCGTACCCGTCGGTCGAACGGATCCGCAAGGAGTACACCGGGAAGATCACCTACGTGGTGCGGTACTTCCCGCTGCCGAACCACACCAACGCCCAGAACGCCGCCCAGGCGGCCGAGGCCGCGGCGAAACAGGACAAGTTCGAGGCCATGTACACCAAACTCTTCGACACCCAGAAGGACTGGGGCGAGGCGCGCACGTCGCACGCGGCGACGTTCGAGGGCTTCGCCGAGCAGCTCGGCCTCGACATGACCCGCTACCGCGCCGACGTCACCGCCCAGGCCACCGTCGAGCGCGTCAACCGGGACAAGGCCGACGGCACCGACCTCGGCGTGCAGGGCACCCCGACGTTCTTCCTCAACGGCAAGCGGCTGCAGGTCTCCCCCACCTACACCAACCTGAAGAAGGCCGTCGACGACGCGCTCACGGCCGGCAGCTGATGCCCGTCCGCAGGCTCGGGTGGCTGCTCACCGTCGCGGGCGGGCTCGGGCTGGTCGCCGCGTTCGTGCTGACCGTCGAGAAGGTCCGGCTGCTGCAGGACCCGGCGTACCGGCCGACGTGCAGCATCAACCCGATCCTGTCCTGTGGCTCGATCATGGCCAGTGACCAGGCCGAGGTGTTCGGGTTCCCGAACCCGCTGCTCGGCCTGGTCGGGTTCACCGTGGTCGGCACGACCGGCGTCGCGGTGCTCGCCGGCGCCGTGCTGCCCCGCTGGTGGTGGCTCGGCCTGCAGGCGGGCGCGACCCTCGGCGTGGCGTTCGTGCACTGGTTGTTCGTGCAGAGCGTGTACCGCATCGGTGCCCTGTGCCCGTACTGCATGGGCGTCTGGGTCGTCACGATCGCCATCTTCTGGTACGTGACGCTGCACAACCTCGGTGGACGGCCGATCGCCGGCATCCTCGTCCGGTATCACAGCACGATCCTCACCGGCTGGCTCCTGGTCCTGGTCGCACTGATCGGCGTGAAATTCTGGGACTTCTGGAGGACCCTGCGATGAGGTGGCGGACACACCTCGCCGCCATGATGCTCGGCGCGCTCACCGTCCTCGCGCTGCCGGCGGCCCCCGCGAACGCGCACGCGACCCTGGTCGGCTCGGCCCCGACCGCGGACGTCGTCGTCGACGCGCTGCCCGGCGAGGTCGTCGTCACGTTCAGCGAGCCGGTCCGGCCCGTCGCCGACAAGGTCAGGGTCATCACGCCCGACGGCGGACGCCTGGACACCGGCAAAGCCACCGCACGCGGCGCCGACCTCGTCATCCCGGTCCGCGGCGACGGGTCGAAGGGCACCTACCTCGTCAGCTACCGGGTCATCTCCGCCGACAACCACCCGATCAGCGGCGGCTTCGCCTTCTCCTACGGTCAGGTCTCCGCCACCCCGACCGACGACGCGGGCGCCGGCGTCCAGACCGACCCGCTCGTGAAGAACGCCATGTCCGCCGCACGGTGGATCGGCTTCCTGGGACTGATCCTGCTCGTCGGCCCGGCCCTCATCCTCCTCACGCTGTGGCCGGCCCGGCTGCCCACCACCGGCCCGGCCCGCCTCGCCGTCGTCGGCGGTGGGCTCGTCGCGGTCAGCACGCTGCTGGAGCTGTACCTGCAGATCCCGTACACCTCCGGCAACGGGCTCCTGGGCGGGACCCTCGACGGGGCGGCCGAGTCGCTCGGCACCGCCTACGGCGCCGCCCACCTGGTCCGTCTCGCCGCCGTCGCCGCCGCCGTGCTGCTCCTGCGACCGGTCGCCGGCCTGCGCGCCGGCAAGGTCGACCGGGCGCTCCTGATTCTCGTGGCGGTCGTCGGCGCCGCCACCTGGCCGCTGTCCGGGCATCCGAGCGCGTCGCCGGTCCCCGCGCTGACGGTCGTCGCCGACGCCGCCCACCTCGCGGCCATGGCCGTCTGGGTCGGCGGACTGGTCGTGCTGTTCGGGTTCCTCCTGCGCCGCGCGAGCCACCGGGAGCTCGCCGCCATCATGCCCGTGTGGTCCGGCTGGGCGCTGCTCGCCGTCACCGTGCTCGTCCTGGCCGGCACCGCCCAGGCGCTCGTCGAGATCGGCACGCTCAGCGCACTCACCGGCACGCTCTACGGCCGGCTCGTCATCACGAAGGTCGGCCTCTTCGCGGTCATCATCGTGGCAGCCGCATACGCGCGCGACATCACCAACCGCGACTTCCCGGCCGCCGCCGACGACGAGAAGGAGGCCGCCTCCGTGCGCGGGCGGCTGCGGATCGGGGTCCTCGTCGAGATCGGCGTCGTCGTGCTCATCCTCGGCGTGACGTCCGTCCTGGTGCAGACGACCCCCGCGCGCAGCGTCGAAGCCGCCTCGGCGCAGCCCGGCCGCCCCGTCGAGGTCAAGGTCAGCAGCAACCTGTTCCAGGTCGTCGTCGACGTCTCGCCGGCGAAGACCGGGATCAACACCGTCCACCTGTACGCGCGCAAACCCGACGGCAGCGCGCCGCTGCAGGTCGTGGAGTGGAAGGCGACGGTCGCGCTGCCGGCGAAGGAGGTCGAGCCGATCACGGTGCCGATGGTGGCGCTCAGTCCGGACCATGCCAGCGGACAGGTCGCATTCCCGAGCGCCGGCACCTGGGACATGCGTATCACCGTGCGCGTCGACGACATCAACCAGGCGACCGTGACCGCCAGAGTTCCCGTCCGTTAGGAGCGCGCTGCCGGCGAGCACACACGCTCTCGACGTCTACTAGACGCGATAGTAGTATTCGGCGTGAGTCGGGGACCTCTGGTGTGGTCGCTGTTAACCCGGCTTGACGCGGCGCGAGTTCTGCATCGCTCAGGGACTCGCGTCGCGTGACAGCGATCGCCGACTCCTACCCTCAGCAGGAGAAGGGCGCCAGCCGCACTCAGCCCTGCGCCGAGAATCCGCCGGGCGGACCGCCCGCGCCCAGCAGGCCGGCGAACCGTCGGACCAGGTCGGCGCCGGCTTGACCCGATGCCATGAATTCGAACTCGCCGCCGTCGTCCATACCAACGGTGACGCGCACCCGCCCTCCTTCGTCAGTGCTGCGCGCCCAGCGCATCGCGGACAGCGGCAGGTCCGGAGGCGTCACGCCGTCACGGACTGCCCGGCCGGCCCGCACCGACAGCGCCCAACCGGCGCACGCCACGGCCACGGCAGCGGCGCCCACAACGCCGGCCAGCACGAAGAGCACCACGCCGGCCCGGGCGCTGACGGCACCGCCGACGCCCATCGCGGTCATCGCGACGGCCAGCGCGGCGAACGCGGATCCGCCGGCCAGGCGCAGCAACATGTGCTGGCGAGCGGAGCGGCCGACGACGAACACACCGTCGCCGGTGAACCGCAGTGTCGCCGTGGTCCCGTCCGCCGTCTGGATCCCGCGTAGTTGCACCCCGTCACCGTACGCGACCGCCCACCGTCGCCTGACCCGGCCGCGGCGGTGGCACGATTCGGGGATTCGTCACTACGATCGCGCCTAGTAGTGTCCTCCTCATCGGAACGAACGACAACGGCACAGCCACTTGGAAGGAACACCGCGATGAGTGAGTACGGCGAGTTCAACACCGGGTACGAGTCCGGTGACGTGGAGCAGCTGCACACCGAGGCCGGCAGCGAGCAGGACTACCAGTCCGACTTCGGCGTCTACAGCCAGGACAGCGCGTCGGCGGAGTCCACCGACTT
>NZ_BONQ01000081.1 GCF_016862795.1 Dactylosporangium siamense | reverse complement strand
GGCGCCGACGGCTCCCGCTACGAGTCCACCGACTACACCAGCTACTCCCACGACGAGGCCGAGACCAACAGCGTCTTCGCCGCCGAGGGCAACGAACAGTACTCCGCCTCGGAGTTCTCCAGCCTCGACGCGCTGCGCGCCCAGTTCGAGTCGGCCTTCGCCGAGGGCACCCAGATCTCCGACGGCGGCCAGGCCGGCCTGTCGATCGCCTCGAACTGACGCCTGATCGCGCTCCGTCGGGGACCCGACGGATGAGCACTAACTACTACGCTGGCTAGTAGAGTTCGGTGTCGGTGGCGTTGCGGGATGCCGCCGAACGATCTGACCGTCGATTGCTCCGAACCCCGTTCGCTCCGGGGCTTCGGGACGGGCGGAAGGTCGGCGCCGGTTCCCGTCCAATCCCCCGGATGAGAACCGGCGCGCCGCCGCAGCACCACACCCACATCAACCCTCAAAACAGATCGGATACCCCATGAGTGAGTACGGCGAGTTCCAGACCGGCGCCGAGTCCGGCGAGATCGAGCAGCTGCACACCGAGGCCGGCAGCGAGCAGGACTACCAGTCCGACTTCGGCGTCTACAGCCAGGACAGCGCGTCGGCGGAGTCCACCGACTTCGAGACCGGCAAGCACGTCGAATACGAGGGCGCCGACGGCTCCCGCTACGAGTCCACCGACTACACCAGCTACTCCCACGACGAGGCCGAGACCAACAGCGTCTTCGCCGCCGAGGGCAGCGAGCAGTCGCACACCTCCGAGTACGCGAGCATGGACGCGCTGCGCGCCCAGTTCGAGTCGGCGTTCGCCGAAGGCACCCAGATCACGGACGGCGGCCACGGCCCGGCCATCGCCGGGCACTGACGTCAAAGGCACCGACGAGGTGTCAAGCCGCTACGCGCAACTGCGAGGGGTGTGCCAGCCGGTGGGCGGTACACCCCTTACCGCAGCAATCCCCCGCAGGTGATGGCCTCACTGCCGCGGTGCGCGTTTGGCGGGTTGCGCGTCCCGTGCACGGTCCAGGCGTTGCTGGGCTCCGCGCTCCAGCCGGGCGCCGACATCGCTGCGGAGCCCACGCAGCACGAAGGCCGACACAACCATGCTCACCGCGAGCGCGACCAGCAGCTTGACGAACGGATCCAGCTCGATCGGCAGCACCGACAACACGGCAGCGGCCGCCACGAACAGGACGAGGCGCGCGCCGAGCAGTTTGAGGACGGGTCCCACAACCGGCGACTCTACCGTGCGCCTGCGCCACCCCGCACCGCGCGCCCCCCGGTCGACTATCGACGATAGTAGCCTGGGCGCACGCCGCTGCGTGGCGGAGACCGTCGCGCGGACCTCGGCCAGCTCGCCGGCACGTTCCGGTGCTGACCACGCGCGGGAAGCGGCTACAACGACAACGCGTCGGGCACCCAGGACACGTACCGGTCGAACATCGCCAGGGCCAGGGGGGCGACCGCGACCGCGGCAACTCCCGCCGCGACACACGCCCGGGCGAACACGGTGAGCGGTCGCGGCGGCGTGAGGAGGCGGTGCAGCCGTTCCAGGCTGTCGCCGCCGCCGGCGGCCAGCAGCCCGCTGTCCGCGCTCACCGGTCGGGCCATGGTGACGAGCGCCCGGGCCAGGTCGATCCGCGCCGCACTTCGGGCAGCGGTGTCGTCGGCGCACAACTCGACCAGCCGCTCCACCTGTCGCTTCGCCAGCCTGAAGCAGGCAACCCCGGGAAACGCCTGGACCAGGAACCGGACCCAGTGGGTGAGGTGGTAGTGGCGCCCACTGGCGTGGGCCCGCTCGTGGGCGAGCACGGCGTGCAGCTCCGGCGCCCTGAGCTGGTCAACAGCGCCGGAAGTGATGACGATGTCGGTGGTCTTCCCCGGCATCAGGTAGGCGGCGGGCTGGTCGTGCCGCACCACCGTCGCGCCGGGCACCAGCGACGGGATGCCGGCGAGCCGGACCAACATCCGCAGATCGGCGCGCCGGGCACGCTGGGCGGCGGCAAGCCGGGTGATGCCCAGCCCCATCCGATAGCACAGCCCGGCGACGGTCAGCAGCCCGACGACCGCGGCGACCTGAGCGGGAGCGTCGTGCCGGCCGAGCAGGGAGTCCAGGCAGAAGTGCCAGGCCCCGCTCACCAGGTCGTGGGTGCGGTCCCAGTACAACAGCAGGTTGAGGCCGGTGAGCAGGCTCGACGCCACGACGGCGCACGACCCGACGAGCCAGGTGGTCAGGGCCAGCCGCGGCGCCCGCAGCACCCACGACGCCCCCGCCAGCCGCGGCGCCGCCACGAACGCGAGGACCAGCGTGAACGCGATCAGCAGCAGCGGGCTCATCGGCCCGTGATCCGGCGTTCGTAGCTGCTCAGTGCCTCGCGGAGGGCGGCCGCGTCGTCCATCGTCATCCGGCCGACGAAGTGCATCAGCGCCTCGCCGCGGTCGCCGCTGTCGACGAGGACCTCGTGCATGGTCTGCGCCACGAGCTGGTCGCGGGTCAGCGCCGGCAGGTACCGGTACGCACGTCCGTCCGGCTCCCGGGTCAGCCAGCCCTTGCGGTACAGCGTGTCGATCACCGTCATGACCGTGGTGTAGGCGAGCTGCCGATGCCACCGCAGGTCGTCCATCGCCTCACGGACGGTCGTCGGCGCCTGCCGCTTCCACAGCACCTCCATGAGTGCCGTCTCCAGCTCCCCGAACCCCTGCACGATGCACCCCTCCACGCGGCTGACAGCAAGCCTAACCTGGCGGCGCACCCACCGGGGTCGGCCGAACCATCAGGGATACGACCCCTGCAGCTCCACCTACGAATGCTTCTAGTAGCTCGACGCGGCGTGAGCCTCGCCCGCGGGCTCCCGCCCCTTGCCAGGTCACGGGCTTTTTTCGCGACCTATCAAAACTCCATCGATCGTCGTAGACTCCCGCTCATGTGGAGAACGCCCGCCAAGCAATCGTTTTCCTATCGCGTGGTCGTACTAGCGGCCCTAGTAACCAGCTGCGCCGGCTGCACCGGCGAATCGCCGTCATCCTCTCCGCCGGAAGCGCTCCGCACCCCCGCGCCGGCCGGCCCGCCTCCGTCCCACGGGCCGTTGGCCGGTCCTCCGGGAAGCCCGACGGCGATGCACGGTTCGTGGGACGTCAGCCAGCTGGCCGACCCGTGCCGGACGCTCACCCAGGAGGAGGTCGGCCAGGTCCTGAAGATCCCGGTCAATCCGGCGCTGAAGGTGGACAGCTGGCCGCCGGTGTGCGCGTTCGGCATCACCCCCGCGTTCGGCCCTCTCGCACCGAGCGAGAAGCCCAGCGTGACCGAATACTTCTACATCCTCGACGACTCCGAGGCCAGTGGCCGGGACGACTTCGAACGGGGCCGCAGCAACCCGGCCGCCGTCGAGGCTGTCAGCGGGATCGGCGACGAGGCGTACTGGACCCCGGACAAGTACGAGCTGCAGGTGATGAGCGGCAAGACCCATCTCACCGCCAAGTTCAGCGGCGCCAAGCCACCCGCCGACCCCAAGACCAAGGTCATCGCGCTCGCACGGATCGCGCTGCCCCGCGCCAAGCCCCAGTAGCTCAGGACAGCAGACCTTCGCCGATCCATGAGCCGCGTTCGATGCCGGGCGGGCACGCGAACACGCCGCTGGACAGGTGCTGGCTGAAGCCGTTGAGCGGGTCGTTCGCGGCCAGACGTTGCTGGATCGCGGCGAACTGGCGCCGCGGATCCCGCTGGAAGCAGATGAAGATGAGCCCGGCGTCCATCAGCCCGTTGGGGTCCGCGCCGGCGTCGTAGGAGTAGGAGCGCCGCAGCAGCTTGACGCCGCCGTTCGCCCCGGGTGACGCCAGCTGGGCGTGCGCGCCGGGGAGGCCGTCGAGGCGGTCGTTGCTGTCGCGGCGGCGGCCGATGATCGCTTCCTGCGTGGCGAGATCGGTGCGGTCCCAGGTGTCCAGCAGCAGCCGGATCCGCCGCACGACGAGGTAGGTGCCGCCGTGCAGCCACGCCGGGCCGTCGCTCACCCACAGCTGCTCCGCCTGCTCCTTGGCCACGTCGAGGTTGGCGGTGCCGTCGCGGAAGCCGAACAGGCCGACGGGATCAGCCCGGTCGACGGCGTCCCGGAAGCCGACCTGGCGCCAGCGCAGGTGCGCGCTCGACCGCCCCGCGTTGACGAGCGCACGCACCGCGTCGTGCGCGGCGGTCGGGTGCCGGGCACAGACCTGCACGCAGACATCCCCACCGCCGGCGGCCGGGTCCAGCTGCTCACCGGGAAACGCCGGCAGCTCGGACAGCGCCGGCGGTCGGCGGTCCGCCAACCCGAACCGGCCTTCCGTGAACAGTCCCGGACCGAAACCGAACGTCACCGTGAGCTCGGCACCCGGCTGCCCGGTCAGCTCCGCCGCGACACGTGTCCACGTGCGCAGGAGGTCGGCCAGTCCGCCGCGATCCCGCGCCACCACGTCGAAGCCCGCGATCTGCAGGTATGGAAGCACCGCCGTGGTGATTCCGGCCTGACGCCCGCCGTAGAACGCCGGCGAGGGCTCGTCGCCGCATCCCGCCGCACCGAGCAGCGCTCCTCCCAGGATCCCGGTGCCGGCCAGCACCGAGCGGCGTGACATCCCCCGCCCGCCTGCCACTGGACCCATGGCGAGAACCTACATCGAGCGGCCTCCATCAAACCAGCGTGCGACGCCGGGATGGCGACGAGTCCGGGGTCGCGGTGAGGACGAACGCCACGACCGCCGTCAGGGGACCGCGCCGGAGGCCCACATGCGGGCCGCGACGCCGACCCGGTTCCGGACGCCGAGCTTCGTCTGGATGCTGGCCAGGTGCGTCTTCACGGTCCCGGCCGAGATGTTGAGCTCCGCCGCGATCTCCGCGTTGGTGCCGCCGGCCGCCACCGCCCGGGCGACGTCGCGTTCCCGGTCGGTCAGGGCGGCGACGCCGGGTGTTGCGGCAAGCGGCTGGAGGCGGCGCAGGAGGCGGACCGTCAGCTGCGGACTGATGAGGGTGTCGCCGGCCATCGCCGCGCGGACCGCCTCGATCAGCAACGTCGGCCCGGACCGTTTCAGCAGGAAGCCGCAGGCGCCGTCGCGCAGCGCGGTGGTGAGGTAGTCGTCCTGGTCGAAGGTGGTGACCACGATGACGCGGGGTCCGGTGCCGGCCAGCCGCCGGGTGAGTTCCAGGCCGTCGAGGCCGGGCATGCGGATGTCGGCGAGGACGACGTCGGGGCGCAGGTGACGGGCCAGGTCGAGGGCGGCGGTGCCGCTGGCGGCCTCACCGACCACGGTCATGTCGGGTTGGCTGTCCAGGACCAGCCGGAACCCGATCCGCACGTTCTCCTGGTCGTCGGCGATCAGGATGCGGGTGGTCACGGCCGGTCCAGCGGCAGCACGGCGGCGACGCGCCAGCCGTGGTCGTGCGGCCCGGCCCGCAGGGTGCCGCCGAGCAGGTGCGCCCGGTGCCGGAGGTCGGCGAGGCCGGTGCCGTTGCCGGGAGTCGCGGTGCCCGGGGCCGGCGCGTCGTTGGTGACGGTGACGGCCAGTTCCCGGCCCGGCGTGCGGGACACGACGACCCGGACCGCCGTCGCGGCCGGCGCGTGCCGGTGGACGTTCGTCAGCGCCTCCTGCACCAGGCGGTACGCGGTCGCGCCGATCTCCACCGGTACCCCATCCGGTGCGGCGAGCGAGGACTCGACGTGGCCGCCGAAGCGGTGCAGCAGTTCGGGCAGGTCGGCGAGGCCGGGCGCCGCGCCGGGAGGGCCGGCGAGGTCGCCGAGCATCGCGACGGTGCGGTCCATCGTGTCCAGGGCCCGCAGCCCGGCCGCCTCGACCCGGTCGAGCGCGTCCAGTGCGCGGGCCGGGTCGGTGCCGGCGACGAACTTGGCGGCCTGCGCGAGGGCCACGATGCCGCTGATGTCGTGGGCGACGAAGTCGTGCAGGTCGCGGGCGAGCGCGAGGCGCTGCGAGCGGCGTTCCCGGGCGACGGAGCCGCGGCGGCGGGCCTCCGCGAGGCGCGGGTATCCGCCGATCACCACCGCGACCGCCGGGCCGCCGGCCCACAGGGCGCAGGCGCCGACGGCGTCCAGCAGCGAGTCCGACGGCAGGAACCGCAGCACGCACACGGCGACGGCGAGCCCGGCGACGACGACCGCGGCGACCGCGGAGCGCCGGGGCGCCCACCGGGTCGCGGCGACGAGCAGCACCAGCAGCGCCGCGCACTCGCCGATCCCGGCCCAGCCCGCGGCCTCGCCGTAGTCGGGTGGCGCGACGACATACCCGGCGGTCGCGGCCAGGGACACCGCACCGGCGGCGACGGCCAGGCGCGCCGGCCACACCGCCCGGTCCGGCCGGCCGGCCGCGGCGACGGCCGCCGCGGCGGCCACGGCACCGGCGGCGGTCACGGCCGGCACGACCGCGAGGGTTCCGATCGCGTCGCTCATCCGCCCAGCGTAGAGACCCATGGGCGGCGGTGCGTCCGCCGAACGGCAGAGCCACCGGTGCCCGCGCCGCGCACAACCCGTCCTTCGGCAGATGCCGCGCCGCCGCCGGCCCGCCGAGGCTGAACCCATGACACTCAAACGCGTCAACTGGCCCGCCCTCGCCGCCGGGTGGGCCCTCGCGTACGGCCTGCTCGCGCTGTACTGGACCACCGGTGGCGGCGGCTTCCCGTTCGGCCCCGGCGACCCCGACCCGGGCATCGAGAAGGGCCTGTCGATTCTCGGTGGGGTCCGCCAGTCGGTGGCGGCGCCGGTCATCGCGGCGGTCGCGCTGGGCGCCGCGGTCATCGCCGCGCTGCTCGCGGGGCGCGCCAGCAGGGGCCGGGCCGGGATCGCGCTGGAGACGGTCGCGTGGACGGTGGCACTGACGCTCGGCGTGGTCGTGCCCGACTACCGGCCGCTGGTCGCGATGGGGCACGTGCCGGTGCTCCTCGCCGGCAAGCCGTTCGGTTGGCCCGACGGCGTGTCGATCGGCTCGCAGCTGCCGTGGCCGGTGCTGAACCAGGGCATCCTGATGGCCGGCGGCGCCCTGTTCGCCCTGGCGGCCCTCACCCACCGCCGGGCCCGCCGCGACGCCTGCGGCAGCTGCGGGCGCACCGGCGTGAGCGACGGCCGGGACCCGGCGCGCTGGGGCCGGATCGCCGTGTGGGTCGCCGCCGGTGTACCGGTCGTGTACGCCGCGACCCGGTTCGCGTGGGCACTGGGGATACCGCTCGGGTTCAGCTCGGCCCAGCTGCGGGACATGGCCGCGGAGATGCCCGGCATCTGGTGGGGCGGCGCGGCGCTGGGTGCCATGGGGTTGGGCGGGTCGGTGCTGACGTTGGGGCTGATCCGCCCGTGGGGCGAGCGGTTCCCCCGCTGGATCCCGGTGCTGCGGGGGCGCCGGGTGCCGGTCGCGCTCGCGGTCGTGCCCGCCGTCGTCGTCGCGATGGCGGTCACGTCGGCGGGGCTGATGTTCGGCCGGGTGCTGTACCTGGACCCGGATCCCGGGAAGCTGGCGATGATGGGCCCGGGCCTGCTGTGGCCGCTGTGGGGTGCCGCCCTGGCCGTGGCCGCGGCCGCCTACCGGATCCGTCGCCGGGGAGACTGCGCCCACTGCGTCAACGCGCCGGTGAAAACGCCGAGCGGACAGCCGTCAGCGGCGTGCCGGACCCATTGACCATATGGGGTGGGCCGGCTACGCGCGGTGGGTCACGTCGTTCGAGGGCGGGGACTACGGGCGCACGCAAGTCGCCGCCGGCATCCCCGGCAACCTGCGCTCCAGCGTGGCCAGCATCGCAGAACGGGCGACCGCCGGGCTCCGGGCCCACGGCTGGCGCATCCGCATGGTGACCGACGACGATCCGGACAACCACGTCACCGTCCTCGCCCGCCGCGACGGCCTGGACATCGCCGTGACCGTCTACGGCTACGCCGTGACCGCGGACCCGTCGGTCTTCGTCTCCATCGCCCGCTCGACCCCGGTGGCCGCCTGGCCCGCCGGGATCGGCGGCGGGCTGCTGAGCGCGTTGCTGGCGTTCCTCGCGTTCGGATGGGGCAGCCGCCGCACCGGGTCCGGCCACCCGTTCGGACGGCCGGCCGAGGCGCTGTACGGCATCGGGCTGCTGCCCTGGCTGCTGCCGACCACCGTCGCGCTGCCACTGACGACGATCCGCACGGTCCAGTACGGCGGGCCCGACTGGCCGCAGACATGGGAGTGGTTCGGCCAGCCGCACTACTTCATGTTCATCCCGCCCGGCGCGGTGTTCCTCGCCCTCGCCGCCGCCCTCGCGGCACGCCCCCCGGTCAGGAACGAACTGCTGGAAGCCCGCGGCTGACGGGTACACGCTTCTGCGTACTATCGCAGTGGGTGCCGGATATGCGACCTTGGCTCAGTGCATCCATCAGCAACTGTGAATGGCGCGCAGGCCCGCTCAGAGCTGGTGCTGCTGCAGGTGTGTGCCTGCCTGCGGGCCATCCAGCTGTCGGTGGGGCTGCCGGTGCTGCTGGCCGGCGGGCTCAACGACTTCCGCTGGAAGACGGTGATCATCGGTAGCCACCTGCTGGCCGTGGTCTGGGCGGCGGTGTTGTTCTCCGTGCTGCTGCGCCGGCGTGAGGTTTCGCTGCCGTGGGTCGTGGTCGACCTGGCGCTCGCGGGGATGTGGCTGATCACGGTCCCGCAGATGTGCGTGGCGTCGACCTGCGCGGCCGGCTGGCAGCTCTGGGTGGTGCCGCAGGCGATGGGCGCGATCATGCTCGCGACGATCTTCGTCCAGCTGGGGTTCGCGGCGGTCGGCACGCTGGCGATGGTCGGGTCGTACATCACCGGCATCTGGAACCAGATGCTGCACAGCGGCGGGATGACACCCGGGCTGACCGGGACCCTCGCGGTGAACGCCTTCTTCATGATCGGCTTCGGGTTTCTCGGCTGGATGTGTGCCCGGCTGCTGCGCAGCGCCGCCCACAAGGTCGATCTGGCGACCGCCGACGCGATCGAGGCCCGCGGCCGGGAAGCCACCGCCCGGGCCCGCTTCGACGAACGGACCAGGCAGTACGACGTGCTGCACCACACGGTGCTCAGCACCCTGAGCAAGATCGCCCGAGGTGGGCTGGACCACCGCGCGGAGGAGGTCCGGGCCTTGTGCGCCCGGGACGCCGACTTCCTGCGCGGCCTGATCACCGGCGCCGACGACACCGGCCCCGGCGACTTCGTGAGCGCCCTCGCCGGTGTGGTGCGTGACAAGCAGGCGCTCGGCCTGCGGGTCCACGCGCAGTATCACGCGCTACCCTCGAGGCTGCCGGAGATCGGGGCGGCCATGTTGCTCGGGGCGGCCCGCGAGGCGCTGACCAACGTCGCCAAGCACGCCGGCGCCGACGAGGCGTGGCTCACCGCGGTCGGTGAGGACGGTGGGGTACGCCTGACCGTCGTCGACCGCGGCGTCGGGTTCGAGCCGTCCGCCGCGCCGGTCGGCCGCGGCCTGATCCGCGAGCTGCGCCATCGGGTGATCGAATCGGGTGGCACGGTCGACGTCACGTCCACCCCAGGACATGGCACGGTGGTGGAGGTGCTGTGGAAACCGTGATCGACATCGCGGCGATCGACAACGACCGGATGCTCCTGGAGGGCATGGCGACCTGGATCTCGGGGATGCCCGACATCCGGCTGGCGGCGACCGCGTCGTCGGTCGACGACTTCCTCAGCCAGACCGTCTCGGCCCGGATCGTGCTGCTGGACCTCAACCTGGAGGACTTCTCCGACCCGGTGGACAACGTGGTGCGGCTGGTCAATGCGGGCTTCACCGTCATCGTCATCACGGTGGTGCCCGACCTGTCCTACATCCTGACGACGACCGAGGCCGGCGCGGTGGCCTACGTGGCGAAGACCGCCAACCTCACGTCGCTCGCCGACGTCATCCGGGCGGTCGCGCGGGGCGACTCGCCGATGACGACGGAACACGCGTTCTGGTTGGGCCGCGACGACCGGCCGGACCGGCCGGAGCTCACTCCCCGCGAGCACGAGGTGCTGGTGGCGTACGGCCGCGGGATGACCGTGGACGCGGTCGGCCGCCAGCTGGGCATCGCCCCGGGCACGGTGCGGACCCATCTGGAGCGGGCGAAGCAGAAGTATGCCGAGGTCGGCCGGCCGATCCGGCACCGTGGCCAGTACGGCGAGCGCATCCGCGAGGACGCGCTCGGCCGCGAGCGGCTGCCCGGGCCGAACGCCACCCCGCCGACCAACTGAAGCCGGTCACGGAAACGGGTGCGGGACGAGCCGGGGCTCGGCACCGGCCAGCCGCTCCCGCAGCCGGGGCAGGCTCAGCGCCCGCTGCCGCAGCCACCCGAAGTCGATCGGCAGCAGGCCGGGCACGATCGTGCACACCGTGCGCAGGCCCATCGCGTGCTGCTCGGGGGTGCTCTGGTCGACGACGATGACGTCGAGGCCCTTGGCGTGCAGCTCGTCCAGCACCTGCTGCAGGTCGTGCAGCAGGTCATGGGTCGGGGTGCGGGGCGCGCCGTAGACGTCGCTCATCGCCTCGAGCGGCCGGTCGGCGAGGTAGTCCGCGGCGTGCTCGCGCATCCTCGGCAGGCCGAACAGGTCGGCGTGGTCGTGCACGGTCTGCACGAGGGTGTAGTCGTCGGCCATCGCGTCGAGTTGGGCCCGCCGCCGGCGGGTCGTGCGGGCCTTGACCGGGATGTAGGACAGGGTCTCGGACAGTGCGGCGGCGACCGCCCGGGCGGGGTCGAGGTGCGCGCCCGCCGCGAAGGCGAGCAGTCCCGGGCCACCGTCGTGCCGGACGGCCAGGGTCGTGACCACGGGCACGGTCAGGTCGGTGCGGTTGTCGAACGCGAGCACCTCGTAGCCGGCCAGCGAACTGCGGTCGATCATGGACCGGACGTGGGTGCTCGCGCACGTGTCGAGGTCGATGCGGCGCAACGGCTGCCGGGTGTACCAGCCGAGCAGGAACGCGTCGCGTTCGATCAGCTCCAGCAGGCCGTACAGGATGGCCTCCTCCAGGCAGCCGCCGGTGGCGCAGCCGTTGGAGGAGCTGAGCACGAAGTTGTCGTGGGGTGCCCCGGAGCTGTAGAAGCACAGCCGCCGCGGCACCATGATCGGTTCGCCGGTGCCGACGACGTGCCCCCACACCCACGGGATCGGTCGGGTCGGGTCGAAGCGTTGCACGAGCGGGTCGACGTCGTAGGTCTCGTCCGGGTAGACGCCGCAGCTGGCCGGGTCCAGCGCCCGGTCGGCGACGTCGGCGTAGGCAGCGACCAGCGGTGGCCCGGCGCGGCGGCGGTGCGTGCCCGCGTACCGTTCCAGCCCTTCCAGGTAGGCCAGCCGCAGGCTGTCGCCGAAGCCGGCGGCGTGCCCGCTCCAGGCGACGTCGAGCAGGCCGGCGTAGCCGCGGATGAACACGCCCCCGGTGACCGGCGACGTCGTGGGCATGGCCGGGTTCATCAGCGCCCCGGCGCCGATGGCACCGCTGACCGGGTTGACCAGCGCACCGACCGGGAGCCGGTACTCGTGCGCGTCGTGCAGGCGGTAGGTGTCCGGTGCCGGTTTCGGGCGCGGCTGCAGGGCGCTCCAGCGGGCCGGGCGGTCGGTCTCGACGCGGCCGCAGCTCGGGCACAGCGGCTCCGGCAGCAGCGGCACGGTCACCGTGCGCAGGCTGGCGAGGTCCAGCGAGGTGACCCGGGCCAGCGCGTCGCTGTCCGGATCGAGGTAGCGGCCGGCCGTCGGTGGCGTGCCGGCGATCGCGCGGAACAGTTGCCACACGGCGTCGACGAGGTACGGCGGCAGCTCCGGCCAGTCGCCCACGGCGGTGAGGTGCCGGCCGGTCTCCAGCGCGTCACGCTCGGTGCGCCCGCGCATCCGCTGCCACCGCACCCCGAAGCAGTGCCCACACGCGCCGTCCGGCCCGGCGGGCCCTCCCCAGGGGCCGATGACGACGCTGCCCGCGGACAGGTGCACGTTGGCGTCCCGGCGGGCCGGGTCGGGATCGTTCGTGAGGTCGGTGGCGCCGAGGGTCACCACGGCCGGTCGCCGCCCACCGTCACGAGGATCCGCGAGCCAGCGGGCGTCGAGTGCCCGCCGGAGCCGGGCCGCGGCGGCGCTGAGCGGGGCCGCCGCGGCCGTGGTCGTTGCCGGCCGGTTCGCTGCCTGCGCGGCCGGCCGGGTCGCTGACGTCGTCACTCCTCGTTGCTCCACTTGAACAGGCGCAGCCCGATCGCCGTGAACACCACGGCGAAACCGGTGAGCACCCCGCAGGCGATCCAGTAGTCGCGGGCCTCACCCGCGCCGGCCAGGGCGTAGACGAGGCCGTCGAGGAGGTAGCGCAGCGGCATCGTGTACGACACGTCCTGCAGCCAGGCGGGCATGAGCTCCACGGGGATGAACGCGCCGGACAGGAACGCCATCGGGATCACGACGCAGTTGCCGATGGCGCTGACCGCCTCGGGGGTCTTCGACACGGCACCGATGATGAGCCCGAGCCCGAGGAACGCCGCGATGCCCAGCAGCATCACGGGCAGCACGAGCGGCCAGCGCGCGGACACGTGCATGCCGAACAGGGGGATGGTCGCCACCCCGATGAACAGCACGCACTGGGCGACGCCGACGCCGACCGCGATCGCCAGCCGCGCCAGCACCACATCGCTCAGCGGGGCGGGAGTGTGCCGGATCAGGCGCAGCAGGTCGTCCTTGCGCCACTGCATCAGGGAGAAGGCGACCCCGAACGAGGCCGCGTTGGCCTGCCCCCACGCCAGGACGCCGGGGGCGATGAAGTCGATGTAGCCGTTGCCGGTCTCCTCGACCCGCTGGCCCTTGAAGATCAGGCCGAAGATGGTCAGGAAGATCAGCGGGAAGGCGAAGGTGAAGAAGATCGTCGCGGTGTCGCGGGTGTTGGCTTTGAAGGAGGCCCGGGTGAGGGCCGCGAACGCGGTCACGACTGTGCTCCGATCAGTTCCAGGTACGCGTCTTCGAGGGTGGCCGACCTGGTCTGGACGCCGTCCAGGCCGCCGTGGTCGCCCAGGGCCGCCAGGACCCGGGCCAGGTGCCGGGTGTGCAGGGTGAGCAGGTCCGTGCCGACGGTCGCGTCGTCGACGCCGTCCAGGGTGCGGGCCTGTTCGGCGGACATCGCCGTGGCCGGCAGCAGCACCCGGCTGCCGACCCCGGACCGGCCGATGAGCTCGTGCGGGGTGCCGAGCGTCAGGATCCGGCCCTGGTGCAGGATGGCGACCCGGTCGCAGAGCTCCTCGGCCTCGTCGAGGTGGTGGGTGGTGTACACGATGGTCCGGCCGGCCGCCTTGAGCTGCCGCAGCATCGTCCACAGATCGCGGCGGGCCTGCGGGTCGAGCGCCCCGGTCGGCTCGTCGAGGAAGATGACCTCGGGCTGGTGCACCAGCGCGGTGGCGATCGCGAGGCGCTGCCGCTGCCCGCCGGACACCTTCGACACCCGGACGCCGGCCGAGTCGGTGAGGCCGACCTGCGCGAGGGCCCGTTGCGCGGCGCCGCGGTCGAGGCCGTAGAACGCGGCCACCGTCTCCAGATGCTCGACGGCGGTCAGGTGCGGGAAGAACGCCGACTTCTGCGTCTGCACACCGATCAGCGGCAGGAGCGCCGGATCGCGCGGGTACGGGCGGCGACCGAGCACGGTCACCGTCCCGCTGTCGGGCACCCGGAGACCTTCGATCATCTCGATGAGGGTGGTCTTGCCGGCGCCGTTGGGCCCGAGCAGCCCGATGAACTCGCCGCGCGGCACGGTCAGGGACACGTCGGTCACGGCCTGGACCGCGCCGTAGGACTTGTGCAGCCGCTCGACCTCGATGGCTGTCTCCGCGGCTGTCCGCGAAGTCGCTGCCTGCATTGCCTTTGTCTTCAACGCCGCGCCTCTCATGTGACGGGTTGGTGGGTCCGGCTGCGTGCCGGGCGTAGTCCGGGTTGACTGGCGAGCCACAGGGTGAACGTCAGGACGACCGCCGCCGCCGACGCGGCGTAGGCGGCCCGGCCGAGTGCCGGCTCGAGCAGCCGGCCGCCCGCGACGGCGGCGGTGGTGCCGGCGGCCGCCGCGGCCGCGTGCCACGCGGTGCCGTACAGGCCGAGCGCGATCCGGGCCGGGCCGGGGTACACCGGTCCCCGGCGCGTCACCCACCGGTGCGGGCGCGACCACAGGTAGCGGCGGCTCTCCGGGCCGAGGGCGAGCATGCCGAGCTGGTGGCTGAGCATCTTGTAGCCGTCCAGCGGTGCGATCGGCACGTAGTTGACGAGGCTCTGCGCCGTGCCGGCCAGGGCGACCGCGGCCGCGAACCGGTGCCCGGCCGACCCGGGTGCGCTCAGCGCCCAGGCCAGGACGAAGGGCGCCGTGACGAGCGCGTTCAGCACGCCGCCCACCGCCGCGACGGCGACGCGGTGGGCCCGGGCCGGCAGGTACTGGTAGTCCTCGACCTGGCAGGTCAACCGGAACAGGTTGATCCGCACCACGGCGCAGCCGTAGTGGGTGGCGGCGACGCCGTGCGCCAGTTCGTGCAGCATCGCGCTGAGGTAGCAGACCGCGACGACCCCGGCGATCGAACGCCAGTCGTGCAGCGCCGGCCGCGCGGCCTGCCACAGGTGCGGTGACCGCACCCCGACGGCGGTGTACAGGGCCAGCAGCGCGGCCGTGGCGGCGAGGCCGGCCGGCACCGAGAACGCCCACCGGAACGCTCCGGCGAGCCGGCGCAGTCCCGGCCGGGGCACCGGCCGGGGCCGGCTCTGGCCGTCCGCGGCCAGCAGGTCCCGCTGGTGCAGCAGCCACAGCAGCTGCGACCACTGCGCCGGGCCGAGCCGCCGCCCGAACCGGGCCGCGTACAGGTCGCCGACGTCGGCCACGGAGCGGTGCCCGTCGAGGTGGCGGATCAGGAAGCACTCCTTCGCCGCGACCTCGAACACCTGGCCGCCGCGGATCTTCACCAGGTGGATCTCCGCGGGGCCGCGCCGCATCGCCGCGGAGATCAGCAGGTCGGGCCGCACTCGCGGGCGCGCGTCCAGCAGGTCCTGGGGGTCGCCGGTGACACCGGTCGTGGCGGTCACCGCGCCGGCACCGTCTCGCGCAGCGCCCGGCCGATCAGGTACGCCAGGTACGCCTCGTCGCGCAGCGTGACGTACAGCCGGTTGTTGGTCATGTGCAGGTACGGCGACAGCAGCCGGATCAGCGCCTGGTGCGGGTCGGTGACGGTGACCGGCTCGGCGCCCTCGGGGTAGGCGAAGGTCAGCGCACCCGATCCGGCCAGCGCCGACGCGCGGTCGCGAAGCTGCGCGGCGTGCTCGGCCCAGCCGCGCAGGAACACCGGCAGCCGCTGCGGCTCGCCCTGCTCCAGTGCGGTCAGGATGGGCCGGAAGCGCCGGTCCAGGTCGGCGGCGGAGCGTTCGTACATGCTGTCGTAGTCGATGTTGTCCACGAAGCCGGCGCCGCCGAACGCGTGCCGCCAGAACTGGTGGTAGGCGTCGAAGAAGGTGGCCAGGTCGTCGCGGCCGGGCAGGAACGTGCCCGCCATCACCAGCATCAGCTGGCTGGCGATGCCGAGGACCACCGGGCGCAGGTGCAGGTTCATCGTCGCGACCAGGTCGATGACCAGATCGCTGGAGTGGCGGAAGTGCCACTCCGCCAGTGCGACCCCCGGCGCGCCGCCGTACTTGCCGAACTCCGGCTCGTAGGGCCGGTAGGCGAAGGAGTTGTTGGGCTGCATCGCCGCGGTGCCGTCGGCGGCGAGCAGCTCCGGCGGACCACCGTTGGGGTATTCCAGGCGGAACAGCATCTCGTGCAGCTCACCGCGGAAGCCGGCGTTCATCTCGTACAGGGCCGGGCGGTCGGCCAGGAACCGCTGGACGGCGGCTTCGGCGGCCGCCCGCACCGCGGGCTCGTCGGCGGCGGTGCGGGGCTTGAGGCGCAGCCGGACGTGCGGGCCCTCCTGCCAGTAGTTCAGGTAGAAGTACGAGTCCAGCAGGCCCAGGGTGGTCAGCTCGTCCACCAGCGGCCGGACGCACTCGAGCACCATCGGCCGGGCGTTGGCGCCGTAGAAGATGTGCATGCCGAGCCACGATCCGGGCTCGGCCGTCGGGCTACTCATCGTCGGCTCCAGCACGGTGGGGGGAAGGGAAGGTCTCGATGACGAACTCGGTGACGTGCCGCCCCTGGGCCGATCCGGCGGTCAGCTGGTCGCCGGCCGGCAGCATCTCGCGGAACACGACGCGGTCGGCGTTCGCGTCCAGCGACGACTCGAGCGCGACCAGCGACAGGTAGCTGCCGCAGTCGACGTACTGCGGCTTCGGCCGGCCGCCGAATCCACTGTGGACCGTCGCGAACAGCTGCGCCGGGAGCCGGTGCGCCCGCTGCCACCGCTGCCACCGCAGGAACCAGGCGGCGTCGGTGTCGCCCTCACCGCGGCGGGGCAGCACCGCGACCGTCGTGGACCAGCTGCGCCGGCTCACCACCAGGTCGCCGATCAGGACCCGGGGGCGCGCGACCACGCCGTCGACCGGCGGGGGCGCGGGCACGCCGCGCCACACGTCGAACGTGGCCAGCGACGTCGGCGACAGCAACAGCAGGGTGCGGTGCAGCTGCGGCAGCGCCATCGGCACCAGGTAACCCAGGTAGACCGGGACCACCTCCCGGCCCAGCCGCGCGGAGCGCAGCACCACCCGGTCGCTGGCCGCGTCGTGCAGCAGGTACAGGTCCGACAGCGGGATCTGGCACTCCGGCGGCGCGAGGCTGGTCTCACCCGGGCAGACAATGACGTAGTCGGTGAGCTGCCCGTGCAGGTTGAGGTTGGTGGTCACCGGGCCGCCGGTCACCTCGGCGAACACGGCGCCGGCCGGGGCCACGTCGGCGGCCTGGGCCCGCAGCTGCCCCACTGACGGAGCGGTGTCGTCGAAGCAGTGCGTGAACCGGCTGAACGGGAACGACACCCCACCCAGCGACTGGTTGAGCACCAGCAGCGGCCCTTCGGCCCGTGGCACCACCTGGACGAGGTGGCTCTGCGGCCGGAAACCGCCGAACAGGTCCTGCAGACCGGCGCCGATCCCGTGCAGCGCCATGGGATCCAGCCGGAGCTCCGCCGCGCCGGGCGCCGCCTGCACGGCCGAGCGCAGGTGATCGGCGAGGTCCTGCCGGACCCGGTCGAGCCGGGACAGCTCGGTGCGGCCCAGCCAGTTCTCCTCCGGCCGGTAGGTGCCGTCCTCGGCGAACGGCCTGATGTCGGCGGTGCTGATCAGGTACTGGTCGTACAGGTCCTCGTGGAAGTCCTCGACCAGGCGCAGCAGGTCGTCGCAGCGCCCGCCGGCGCCGTACCGCGCGGCGAAGAAGCCGTGGAACATGATCCGGTGCGGCAGCGTCAGGTCGAACGCCGGCAGCACCGCCTCGGCGGCGGCCAGCTCGTGTTCGGCGAACCGGCGCCACGGACCGGCCGGCAGGGACAGGTCACCGCCGACGCGGCAGTCCTCGTACAGCAGCGCCGGCGGCAGCTTGACCGCCCCGGCGCCCAGGTGGTCCAGGACGTCGCGGAGCGCCTCCTGCAGCCGGTGCGTCGCCGCGCGGCGGTCGGTGAGTCCACCGTCGCGGAACGCCTCGACGAGGGCGATCGGCTCGGCCAGCCGCAGCGCCAGATTGCCGGCCCACGGCCGGTCGAGGGTGGTGAGGAAGTGGCGCAGCTGCCGCAGCGGGTCGGGGGTGTGCACGTCGACGGCGAACCCGTCGATCTGCAGGACGCCGAGCCGCAGCAGGATCGACACGTACTCGTCGCAGCGCTGCGGGTCCGCCTGGGTCTGCCCGCGCAGCCAGGCGGTCAGGTCCGCGCACCGCCAGGTCCCGCCGCGCTGCAGCAGGCCGGTGAGCCCGTCGAGCAGGCCGCTGCGGCGCAGGTAGAACAGGCCGTCCTGGATCGAGTCGAAGCTGACGGGGGCCCGGTCGTCGCCTTGCGTGACCCAGCGGCGCACGTAGCGGATCCGCTCCGGGTCCTGTCGCAGGCCCGGGCTCAGGACCATCGGCAGGTCACCGCGGCGGGTGGGGTCGGCGCAGATGGCGTCCACGATCCGGGTCAGCGCGACCACGTTGAGCCGGACGTGGCTGCGCCAGGTCGTCGGCACGGCCAACTCGACGTCGCCGCCCGCGGTGGTGCTGAACTCACCCACGCCGATGCCCGTGAACCAGCTGAACGGGCTCGTCTTGCAGGCGGTCCGGTACAGATAGGACAGCACCGAACGCTCCACCCGGCGCAGCTTCTTCGCCGGCGACGCGGTGGTGCGGCCGGTCAACGCCACCAGCTGCTCGTCCAGCGCCGGCGAGGCGACCTGCATCCCGGCGCGCAGCCGCGGGTCGTCGCACAGCCGCCACAGCTCGGCGCGGGTCGCGGCGACGTCGGTGTCGAGCAGCGCGCCGAGGTCCCGCTGCCGGTCGGTGAGGTGCCGGCGGCGGGTCAGCCAGTCCCGGACCTGCGCGGCCGCCGCCGGGTCGACCGCGAGGACCGCGGCGAGCGCGGCGTCGGGGTCGGCCGGGAGCCTGCCCTGGAAGATCTTCCGGCGCAGCGCGAGCAGGTCACGGCGGGATCCGCTGTCGTCGTTCGCGCCGATCAGGTCGTGCAGCAGGTCGCCGATCGGCTCGGCGGCGGCGGCGAGTTGCGCCTCCAGGTCCAGGATCTCCGCGGCGCAGCCGGTGGCCTGCTCGCATCGCAGCGCCGCGACGGTGTCGTAGGGCAGGCCGCCGACCCGCACGGCGAAGTACCGGCCCAGCAGCCGGGTGGATGTCTGTGCGGGCGTTCGGGTCGCGGGGAGCATCGTAGTCATCGCCGGTTCACCGCAGTTCGTATCGGTAGTCGCTGGCCAGTGCCCGCTCGTGGCCGGCCAGCATGATGAGCATGGGTGTCTCGCCGGTCAGGCCGAGCTCCTCGATGTAGGAGACGCCGTCGAAGCCGAGCGCCACGCCGCAGCCGAGGCCGAGCGCCGCGGCGGTGGTGTAGAACGTCTGCGCCACCGCGCCGATCGTGGCGTTGACCACGTTGTAGCCACGCGGTCCGGTCGCGTCCAGCACGGCGTTGACCCGGACGGTGGGGACCACGACCGCGGCGGCCTGCTCGAGGTTGTAGTTGGGCAGGAAGTAGTTGCGCTGCAGGAAGATGGCGGGCGAGCCGGTCCTGACGGTGCGCAGCTGGTGGTGCGCCGGGTCGTACTCGTAGCTGCCGGCCGGGATCCCGCGCACGTGGTTGACGAAGGCGTAGAGCTTGACGAGGTGACCGTCGCCGGGCGCGGCGACCTCGGTGGGCAGCTGTGCGGCCTGGGCCGCGACCAGGAGGCTCGCGAGGTCCGCGGTCGTCATCGGCATGCTCGCGTCGAACCGGCCGAAGCTGCTGCGGCGGCGGGTCAGCGCGGTGCGGACCGGCACGTCCGGCGGTGTGGCCGGGGGCAGGGTGATCCGGTCCCCGCCACCGGTCGACGGTGTGGCCGCCGCCGCGGCGAGTGACCCCGCGGCCGGGCGGTCGCCGGCCGCCTGCGCGGTCGCGTGGTGGACGCGGCGCACCGCGTCGAAGGTCCGCACGACCCGCGACCGTTCCTGGTCGCGCCGGCGCACCGCCACCGTGCCGGGCCGGCCCGGAGGTGCGGCCACCGTGCCGGGCCGGCCCGGATGTGCGGTCGCCGGTGGGACCGGGCCGGGGTCGGCGGTCGGTGGCGGGGTTGTCCAGGTCAGCGGGACGACGGCGAACAGGCCCTCCTCGTCGCCCGGCAGGCCCAGGAGCCGGGCCAGGGCCGCCTGGTCGAACCAGAAGTGCGGGTCGATCCGCCGCCCACCGGCCAGCAGCCGCCACGTCTGCACGAGCGTGCCCACGTCCATCGAGACGGCGTGGTAGGCGAAGGTGTTGTACTTGAACGCGTTCGCCCAGTACTTGACGCCGACGACCAGGAACTGCGACGCGCCGGTGTCCACGCCGAGCGCGGCGCGGACCCGGTGCGTGACGTCACCGGCGAGCAGCCGCTGCATCGCGTGGGTCCGGCAGGCGTAGTGGTAGACGCCAGGGCAGACGCCGGCGCCCGGACCGGCGATCCAGTAGACGCTGCACGGGTAGAGCCCGCCGCCGGACGCGGTGCCCCGGCTCCAGTTCGCCCGGGTGTAGAACGGGTAGCCGTGCACGTCGGTGTTGGCCTGGATGGCGAGCCGCCGGCCGGTCAGCCCGTATGAGTCGCGCAGCATCGCGCCCAGTGCCGGCAGCGTGAACGGCTGGTCGTCGCCGGTGGTCGCGGCCGGCTCCGGGTCGTCCGGCAGTGGGAAGGTCAGGGCGCCCGGGTAGTGCTTCGTCGCCCGGGGCTTGTCCGGCCAGTTCGGCACGAAGTCGGCCGACGGCATGGGGATCCGGTTGCGGTGCAGGATCATCGACGCGTACGCGTACGTGTAGTCGGTATCGGTCATCGCGGTGGTCGTCAACGCCTCACCTCACGGATAGGGGTGCGGAACTCGGTGGATGTCGCCGTCGCGCAGGGCACTGCCGGCCAGGCCGGCGTCGCGGGCGGCGGTGCGCAGGCGCGGCATGTTCAGGGCCCGCTGGCGCTGCCAGCCGAAGTCGATCGGCAGCAGTCCGGGCACCGTCACCCCGGCCGTGTGCAGGCCGAGGTCGCGTTGCTCCGGCGTGGTCTGGTCCACGACGATCACGTCGAACCCCTGCGCGGTCACCATCCGCACGCAACGGTCGAGGTCGTCGAGCAGGTCGAGCGCCGGGCGGGTCCCGGCGTAGGTCTCGCCGACCGGGCGCGCCGGCGCCGGGGCGTCCAGCAGGAACGACGCGTGCCGGCGCATCTGCGGCAGGCCGTACAGCAGCGGATGGTCGTGCAGGCCCCACACCAGGTCGTAGTCGTCGACCATCGCGCGGAGCCGCGCCTCGTCGGCGGCGGCCCGGACGCCGACCATGACCGCGTCGGAGGCGATCTCGCACAGGGCCGCCGCGATGGCGGTCTCCGGGTCGAGGCTCGCCCCGCCGCCGAAGGCCAGGGTGCCGAAGCCGCCGTCGATGCGTTCGGCGACGGCCGTGACGACCGGGATGTCGAACGTGCACCGGGCGTCGAAGAACCGGGCGCGGTAGCCGTACATCTCCAGCCGGTCCACCATGACCCGGGTCTGTACGCGGCCGCTGGTGGCGGGGTCGATCTCGGGCAGGGTCCGCCGGCCGTACCAGGCCAGCACGAAGGCGTCGCGTTCGATCGCCTCCATCAGCCCGTGGTAGACCGCCTCGACCAGGCTGCCACCGGACGCGCAGCCGCTGGAGTTCTCCTGGACGAAGCGCTCCTCGACCGGCGCGGAGAAGTAGTAGGCGAGGACCTCGGGGACCAGGATCGGCCGGTCGTCGCGCAGCGACCAGCCCCGCACCCACGGGATCGGCCGGTCCGGCGCGAACCGCCTGATGTGCGGGTGCTGCCGGTGGAACTCCTCGGAGTAGGACCCGCAGGTGCGCGGGTCGAGCGCGTCGGGGCCGAGCTCGTCCAGGGTCGCGGTCACAGCGGTGTGCGCCGGGCGCAGCCCCGCGGTGCGTTCGAGCCCTTCCAGCACGCCGAGCCGGACGCTGCGACTGTAGCTGTTCGCGTGCCCGCCCCAGAGCATCTCGCGCAGGTGGTTTCCGGCCCTGGGGTGGAAGGCCCCGTGCACCGGTGCCGTCGACGTCGACGTGTGGTCGGGCCACGCTGACGCGCCCAGCGGGCCGCAGACGGGGTTGACGAACGCGGCCGGCGACAGCGGGTAGTCGGCGGCGTCGCGGGTCCGGAACGCGTCCGGCGCCCGCTTGGGCGTCGGGGTGAGCCGCGGTGCCGTCGGCGTGTCCGGCGTCCGCCGGCCGCAGTGCGGGCAGTCGGGGTCCGGCACAAGCGGGACCCGGCCGACCTGCAGCGTCTCCACGTTCAGGTCGTAGACGGTGGGCGGGCCGGTCTGGGCGACGGTCGCGGCGTTCAGTGCCCGCACGGCGTCGGCCACGAACGCGACGGCGTACGGCCAGTCCCCGGCCGCCACCGTGTCGCCGCCCAGTTCCAGCGCGTCGCGCAGGTCCGGCGGCCGGACCGCCTGCCACCGGCGGGCCAGGCACCGGGTGCATCCGCGCGGGCCCGCCGGTGCGAGCAGCAGCGCGTGCCGGCCGTACACCAGCAGCTGCGCGGGCGCGGTCCCCGGCGTGGCCCGTTCGTCGCTCACCCCGACCCCGAGCGCGGACGCCGGTGTGGTCCGTTCGTCGCTGACCCCGAGCGCGTGCACGGCGCCGGTCCGCGCGTCGTCGGTCAGCAGCGCGCTGAGCGCCCCGGTGATGCGCAGGCTCATCTCAGGCCCGGTCCGTGAGCACGACGCGCACCGTGTGCAGGCCGTATGCCGGCAGGTCGGCGCCGCCGGTCGGGACGACGACGACGTCCGTCCCGGCCGCGGCAAGGGCGGCCAGGACGTCCTGCCAGGCGCCGACGGCGTCGATCCTCGCCGCGGCCACGCCGGCCGTCGCGAGGGTGTCGGGGTCGAAGTCCGTCAGGAACTCGTCGCGACCATCGGTGGCCTGCGGGTCGGGCGACTGCTGCCGCAGCTGGACCTGCCCGACCAGGTCGCAGAGGGCCCGCACGGCCGCTTCCCGCCACGACGGGCCGGCGGCGAGCGCCCACAGTTTCGCGCCGGCCCGCGGCTCGGTGCACCGGGCCAGCAGGACGTGGACGCCGCCGGGGGCGCTCGCGGCGAGGTCGAGCAGGTCGGCGGTGACCCCGAGGTTGACCGCTGCCCTGGTCAGGAAGCGCAGCTCCGGGTCCTCGCCGAGGCCGGCCAGCGGCACCCGCGACGGCGCCGCACCGCAGATGGCGCCCTGCAGCGCGGCGTAGGCGAGCGCGGAGGAGAGCCCGTCGGCGATCGCCGCGGCGGCGTCGAAGCCGGCACCGGCGCCGGCCCGGGTCGGCTCGGCGACCCGCCCCGCGTTGGCCGCGCCGAACGGCTCCACCTGGGCGCGCGGCACGTCCACCGGCCCGTGGTGGATCAGCGACCGGCCGGTGACCGTCGCACCGGTGACCGTCGCACCGATGCCGGATCGCGGCGCGCCGAGCCGGTCGGCGTAGGTGACGGCGGCGTGCGCCAGGGCCCGGGTCCGCGCGCCGACGAGGTGGTGCACGTCGAAGGCGTTGACCTGTCGTGCTGTCCCGTCCGGGTCGGTGAACACCAGGGTCGCGATCTTCACCGGCAGCTGGTCCCAGTCCTCGTCCTGGTACCGCTGGAACACCCCGATCCTCGGCTGGACCAGGCGGTCCCGGGCGGACAGCTGCTCGGCGGCGGCATCGGTCCCGGCGTCGGTGCCGTCATCGGCGGCGGGCCGCGGCCCGTCCAGGGTGATCTGCCGCGGCAGCTCCGGCGCGGGCTCCGTCGGGCAGTACACGCACCGCGGGTGCGGCAGCAGCTCCTCGCTGACGACGTCGAGGGACTCGAGGTCCTGCACGATGAGCCGCCCATCGGTCTCGGCCGGCAGGGCGCCGGTCGAGAGCCGGAACACCTCGAAGGCGAGCAGGTTGCCGATCATCGCCGCGAGGGGACCCGCCGCGGTGTCCGGTGCCGGGCCGCCGACCGCGACGCCACGCCAGATCTCAGCCGCGGCGTCACTGTCGTCGTTGGCGGTGAGCCGCAGCATGGCGCAGTACCAGCAGCCGCGGCGACCGGCGCCTCCCGCCGGGCCGACGACGGCCCGGCGGCCGAACGTCCACGCCGGTAGCAGCGTCTTGCCCGCGGGAATCCCGGCCGCGAGGAGGCGGTGCGTCCGCCGTGCGGCGTCCGCTCCCCCGGCCACGAGCACGATGTCGGCGTCGGCCAGGTCTGCCCAGGTGGGCTCGGGACACCGCCGGTCCAGCACCACGGCGTCCAGCTCTGCCGCCTCCGCGGCGGCCCTGCCGTCGTGGTGACCGGTGACGGCGACCCGCGCCATCCCGTTGCGGACCAGGCCCAGGACGCACGCTTCCGCGATCGGGCCGTCGCCGACGACCACGGCGGTGGTGTTGCGGAACGCGGCGAACCGGTGCGGTGCGCCGTCGGTGTAGTGGTCGATGTAACCGATCTGCGCGGCGAACCGCTTGGCCACGTCCGCGCCGAGGACAGCGGCGGGATCGGCCTCGCCGGCGGGGATGTCGCGGGCGAAGCCACGCGACAGCAGCGCGCCGACCAGCTCGCCGACCATGGTGCGTTGCGGGTCGGGCAGCTTCGCGCACAGCTCGGCCACGGTGCGGGACCCGTCGAGGAACGGCACCAGCAGCGCGGCCAGCCGATAGGCGCTCGACGATGTGATCTTGAAGCCGCCGGAGGAGTTGTGGAACAGCACGCCGTCGTAGGCCGCGGTGAACAGGGTGTCGCGCCGGATCCGTGGTCTGGTGCCGGCAACCGATTCGAACGCAGTGCTCAATGGAGGCTCCGTTTCAGACGGCAGTGAGGGTGGGGTCGGATCGCAGGTTCTCGGCGCAGGCCTGGGCGTAGAGCCGCAGCAGTCCCGGGATCCGGAACTGCCCGGCCTGGTCCTCGATCAGGCTGGCGTCGGCGAGCTGGTCCAGGACTGCCTCGGCGGCGTCGGGCGTGACCTGCAGACGATGTGCCACGCCGGCCAGGTCGAGCGGGTCCCGGTCGAGGGTGCCGAGGCTGAGCAGTGCGGTGACGAGCGGCGGCGCCAGCCGGTGCACCGCCCGGTCCAACCGGCCCAGCAGCGTCATGTCCGGGTCGCCGGGCAGCGCCAGCCGGCCGATCGGGTTGCCGTGCAGCCACGCGACCGACGCGGCCAGGCTCGCCGTCCTGGTCAGCAGCCTGGCGGCGGCGATGCGCAGCGCGAGCGGCAGGTGGTCGCAGAGTTCGGCGAGGGCCTGTGTCGCCGCCGGCTCCGCCTCGACCCTCTCGCGGCCGAGGATGGCTGACAGCAGGGAGACGGACTCGGCCGGGGTGAACCCGCCGACGCGCTCGATGGACCCGCCGAACCGCGCGATCACCCCGGCGAGGCCGAACCGGCTGGTGAGCAGCACCGCATCGCCGGGCGGCCAGAACGGCGCGCCGGCGAGGGCCTGCCGCACGTCGGCGACGTCGTCGAGGATCAGCAGGCCGCGCCGCGACGGGTCGGGGCGCGGCCGGCGGGCCAGCCGGTCGGTCAGCTCCTCGACGCTCACCGGCGTGCCGTCGGCCCGGTGCATGTCGAGCCGGAGCTGACCACCGGGGAAGTCGTCGCGCACCGCGGCCGCCAGGTGGCAGGCAAGGGCTGTCTTGCCGGCGCCCAGCGGGCCGGTCAGGACCACGACCCCCGCCCCGGCGCGCAACCGGGAGGCGACGGATGCGGCGATCGCCGAGCGCCCGAGGAATCCCTGCGGCGGCTCGACGCCGGGGTGCGCGGACTCGGCCGGGCCCGCGACCGCGACGGCCTTCACCGGTTCGGCCCGGGACTCACCCACGAGGATGCTCAGCTCGAGTTGGCGCAGCCGGGGGCCGGGATCCACGCCGAGCTCGCCGGCGAGAAACTGTTTCACCCGGCGGTATTCGGCCAGTGCGTCGGCCTGTCGCCCGGTCCGGTACAGCGCCTCGATGAGCAGCTCCGCCAGCCGTTCGTTGCCCAGGTGCGCGCGGGTGGCGTCCCAGAGCTGCGCCAGCGCCGACGCGGCCAGACCTTGGCGGATCTTCAGGTCGCAGAGCCGTTCCAGGACCCGCAGGCGCTCCTCGGCGAGCCGGGGCACGACGTCGCGGTGCAGGCTGCCGGACGGCACGTTGGCCAGCAGCGGGCCGCGCCAGAGCGCCAGGGCGTCCTCCAGCAGCACCAGTTGCCGGTCGGGGTCGCTCTGCGCTTCGGCCGCCCGGGCCAGCTCGCGGAAGCGGAGCAGATCGGCTGTCTCCCCCGACGCGTTGAACCGGTATCCGCCGGGCACCGTCTCGATGGAGGAAGCGCCGATCGCGTGGCGGACGAACAGCTGACGCAGCCGCATCGCGCAGGTCTGCAGGGCCGCCCTGGCGGCGGCCGGCTGGTCGTCGCCCCAGACGGCCTCCTGCAGCGTCCCGATCGAGACGACCTCGTTGGGGCGGACCAGCAGCGCCGCGAGGAGACTGGCGACCTTCGACGGCGGCAGCACCACCGCCTCCTCGCCGCGGGCGAGCGACAGCGGCCCGAGCACCCGGAAAATCATGTGTCGCCGCCGGGGGCAGCACAGTCCGATGTGGACACTCGCGCGGTGGCGACCAAGTGATCCATGGCTGTATCTTTCGACCGCCATCAATCAGTGGCAAGTACGCAGAACCGTCTACCCGCGGGCTACCCGGCGGTACGCGACGACCGCCGCCGGAGCCCGGCGGCGGTCGTCAGCCCGCGGGTGCGCCCAGGTGCAGGGTCAGCCGCAGCAGGACGTCGTCGAGGCGCTGCTCGTGCTCGAGGTGGTGCTGCTGGTGGTCGACGTGGTGGCCGAGCTGGACGTCGAGGCGAGGATCGCCTCGGTGACGTCGGTGTAGTCGGCGATCGCGAAGGTCTCGGTCTCCAGCGCGAGGATCTCCGCGGCGATGAGGTCGAGCTCGGTGCGGTCCTGCATCATGGGTGTACTCCCTTGTGTCTTCCCCGGCCGGGCTGTCCTACCGGTGCACGGATCACCCGTGCCGGCCCAGTCCACCGCGCCGGCGTCACACATCGACTCCACTCCGGCGACGCCGGGCGACAGCGGGATGTGAGCGATCTGTGAGCGCCACCCGGCAGCCTCCCACTGATGGACCAGATCGCGCGGGACGCGCTGGCGCTGTACCGGCGGCTGCACGCCGACCCGGAGCTGTCCGGCGCCGAGGAGCGCACCGCGGCGGTGTTCGCCGACACGCTGCTCCGGGCGGGGTTCGACGTCGCCACCGGCATCGGCGGCCACGGGGTCGTCGGCCGGCTCGTCAACGGTGCCGGACCCACGGTCCTCCTGCGCGCCGAGCTGGACGCGCTGCCCATTGCCGAACGCACCGGCCTGCCCTACGCCAGCGACGCGGCCGGCACGGCTCCGGTGATGCACGCCTGCGGCCACGACCTGCACCTGGCCGCGCTCGCCGGCGCGGCCGAGACCTTCTCGGCCGACCGCGCCGGATGGCGGGGCACGCTGCTCGTGGTCGGCCAGCCCGCCGAGGAGACCCTGACCGGCGCGGCGGCGATGATCGCCGACGGCCTGCTCCGCCGGTGGGGCCGCCCCGACCTGGCCCTCGCCCAGCACTGCGCGCCGCTGCCGGCCGGGATGGTCGCACACGGCGCGCTGATGACGGCCGCCTGCGTGACCCTGGAGATCACGATCGACGGCGTCGGCGGGCACACCGCGATGCCACACCTCGGGGTCGACCCGCTGCTCGCCGCGGCCCTCACCGTGGTGCAGCTGCAGACCGTCCGCGCCCAGCAGGTCGACCCGTCGGAGCCGGCGGTGCTCACCGTCGGCCGGTTGTCCGCCGGCGCCCGCGCCAACGTCATCGCCGACAGCGCGACCATCGGTGTCACCATGCGGGCCCACTCGGCCGCGACCCTGACCCGCATGCGCGAGGCCGTCGAACGGATCGCGCGGGCCACCTGCGCCGCGGCCGGCACCCCGGGCGAGCCCCGCATCAGCGTCCTCGCCCAGACCCCGGCCAACCGTCCCGACCCACACGTCGCCGCGGCGGTGCACGCGGCGCACGTCGACGCGTTCGGTGCCGCCCGGGTCAGCGGCTGGCCGCCGTCGCTGGCCGCCGACGACTTCGCCGCGTTCGCCGCCGACGGGGTGCCGACCGCGTACTGGATGCTCGGGGTGACCGGACCGGCGCAGTGGCGGGCGGCGGCCGGCAGGTTCACCGAGATCCCCGGCAACCACTCGCCGAGGTTCGCGCCGCAGGCCACCCTCGCCGTGCCCGCCGGCATCCAGGCGCTGACCGCGGCGGCGCGCGCCTGGATGCCGGGGGCGTAGACAGCTGCGAAGCGATCAGACGTTGGAACAGGTGGCGCCGTTGAGGGTGAACGTTGCCGGGACCCCGTTGGTGCCGGCGACGGAGGTGGCACTGAAGCCGAAGTTGAGGCTCCCGCCGGCTGGGATGGTGGTGTTGTAACTCGCCGGGTTGGTGGCGGTGACCTGCCTCCCGCTCTGGGTGGGCACGGCGTTCCACATGTTGGTGATGACCTGGTTGCCGGGGAACGTCCAGCGCAGCGCCCAACCGTTGATCGCCGTGGCGCCGGTGTTGCGGATCGTCACGTCGCCGTTGAAGGTGCTGCCCCAGTCGGACAGGCCATAGTGGACGGTGCAAGTCCCGGCCGGCGGCGGGCTGCTGGCACTCGGACTGGCACTCGGACTGGCACTCGGGCTGGCACTCGGGCTCGTTGACGGGCTCGCCGACACGGTGACGCTCGGCGCGACTCCCCCGCTCTTTGTGATCATGTTGGCGGAGTGGGTGCGGAACGGCGCGAGCTCCGGCGCGCCCCGCATGACGCCGAACTTGCCGTCGACGTTGGTGGCCGAGTACCACCAGAAGGCGCTGCCGTCGCCGCCGGCGGCCTCGAAGTCGCTGAACAGCGCGGTGAACCAGGCGGTCCGGTCGACGTTGTGGACGTTGAACTCGCCCATGAAGAACGGCTTGCCGACGGCGTTGTGCGAGTCGTTGATCCAGGCCCGGACCAGCGTCTTGGTCTGCTCGATGCCGAGGTTCGCCCACGACTCGGTCGGATACGGGTGCGCGGAGGTGAAGTCGATGTACGGCGACTGGTGGATGTAGACGAACGGGTTGCCCTCGTCGCCGCCGAAGCCGTACCGCGTCTCGTGCCCCTCCAGGCCGGTGCCGAGCAGGTGGTTGGGGTCGATGCCCTTGATGAACGCGCCCATCTCGTCCACCCACGCGCGCAGGGTGGTGCCGCTGGTGTTCTCGTTCGGGGTCTGGTTCTCGTAGCGGGGCTCGTTCATCAGCTCCCACGCCATGATGGTCGGGTCGTCCTTGTACTGCACGCCGCTGTAGTGGTTGGTGCGGTGCAGCGCGTGCGACACGTAGTTCTTGTAGCTGGTGAAACAGCCGGGGCACTTGGACTTGTTGAAGAACTGGCCGCGGCCCGGCTGCCCGCCGGACAGGCCTTCCCACTGCAGGCGCCGGTCGATGCCGCCGTACGCCTCCCAGTAGTTGTCGAAGACCGGGATCAGCCGGATGTTGTTCCGGCGCGCCGACTCGATGACGTAGTCGAACAGGGCGAACTGCTGCTCGTTGTAGACGCCCTTGGCGGTCTCGAAGCCGTGCCAGCTCTCCATGCTGAACATCCACAGGCGCAGCACGGTCACCTTGTCGGCGGCGAGGTTCGCCAGGTGCGTGTCGATCTTCGCCTTGTCCATGTACTGCGTCTCCGTGTCACCGGAGCCGGCACCGTAGGTGAACAGGTCGTAGGTGTTGGTCCCGGCGAAGTAGAAGCTCTTGCCGCCGAGACAGAAGCGGATGCCGCAACGCTGCACGAAGGCGGTGGCAGCGGCGGCCTGGTTGACACCGGTCAGCACGACGACGGCACCGACTGCCGCCATGAGCACGGCGGCGAGGGCCGCCAGCAGCCGGTTGCGGGGTGTTCTGGGCGATTGGCTCATCGGGTTCCTTTGATGCCGATCGGGCGGGGTGTGCGCCACGCGGCCGGCGCCGGCGCGCGGCGGTGTACAGCGGATCGCGTAACCGCTTAAGCAGGCCTCACGCTACGGCGGCATGGGCGCACCGTCAAGCGGCATGCCTCGATGCGCTTATCCGTTTCAGGTGCCGCACACCGTAGGCTTGGGAGCCGTGACCGATCCGGCGGACGTGATGGTGCGGACCAGCACCAACTGGGGCGACTTCGAGACACCGCTCCGGCGCGGTCCGTGCCACCATGGAACCCCGCCCGGCCGCTTCGAGAGGACGCCGTTGTGCCATCGCGCCCCATGACGCCCGTCGACGTACGGCTGGTCGGCACCGCGCCCGCGCCGCTCGGCCCGGTGCTCACCGCCTCCTGGGAAGGCGCCGTCGTCACCGTCCAGGACGCCGACCGTCTGCTGGCGTACGAGCGGGCCGCCGTGCTCGCCGGGGTGCCCGAGCCGGCGCGGCGAATGGTGCTGCCGGCGCACGCGAGGGCCACGCTCTCGCCCAGCGATGGCCTCGTCGTCATCGCCGAGGGCAGTGCCGTGCGCGCGGTCGACCCGAGCGGTGCGCTCCGCTGGGAGCTGCCGCACGATCCGTGGCACGGCGGGCACCGTGAGCCCCGCCCGCCGTGCGCTCCCGCGGTGAGCCCGGACGGCCGGTTCGTGAGCGTCGTGCTGCCATGCCTCGCCCGTGACGGCGAGCCGGCGCTGCTGGTGTACGACAGCGAGCCGCGCCGCCGGTACACCAACGACCGCCTGGTGCTCGTGGATGCCACGACCGGCAGGATCCATGGTGAACGACCGGTCACCGCGGTCTCCTCGACCGTTGCGCAGCGCTGGAGTCCCGACGGCACCGAACTGGTCATCTCCTGCTGGACGGCGTGGTACAGCTGGGCGATGTACCGGGTCACGGTCCGCCCGGAGGGATGCAAGGTCACCGGCGGCCCGGCCTACCGGGAGGTCACCGATCTCGGCTCGAAGCCGGGACGGGTCCTGTCGGTCCGCCGGGCCGAAGGAATGACGCACGACGACGAGCACGACGACGTGGCGGTGCACGACATCGCGGTGCAGGACGGCGCCGCGGACCGGCAGGTGGCGCTGGTCGAGCTCGCCGCGTTGGGTGGCGAGCCGGACGACGAGCTGGGCACCGCACGGCGGGTCGGCGACGCGTACGTCGTCGTGTCGCTCCGGCGGTTCCGCGGCGACGCCACGTGGACGCACCACCTCTGCGCCTGGCCGGCGCTGCACCCGCTCGGCGCGGTGGCGTATCCGGTGCCGGTGACTGAGCACGTGGCGTCGCTCGGGGACGGCACATGGCTGACCACCGACGGCAGCCTGCTGTACCGGTGGGAGCTCACCGCCCCGTGACCTGGCGAACGGTCAGCAGCGCCGCTTCGCGGTCGCCTCGAAGTCGGCACTGGACAACACCATGTTGGTGAGGTCGTTTGCGCTCACAGTCAGGATCTGGCCAGCGGTCAACGCATCGATGTCGACCTGAGCCTGCGCCTGCGTGGCCGTCGACGCGGCCGGTGGAAGTTTCACGGGCGCCGGCGGCATCCCAGGAACTTGCCCGGGATTGTGTAATCGCCCCGCCGCGGGGCGCACCTCCTCAACGACATGCGGGTTCATGATCGTTGAAGGGAGTGTCCCGTGGGAAGACGCCCAGGAATCCGGCTGCGTGCCGGGCTCGTCGCGTTCGCCGCCGCGGTGCCGATCGGGGTGGTCGCGCTGACGGTGTGGCCGTCGGAGGCGGCCGTCGTTCCCGTCGGTGGGGGTGTGTACACGCTCGCGTCCGGCTCCAGCGGCAAGTGCGTTGTCGTGTCCGGCACCGGCAACGGCGGGCTGCTCACCCAGGTCGCCTGCAACGCCGCGGCGGCCGGGCAGCGGTTCACCGTCGTCGCGCAGAACGGCGCGTACGGCCTCGTCAACACCGGCAGCGGCAAATGCGCCGACGTGCCCTACTCGACCACCACCACCGGCACCCAGCTGTGGCAGTGGACCTGCGGCGCGTCGGCCAACCAGACCTGGCAGTTCACCACCAGCACCGCCGCCACCGGCAAATACCTCATCAAGAGCACCGCCAACGGCCTCTGCGCCGCCAACAAGGACGGCTCCACCGCCGGCAACAACCCCATCATCCAGGAACCCTGCGCCGACATCGCCCGAATGCAATGGGCCTTCAACGCCGTGTCCGGCCCGACGGCGACGCCCACCCAGGGCGGGCGCACCTGGTCGAACACGGCCGACGGGTTCGCGCAGGGCACGACCGGCGGCGCCGGCGGCACGACGGTCACCGTCACCTCGTACGCCGACCTGCTCAGGTACGCGACGGCGTCGGCGGCGTACGTCATCCGCATCGGTGGGACGATCACCGTGCCGACCTACGGCTACGAGATCCCGGTCGCGTCGAACAAGACCCTGGTCGGTCTCGGGACGACCGGCCGGATCAAGAACGGCGGGTTCTTCCTCGGCGCCGGCGTGCGCAACGTCATCATCCGGAACCTGACGATCGGGGACACGGCGGTGGCCTCCGACGACCCTGACGACAAGGACTTCGACTACGACGGCATCCAGATGGACACCGCCGACCACGTGTGGATCGACCACAACACGTTCACGAACATCAACGACGGCTACATCGACTCCCGCAAGGACACCAGCAACGTCACCGTGTCCTGGAACGTCCTGGGCAACCACAACAAGACGTTCGGCATCGGCTGGACCGACAACGTGGTCGCCCGCATGACGATCCACCACAACTGGCTGCACGACACCGCCCAGCGCAACCCGAGCGCGGACAACCTCGCCTACGCCCACCTGTACAACAACTACCTGCAGAACGTCACCAGCTACGGCAACTACGCCCGGGGAGCCACGAAGATGGTCCTCGAGAACAGCTACTTCGACCACGTCACCAACCCGTACTACCCGGACAGCGGCGCGCAGCTGAAGCAGTCCGGCAGCATCGTGGTCAACAGCAGCGGCCGGCAGGAGACGAGGGGTTCCGCGTTCAACCCCGGCAGCTTCTACGCCTACACCCTCGACCCGGCATCGGCCGTGCCGAACCTGGTCAGGACGTACGCCGGGCCGCAGGCAGCCATCGTCATGTAGCCCGTCACGGCGCCCGCATGGCGGCCCCGGAGCCGGCGGCACCGCCGAGGAAGTCCGTGACGGGAAGCCGCCCGTCCGGCTGCCGGGCACCCTGGGCGGTGGCGGCGTCGGTGGACCGGAAGGTCGCCGACGTCGTCACCGCCTCCGCATCCCACGACGTGCCGTCCGCACGGCGCACCGCCTGGGTCCGGCGGTTCGCCACGGCGACGTTGCGCTGCAACACGGCGGCGCCGGCGGTACAGGTGAATCCGGCGTCGCCGTTGCGCCACGCCGTGTTGCCGGTCAGCCGGATACCGCCGGCATTGCCGTCGTCGGAGAACCCGTCGCCGGCGTTGTCCCACGCCGCGTTGTCGTGCAGGACATGCGCCGCCGCCGTGGCCGGCGCGCCACCGCCGAGCGTGAAGCCGTTGCCGGCATTGCCCCAGGACCAGGAGTGCTCCACCGCGACCGCTCCCGCGAACTCGCCGACGTCGATGCCGCTCTCGCCGTTGCCGTAGGCCCGGACACCGCGCACCACGTTGCCGGCGCCGCCGCCGAACTTGACGCCAAGCCCCAGGCCGACACCGTCGCCGCCCCGGTTGGCGAAGAAGTCACTGTCGAGGACCTGGTTGTCGGCGGTGCCGTCGCCGCGCAGCATCAGCCCTACCCGGCCGTTGCCGTGCACGGTGAGCCACCGGAACACGCTCTGCTTGCACGACAGGCACACGTAACCCGCTCTGGCCGCGTTGCGGATCTCGAGGCCCTGCACCGTCCAGTAACTCGCCTTCTGCGTGACCAGCCACTCGTCGGCCGGCACCGCCGAGCCGTCCAGGACGGGACGCTCATCGCGGTAGCTGCTCAGCGTGATCCGGTGTGCCGCGTCGCCGCTGGTCCCGATCTCCAGCGCGGTTGCCGGCCGGTGAACCCCGCCCCGCAGCGCGATCGTCTGGCCGGGACGCACCACGGCGACGGCCTTGGCGATCGTGGCGTACGGCCGCTCCAGGCTGCCGTCGGCCGCGTCGGAACCGTCCGGCGCGACGAAGATGTCAGCTCGTGTCACCCCGGTCACCGGCCGCCCGGCCGGCGACGCGCCCGGGGTGGCACCCGCGGCGCCGGTGGCCGGCGCGGTCCTCGGTGCGGTCGGCGCCTCGGGCGGCGGCTGGCTGGCGGCGCCCACCGCCGGACCGGTGGACGGCGGATCCTCCAGGGCCACGATCACGGCCCCGCCACCGGCGAGGAGGGCGGCGGCCACGAGCGCGACGGCCTTCCCTCCGAGCGTCGCGGCGGCGGGCTGGTAGCCGGCCGCGATGGCCTGACCGGCCGCGGCGACCGCCAGCGGCAGCGGCAGCGGTTGCAGCCCGAGCATGAGCCGCCCGGCCGGGACGAGGTCCTCACGCCGCGGGGCGCAGCGCGGGCAGTCCCGCGTGTGCCGGACCAGCCGCTTGCGCCACACCGAGTCGGCGACACCGTCCCAGCCGCGCACCAGGTGCGTCAGCTCCTCGCAGTCCCGCAGGTGCAGCGCCCGCACGACGAGCCGGGCCGCGTCGAGCTGGTCGCGCATCCGCTTCACCCGCACCCCGGCATGCCCGACGGTGACGCCGAGCGCGGCCGCCACCTCCGCGCGGGTCAGCTCGCCGAGCATCTCCTGCCACCACAGCGACAGCAGCACCCGGTCGTCGTCCTGCAGCCACCGCGCCGCCTCGGCCAGCTCTCCGCGCTGCCCCGCGAGGACGATCCCGTCCACGGCCCGGTCGGCGAAGTCGTCCTCGGGGTCGGGCAGCTCGGGCGTCAGCTCCTGCCGGCGCCGGTCGTTGCGCCGGCGGGTCCGCAGGTACAGCTGGACCTGCCGGTTCGCGATGGCGAGCACCCAGACCCTGAACCGGTCCGGCTCGCGCAGTCCGGGAAGCCCGCGCACGATCTGAATCAGCGTCTCCTGCACCACGTCGTCGACATCGGCATGCCCGGCCAGCGCCCGCCCGATGACGTTGTACACGCGGGGCAGCTCACCCGCCACGAGCTCGCCGAGCGCCTCCCGGTCACCGGCGCGGGCAGCGTGCACCAGGTCGGCAACCGGCCGCTGAGCGCGGGCATGAACCTCCGACATCCGGGTCCCTCCAGGTGACGTGCAGTCTGGTCTGCCTGAAGAGATGCTCGCCGACCCCCGCCCATTACAGAAATCCGCCCCTGACCCGACGACGACGCACAGACGCCGGCTTCTCCGTCAGCGACGGCCGGCTGTACGACGCCAACGGCAACGACTTCGCCATGCGCGGCCAGTGCCTCGACGTCGACAACCAGAGCACCGCCCCGGGCACCAAGGCGCAGATCTGGGACTGCAACGGCCAGCCGTGAACCCGCTAAACCGGTTTAGAGATGGCAAGCGCACTGCATCCAGCATAGCGGAATCTCTCCGCTATGCTGGACGGGTGCGTGATGACTTCACCGAGCGGCTCGGGGAGCGGCTGCGCGAGCTGCGGCGGGTGCGGGGACTCAGCCTCGAGGCGCTCGCCACGGCCAGCGGCGTCAGCCGGAGCATGATCTCCGACGTCGAACGCGGCGCCCGCTCGCCGACCGTGCTCGTGCTGGCCCGCCTCGCGACCGCGCTCGGCACGACCGTGTCCCGGCTCCTCGGCGAGGACCAGCCGGCCCGCACGATCCTGCTGCGGCACGCCGAGCAGCACGCCATCGACCACCCCGACGGCTGGCAGCGCAGGATCCTCTCCCCCGTCCTGCCCGGCGTCGAGTTCGAGCTCATCCGCACGACCGCGGCCGCGGGCGCCGTCATCGGCAGCTTCGCCGCGCACGCCACCGGATCGCGCGAGTACATCGCGGTCGAGACCGGCGAGCTGACCGTGACCCTGGACGGCGTCGAGCACCGGCTCGCCCGGGGCGACGCGCTGTACTACGCGGGCGACTGCGTCCACGCCTTCGCCAACCACGGCCCGACCGAATGTGTGTACTACACCGCGATGCAGGTCGCCGGACCCCCGCACCACCTGAGGCCCGAGGAGGCCACGTGATCGCGCCGCTCAACCCGCCGGGCCTGCCCGCACCGACCGGCAACTACACCCACGGCACCCTGGTCACCGCCGCCCAGCGGCTCGTCTTCGTCAGTGGCCAGGTCCCGTGGGCCGACCGCGACGGCAAGGTCCCCGAGGACTTCACCACGCAGTGCCGCCTGGTGTGGGAGCACATCGCGGCGGTGCTGCACGAGGCCGGCCTGACCACCCGGCACCTCGCGAAGGTCACGACCTACCTCGCCGACCGCCGCTACCGCGCGGAGAACTCCCGCATCCGCGCCGAAGTCCTCGGCGACCACACCCCGGCCATCACCATCATCATCGCTGACATCTACGCCGAGGAATGGCTCCTGGAGATCGAAGCCATCGCCGTCGCCTGACCGGCCGCGACCATTACTGCCTGCTGGTTGGCCCGAACTTCTCGCGGAGCTTGGCGAGGTGCTGTGGCGCGTCCACCCACTCCTCGGCGAAGCCACAGTTCAGGCAGACATAGCGGGAGACCGGGATGGGGGTGCTCCAGACTCCGATCTGGATGTTGTTGCCAGATCCATAGGCACCTGTCTGTCCTGGGATACGAACGATGTCCGACGCACGGCACTTGGTGCACACACCGCTGTACTTCATGGGTCGATCATCGACCATGGCCGCAAGCCCAGGAGGGCGTCAGGGCCGCAGCGCCAGCTTGCCAATCGTGGCCCGCGCCTCCAGTTCCGCGAGCGCCTTCGGTCCGTCGGCCAGGTCATAGACGGTGGGCCGGGCGGGGACGAGGACGCCGGCACCGATGAGCTCGAACAGCTCGCCCATGAGCGCTCCGAAGATCTGTGGTGCCGTCTGCATCAGCACGCCGATGTTCAGGCCGATGACGTGGACCTGGTGCCTGTAGACCAGGTCCCAGTTGGTGATCGCGGCCTCCCCGCCGGCCAGGCCGTAGACGACGACCCGGCCGGTGACCCGCTTGGCCGCGGCCAGGCTGGCCTCCAGGGTGGCACCGCCGCCCGACTCGAGCACCAGATCGGCACCCGCACCGCCGGTCAACCGCAGCACCTCGGCGGCGATGCCGGTCGCGCGGGAGTCGATGACGTGGTCGGCGCCCAGCGCGCGGACCGTCTCGTGCTTGGCCGGCGACGCCGCGGCGATCACCGTCGCGCCGTAGTGCTTCGCCACGCGCATCGCGGCCTGGCCGGTCCCGCCGGCCGCGGCGTGGATCAGCACGGTCTGGCCCGCGGTGATCCCGCCCAGCGGCCGGAGGGCGGCCAGTGCGGTCGGCCAGTTCACCAGCAGACCCAGCGCCTGCTCGTCGGTCCATCCGGTGGGTACGGGCACCGCGGCCGGCGCAGGCAGCAGCAGGTACTCGGCGAACGCGCCGCCGCCGATGGCCACGCCGACGACGTGGTCACCGAGCGCCGCGCTGGTCACCGCCTCGCCGACGGCGACGACCTCGCCGACACCCTCGATGCCGGCCAGATACGGCGGCTGCGGCCCACCGGCGAACGTGCCGCGGGCCTGCGAGACGTCGACATAGTTGACGCCGGCGGCGGTGACCCGGAGCAGCAGTTCGCCGGCACCCGGGGTCGGCACCGGCGCGTCAGGGATCAGGCGCAGATCCTGTGGGCCGTCCACTGACGTCTGCTGCAAGGCACGCATGCCGGCTCCTTTGTTTATCGAACAATAAACAAACGATGCCATCGCTCCGCCGCACCGGTCAAGCTAAAGTTGATCGAACGCCAAACAAAAGCTGGAGGCAGACCGAATGGCCACCCGCGGCCGCCCACGCACCTTCGATCCGGACACCGCCCTGCGCCAGGCGCTCGACCTGTTCTGGGAGCGCGGCTACGAGGGCACCTCGATCAACGACCTGGCCCAGGCCATGGGCATCGCCTCCCCCAGCATCTATGCCTGCTTCGGCAGCAAGGAGGAACTGTTCCGCCGGGTCATGGCGCTGTACGGCGCAACCGCCGGCGAGCCGCCCCGGCGGGCGCTGCGCGAACAGCCGACCGCCCGCGAAGCGGTCCACGCCATGCTCCGCGCCACCGCCGACCAGATCACCGGACCCGACACGCCGCACTACTGCATGCTCATCCTCGCCGCGGCCACCGGCACCGTGGAAAACCACACGGTCCGCGAGTTTCTGGCCGACCGCCGGCGCGACATGCACGACACCATCAAGCACCGGCTCGCCCGCGGCATCACCGACGGCGACCTCACCGCGCCGCCCGACACCCTCGACGGCATCGCGCGCTACTACACGACGATGGTGCAGGGCCTGTCCGTCCAGGCCCGGGACGGCGCCACCCGCGCCGAGCTGGAAACGGTCGTCAGCTGCGCAATGGCCGCCTGGGACACTCTCGCGCCTCCCGCACCACCTCAGGCGGACGAGACGCCCTGAGGATTGCGGGCGTCGGCGGCCGCGAGCCTCGCGCGCAGCGCCGCTCGCGCCGCGGGATCCCACGGGCCGGAGCCGGTTAGGGGGATCTCGGTCATGAACCGGCGCTCGGCCTCGGGAATCCGGGCGACGACCAGATCGGGGTCGGTTTCCGCGGTCGCGTACAGGTTCGGGCCGTCGGCGTAGAACAGGTCGATGACGACGAGCCGACCGTCCGCGGCGCGCATGACGTTGGCCGGGTTGTCGTCCAGCGGCCCGCACCACGGCAGCTCGCGCCGGGCCTGCTCGTGGACCCGGTGCACGATGTCGGCCAGGTCGGCGACCTCCGGGGCGCGCTCGGCGATCGCCCGGTGGAACGCGGCGGCCTCCGCCCCGGCGACGGGTTCGAGCCATTCCAGGAGTTGCAGGTCGCCGCCGCCGAGCAGCCGGCGGTGCGCGAACAGTGCCGGGACCTGGCGGGTCGGCGCGGCCTGCGTGTACAGGGCCGCCGCGTATGGACCGGTCGGGTCGAACGGGCTGATCCGCGCGGCCGTCGCGCCGTCGGGCGAGCGGAGCGCGATCGCCCAGTCACCTGCCCCGCACGGGGTCCACCCCTCCCGCCGCAGCGCCGCCTCGACGTCCCGATGGTCAGACTGCGGTTCCGGCGCCGTCACGGCATCGATCATAGAGCGCGGTCGACCCGTAGGTGGTCCGGATCCGGGGACGGCCCGGGGCGTTCCCCGATGCCCGGGCACCCCGCAGCCGCGACAGTTGAACCATCGAACACGAGCGAAGGAGAAGACATCATGGACACCGTTCACGGCACGATGCGCCAGCACGACCTGGTGCGGCCGGTGCACGGACGGGTGCTCGGCGGCGTCTGCGCCGGGCTGGGGCGCCGCTTCGGCATCGACCCGTGGCCGGCCCGGCTGCTGTTCGTCCTGCTGCTGCTGGCCATCCCCGGCACGCAGTTCTTCATCTACCCGATCTTGTGGATCATCATGCCGGCGGAGGTCGCGCCGAAGGTCGAACCGGCGCCGACGATGACGAGCGCCTGATCCGCTCCGCTCCACGAGGTGGTCGCCGTCAGGCCATCATGGTCGACACTGCAGCGCGGCGACGCCGATCATCCGGATTACGATGCCGTGGTGATCACGTCGCCGCCGTCCGCCGAGGCCCTGCAGCGGTTCCCGGCGCTGGCCCGGCATTCCCGCACCGCGACCCGGCTGCATCCGCGGCCCGCCGACGTGACGATGCACGACAGTCACGTGGGCGGACCCCTGCTGTGGCCGGCGGACGAGCCGTGGCCGACATGCGGCGACAAGCGCGAGGTCGAGGACCAGGTGCCGCTGCCGGACGACCTCGTCGAGCGGATGCGTGCCGCCGCCGCGAGCCGGCGCGCCGGGCAGCCGGTTGACGACGGTCCCGCCCTGGACCGGGATCTGCGACGCGCGGTCGGCGGCGGGTACACCGGCTGGATCGAGACGGCAGACGGCCGGACCGTCGGGCAGCGGACGCTGTGGCGCCGCCACCAGCCGCGCAACCCGCTGCTGCCGGTGGCGCAGCTACGCGCCGCCGACGTGCCGGACCTGCCCCGACCGAAGGGCGTCGATCTACTGCAGGTGCTGTGGTGCCCGGCGCAGCACAAGGGCCCGCCCTGGGGTCCGGTGGTTCGCCTGCGCTGGCGCCGCCAGGCCGACGTCATCGACCCGCTCACCGTCCAGCCGGTGTCGGAGGTGGACCACCCGCGGTACGCGCTGCGAACGTGCCGGCTGTCGCCGGAGCGGGTCGTGGAGCATGCGCCGCTCGCCGAGCTGCCGCCCCGGCTACGCCAAGAGGTCGAGTCGTGGAACGCCAACTACGACGCGCTGGCTGTCGCCCCGGGCTGGAAGGCCGGCGGCTACACGACGTGGCCGACGACCGGGTTCCGGCCGACGCCGTGCTCGACGTGCGCCGGCCGCACCAGGCTTGCCCTGGTCATCGCCACCTCCGAGTGCGGCGGCGGCTGGTCGAGCGGCGACCGGGAGCCGGACGAGCCGACCGGCGTCCTGATCGGCCACTACGGCGCGATGCGGATCTTCGTCTGCGTCCGCTGCCCCGGCACCCCGTTCATCGAGGACATCCAGTAACCGGACCCGCGTTGTCGACCTAGTGGCATCTGAGTCGGCCTACTCAGGCCCCCGTCCGCAACACCGTGTCAGGGTGGCGGCATGCGCCGAATGCCGCTGCTCATGCTGCTGACCGTGCTCGCCGCCGCCTCGGCCTGCGCCGACCCCGACGCCGGCCCCGGCCGGCCGGAGACGACGAGCGAGCAGACGGCACCCGCCTCCCTGCTCGCCGACGGCACCGTCCCCTGGGCCGACCTGCGGATCAAGGACGAGGACCTCAACGGCAAGCCGCCCGGCCCGCGGACCCCGGCGCCGGGCAGCAAGCCGTGCCGGGCGGAGCAGCTGTCCGGCCGGCTCGCCTCCTGGGTGCGCCCCGGCACCGGCGGTGAGACGCCGAGGGGCTGGGACGCCGCCATCGGCAAGCTCATCGGCGAGGTCGACGTCCTGAACACCTCAGCGGTCGAGTGCACCCTGCAGGGCGAGGTCCCGACGACGATGCTCGCCGGCGGGCGTGAGATTCCCATGCTGTACACCCACGACATCAACGAAGAAGGCCGCAGCCGGGTGGTCGCCGTGCCCGCCGGTGGGCACGCGAGCCAGCGCCTGGACTGGTCGGGTCCGTTCTGCCAGCCGACCGACGGCGCGCTGGAGCTCGCGATCCAGGTCCCGCACGGCGGTGGCACGCTGCGCGCCTCGGTCGCCGTCGCCGACACCCCGAAGTGCCCGCAGGGCGAGTGGGTCAACCCGAACGCCCGGCCGACGCTGTCGGCGAGCGGGTTCACCGAGCCCGTCGCCGTGTCGACGCCGGCCGCCTCGCCGCTGGACCAGTTGACCGTTTCCGTCAAGGGCCCGTCGAGCGCCGCGGCGGGTGAGCGGATCGCCTTCCGGGTCACGCTCGCCAACCCCACCAAGAGCCCGCTGGCCCTGGACCCGTGCCCGGGCTACCTGCTGGAACGGTTCTCCCAGGGCGACGCGAAGCACGATGCCGTGAACACGTCCCAGCTGTACCGGCTGAACTGCCGACCGCTCACCGGCATCCCGGCCGGCGGCAGCGCGGTGTTCGAGATGGTGACCGACGTGCCCGCGGCGATGGCGTCCGGCCGGAAGCTCAGCATCACGTGGAAGCTGGTCCTGCCGCACTTCACCCAGCGCGGCGATCAGCACTGCGTCCTCACGGTCACGGTGAGCTGACCGGGATCTCGGTCACGTCCAACACCGGCTGGCCACGCAGTGTGAGCAGGCCGTTGACCACCTCCACGGTGGCCTGCCAGTCGGCATGGCCGCGCAGCCCGGCCGCCAACAGCGTCGGCGGGACGCGTCCCGCGCGCAGCAACTGCTGCCATCCGGCGACGTCGAGCTCGAGGAATTCCAGGGCGGGCAACCCGGTGACCGCGGACAGGTCGGTGACCGCATCCGACGAGGTTGCCAGGGTACGGATCCGCGAGTGGCCGGCCAGTGGCGCCAGATCGACCGGTCCGCCGCGGACGTACAGGACCTCGGTCTCCGGGCGGACCGCGGCGAGGGTCACGCCGGTGCGCCGTCCAACCCGGACCAGCAGCCCGCCTTCAGGGCCCTGCCCTGCGATGTCGGCGGGACGTCGGAGGAGCAGCTCGGTCAGCGACGGCGCGACCCACTGCGCTCCCGAACTCAGCTCGTGGTCGACGAACAGCACCTGACCGACGGTGCCGCGCGGTCCCGGTGCGAGGTCGACGACGTACAGATTGCCGCCCCAGTCGTCGCCGACGACGAACCAGGCCGGCGACGACGCAAGGGCCTGCACCCGCCCGTGCGGATCGGGCCCGACGACCTCGGTCGCACCGTGGGTCCACGACAGATACCGCGCCTTCGGCTCGAGGTAGGCCCGGGCCGCCGCATCCTCCAGGCCGACGATCTGCAGGCCGTAGAAGCGGTTCTTGTCGCGTGGCGGCAGGATCAGCTCACCGGAGTCCGCAGCGAGGTACAGCGCCCGCACGTCGTCGGGCAGCGCGGCGCCCAGCCGCGACTCGGCCTCCGCCAGCGCCGCTGGGCTCGCCGGCTGTGCGTCCGGCAGCAGCTCACGCACCAGCGCCGTGACCGCGGCCGCGTCGGCGTCCGGCGACACGGCCACGCCGTCGTGGTGCACCGGGGTGCGCCGGAACGGCTCGGGGTCCGCGCCGGGCACGAGCAGAAGCGCTTCCAGGACCGGGTTGCCCATCCCGAACGTGACCTGCGGCGCCGCGGCCACGACGCTGACCAGCCCGTCGCCGGCACTCCTTGCCACGACCCGGATCGCCACCTCCCGCCCGTCGGTCAGCTTGGCGAGCGGGCGGAGCGCGTCCATCGGCCGGTCGCCCCGGTCGAGGTCCAGCCCACTCAGCTGCCGGTCGCCGTCGTGCACCGTCGAACCGCCGAACCCGCCCGGCGACAGGGTGCCGACGAACTCGGTCTCCCGGACGCCGGGCGGGGCGCTGCGCAGCAGCGCCGCCACGAAGGGACGCCAGGCGTCCGGGTCGTGCAGCGGCTCGATGACCATCGGCCGATCTTAAACGCGGGTCACCAGGTCGACAGGGCGGCATTGATGTGGGCTCTGAGCATCGCCTGGTAGGCCGCCCCGCGCGCCGGGCCGAGCGCGTCCCATTCCGGCCCGCAGTTCTTGTCGTCGCCGGGGCCGCAGTCCCAGACGCCGTCGAAGAACGCGCCGTAGACGAAGGTGCGGTATGCGGTGGTGTTGTTCTGCTTGACGGGCAGGGAGACGGCGCCGCCTCCGGTGCTGCGCATCAGCAGCGCGGTGCAGCCGGTGTCGTCGCAGGCGGCGTTGGGTGCGCCGTTGACGTAGCCGCCGTTCTTGTACGCCCCACGCATCGCGTCCTTGAACGCCTGCGCCACGGCCGCGGACTTGCCCAGCTTCGCCGCCTCCTCGTCCACGACCGGCAGGAAGGAGCCCAGGCCGCTGGACATCAGCGCGGCGAAGGCGTCGCGGTCGGCGCCGGTGCCGAGGACCGGGTTGTTCGCGCGGTACACCGACTCGAACAGCCGGCCCTCGTCGGTGAGCGTGAGTTCGTTGGCCGCGGCGACCTGACCGGGCGCCTTCCAGGTGCAGCCGATGCGATGGTTGAGGGTGGTGCCCGTCATCCCGAGGGTCGCCGCGGTCTGGTTGATCGCGGCCGGGCCGAAGAAGTCGTAGATCGCGTCGGTCTTGCGGTTGTCGGACACCTGCATCATGCCCTGCAGCACCATCGACAGCGTGTCCGCGACGGGCAGGGACGTCAGGGCCGCGCCGTTGTCGTCGTAGGCGCACACGTCCTTGTTGTCGGGGTCGTTCGGGTTGCGGTACCAGCTGACGCCGGCCGCCAGTGCCATGTTGCCGTCGTGTACGGCGAGCATGGCGGTGATGTGGTGCAGGGCCTTCAGCATGCTCGCCGGCTCGAACGTCTTGTCCGCCTGCAGCGAGTTGTACACGGCACCGTCGACCCGCTTGAGGTAGAAGCCGAACGCCGCGTCACCGGCCGCCGGCCACATCGCCTGGCGCGCCTGTACCGACGCCGGGTCGAGCGTGTCGAGGTAGATGACGGCGTAGCGGGTGTCGCCGGTGCCGGCCGTGTACCGCTTCAGGTGGATGATGCGCATCCCGTTCTGTGCCTGCAGGTCGAGGACCTGCTGCTGGGTGGCCGCCGGGTGCCACCACCAGTATTCGCCCTTGGCGGCGACCATCACGACGGTGAACGTGTCCTTGCCGTCCGGTTCGATGTCGACCAGCCGGGCCTTGTTGGTCTCCAGGAGCTTGCCGATCTGTTCGGCGGTCTGCGCCGGGTACCACCAGGTCGGCATCGCGTCGACACCGGCGTTCTTCAGCAGGATGGTGTCGAACCGTTCGGGCGTCGTCGGGTCGATGTCGGTGACCCGTCCGTTCCAGGACGCGACCTTGCCGTCGATGTAGGACTTCGTGCTGTTCAGGTAGATCTTGTAGTCGTGGTGGTTCGCGCCGCTGTTGTCCACGAGCGCGGCGGCGAACCGCGTCTGCCCGTCGGACGTGTACCGCTCGATGTCCAGCGGCCGATTGCCGGGCAGCTCCACGAGCTGCCCCTCGGTCAGGTCGGTCGTCCACGACTGGGTGCCGCTGAGCCCCCGCTTGAACACCCCGGCGTTGCGGACCATCACCACGGTGAACGTCGACGGGGTGAGGACCTCGACGTCGGTGATGCGCATGTCGTTGCGGTCCGCCCAGGCGTTGATGGTGGCCTTGTCCGCGCTGAACTTCCACCCCCAACCGGCCGGCTCGACGGAGTACCGCTCGGGGTCGGGGACGGCCGCCGCGGCGGCCGGCGCCGCGGTGCCCAGCACGGTCCCGGCGATCACGACGCCGACCAGTGCGGCTGCTGTGCTGCGGTGCATTGCCACGCTCCTCTCGTAGGGTGCTGTCCCCTACGAGGCGGCGCGGGGGCGGGGACCAACGCTTCGCCGGTGACCGGAACCCGACACCAGGCCGGTGGTGGCACCGATCGACAGACCATGATCTGACAGCGCGACTCGGCTACGTTCGCCGCCATGGACGCGACGGAGCCTGTCACCACGCCCGGCGACCGTGCGCTGGTCGCCGCGATGGTGGCGGGTGACCTGCGGGGACTCGAGGGCGCGTACCGCCGCTACGCCCCGGCGCTGCGTGCCTTCGCCGCGGCCCTGCTCCGCGACGCGGACGCCGCCGACGACGTCGTGCACGACACGTTCGTCATCGCCGCCGAGCACGCCGGGCAGTTGCGCGATCCGGACCGGCTCCGGCCGTGGCTCTTCACGATCGCCCGGCGCGAGTGCCTCGCCGGTCTCCGCCGGCGCACGGCGACCGTTCCCCTTGGGGTGGAGCCTCCGTCGACCCGGGACGAGATCGACGCGGCGGTGCGGTCCGTCGACGCGAAGGCGTTGGTGCGGGCCGTCCTCGACGGGCTCGGCGAGGCGGATCGGGCGGTGCTCGCGCTGTCCGTGGCCGGCGACGCGTCGGCGGCGGAGCTCGCGGCGGTGCTGCGCGTGAGCACCGACCATGCGCACGCCCGGTTGTCGCGGGCGCGGGAGCAGTTCCGGTCGTCGCTCGGCGCGCTGCTGACGGCGCGGACCGCGGCCGCGTGCCCGGCGCTGTCGGCGCTGCTGCCGGGGTGGGACGGGCGGCTGGACCCGTTGCTGCGCAAGCGGATCAACCGGCATCTGCGCGGGTGCGCGGCGTGCACCGGGCGCCGCGACCGGCAGCTGCGGGCCGTTTCGGTGCTGGCGGCGCTGGCCGCCCTGGGCGCGGCCACCGCGACGATCCCGTCCGCCGGACCGGACCTGCAACTGACCGCAGCCCAGCCAACGCCCGACGCCACCCAACCGACACCCGGCCCCGCCCAACCAACGCCCGGCGCCACCCAGCCAACGCCCGGCCCCGCCAGACCAACGTCCGACGCGACCCAGCCGACGCCCGGCCCCGCCCAACCGACGCCCGGCCCGGCCCAACCGACGCCCGGGGCCGCGCAGTCGGCGGCCGCACGGGAGCATCGGCCGAGCGCGCGCCGGCGGGGCCGGACGATGGTCCTGACGGCGACCCTGGTGCTGGCCTGCCTCGGCGCGGCCCTGGCCCGGTCCGAGGCGCCCGGCGACGCCGTCGCCGCGCCCCGCGACGCGACTGCCGCACCCGTCGCAGCCGGCCCCGCGGTGACGCCGGCGTCCAGCAGCATCACTCCCAACGGCGTTGCCGCCACAGAGGTCTCCGCCACCGGCACGACGCCGGCGGCGACACCGTCCGGGCTTGGTGATCCGGGCATGAACGACCGGGCCGGCGCACCGCCGAGCGCGACCGGCCCCGCGCCCCGGACGACGACGCCTGCGGCAACCCGGGCATCCACACCGCCGCCCGCCCGCACCGTGCCGCTCCCCCGCCTGAACGTCGACGGGAGGGCGGCGTGCCCGGACGGGCGGACCTACGCGCTGTCCGTGACCGCGACCATCGACAGTGGACAGTTCCGCGGTGCCACGCTGCACTGGCAGGCCGGCGCCGGTGCGACCCGGTCCATGTCGGTGGGGCCGACCCGGGCCACCTCGACCGTCACCGGTCTGACCGCGTCCCAGGTCACCTGGTCGGTCACCGCGACCCTGGCCGACGGCCGGTCGCTGAGCAGCGGCAACAGGACTGCTCCGAACCCGTGCGCCCGCCGCTGACCTCAGCCGGTGCGGCGCAGGAGGTGTACGCCCACCGCGGCGAAGCCGATTCCCTGGACCGCTGCCCCGGCGACCTCGAACCACTCGACGCCGGCGACGAGACCGGCGACGTGCATCGGAGGCCAGAGCATGACCGCGGCGGCGGCCCAGCGGGCGACCGACCGCGACCGCCACAGCGCCAGGCCGAGCAGGAACGTGCCGACGATGTTGCCGAGCACGAACAGCAGGAACACCCAGGTCCCGGCCGCGTCCTGCTGCCGCGTGTCCAGCACGGCGGCGAAGCCGGCCATCGGCCCACCGACCCGCACCATCGCCAACGTGGTGAGATCGGTGAGCAGCACGGCCTGGTAGCAGGCGTAGCCGGCGGCCGTCAGCGTGCCGGCGACGAACGCCAGCCTGGCCGCGCCGCGCCCGGCCACGCGGGCGGCACCCAGCGTGGCGGGAACCATGAGCAGCGCGCCGAGCATGCCGAACAGGACCACGTTGCGCAGCAGGGCCGGGTGCGCCGCCGCGGCCGCGAGGGCGTCGGCGCCGGTCTCGTCGCTCGCGCCGGCCGCCTGCGCCATCGCCCACCCGGTGTTGCAGGCGACGATGAGCCACGGAGCGACGAGCGCGGCCGCGGCGAGTCCGTATCGCCGCAGCCGGATGTCGTGCCGGTCGGCCGGTGCGTGCATATCTGTCTGTGTCAGTGTGTGCATGGGCCAAGCCTGCGACCGGGCAGCGGAGCCAGGCCAGGGCATCGATTCCCGCGCGCCGGGAGGAGTTCCCGCGGTCCCGGGAGTCGGGGACAGCGGCCGGCGACTCCCGACAGGCCCGCGCTATAACACGTTTTTCGGCGGATTTCGGGCCATGTCCCGGTTGGTGAAGAGGGGCCGAACGGCGCGCCGCAAGCGTGTTGCGGCACCGTTAGCATCGGCATCCATGAAGACCGGTCCGGCGTGATGGTGCAGCGTCGTCCGGCGGTCGTGTACGACGTCGCGCGCCTCGCCGGGGTGTCGCATCAGACGGTGTCGCGGGTGCTCAACGACCACCCGAGCGTCAGCCAGACCACCCGGCAGCGCGTGCTGGACGCGGTCCGCCAGCTTGGCTATCGACCCAACGCGATGGCACGGGGGCTGGCGGGGCGCCGGTCGCGGATCGTCGGGGTGGTCAGCTTCGACACGCTCCTGTACGGGCCCGCGGCGACCCTGCTCGGCGTCGAGCGCGCGGCCCGCACCGCCGGGTATGGCGTCAGTATCGCCACCGTCGAACGGATCGATCGCCCCGCGGTGATGTCGGCGACCGGGGCGCTCGCGGAGCAGTCGGTCGCCGGGGTCGTGGTCATCGCGCCGCAGACAGCTGCCACGGCGGCCTTGCGCAACATGCCCGCGGGCATGCCGGCCGTTGCGGTGGAGGCCGACACCGGCGGTGCCATCCCGACGATCTCGGTCAATCAGATCGCCGGCGCGCGGATGGCGGTGGAGCACCTGCTGCGGCTCGGGCACCGGACGGTGTGGCACCTGTCGGGGCCACGTGACTGGCTGGAGACCCGGGGCCGGATCGACGGCTGGCGGGCGGCACTCGTGGCGGCGGGCTCGCCCGTCCCGCCGTTGATGACCGGAGACTGGAGCGCCCGGTCAGGTCATGAGGCGGGGATGCGGCTGGCGGCGCGGGGCGACGTGACAGCCGTGTTCGCCGGCAACGACCAGATGGCCCTCGGCATGATGAGCGCCTTCCACGAACGCGGGATCCGGGTCCCGGACGACGTGAGCATCGTCGGGTTCGACGACATCCCCGAGGCGGCGTATCTCTCCCCACCGCTGACGACGGTCCGCCAGGACTTCGACGAGGTCGGCCGGCGCTGCATGGCGGCGCTGCTGCGGCTCATCGAGGCGGACCGGCTGGAGGGCCCGGCGCGTTCAGCTGCGGATCCGGTCGTCGCCCCGTCCCTGGTCGTCCGGCACAGCACCGCCGCGCCGGCGCGCTGATCCCCACCCCGACGGATCAGAAAAAGTGTTATGCGGCGACGCCTACTGAAGTCGCGCGACGCATTGTCGATCTTCGCGTCGAGGAATGCGCCGCGTTCACTCCGATCCAGGTCGCAACAATCGGTGTCGTAACTCCGAAAGTTTCAGAGCCGGACCCGTCCGAGCGATGGCCGCGCACGTGGACAGACCGCCTTCTAGCTGCGAAGATGTGTCGCCGATCGCATTGTGAACGGTAACCCCGATCTCCCGCCGAGACTCGCATTTCACCCGTACGCTCTCGAAAGAGTTTCGGAAAGTATTGTCCCCTTGAAATTGCCGTGTGAGCATGGCGAGGCATTGAAGCCCACCGTTCACTGGTCCGGGTCGTGCGACATCACCGACACCCCTCTGTGCGCACGGCGGCTGGGCCGCCGTGCGCGCGATGGCCGGCGTCCCGGACAGAACCGACAAGGAGTCCGCAGTGGCAGCAAGACCTCTTCACGCCGCCCACACCCCACGGAGACGAACGCTCCGGGTCAGGCTGGCGATCGCCGCCGTCGTCGCCACGGCAGCGGCGACCGGCGCGGTGATGATGATCCCCACCGCCAACGCCGCCGCGAGCACCCTGGGTGCGGCGGCGGCACAGTCGGGCCGGTACTTCGGCACCGCCGTCGCCGCCAGCCGGCTCGGTGACTCGACGTACAGCACGATCGCCGGCCGCGAGTTCAACATGATCACCGCCGAGAACGAGATGAAGCCCGACACGACCGAGCCCTCGCGGGGGAACTTCAACTTCAGCTCGGGTGACCAGATCTACAACTGGGCCACCCAGCGCGGCCTGAAGGTCCGCGGCCACACCCTGGCCTGGCACTCCCAGCAGCCGAGCTGGTGGGGCGGGATCAGCGGCGGCACCCTGCGCCAGGCGATGATCGACCACATCAACGGCGTGATGGGCCACTACAAGGGCAAGCTCGCCGCCTGGGACGTGGTCAACGAGGCCTTCAACGAGGACGGCAGCCGCCGCAACTCCAACCTGCAGGCCACCGGCAACGACTGGATCGAGGTCGCGTTCCGCACGGCGCGCAACGCCGACCCGTCGGTGAAGCTCTGCTACAACGACTACAACATCGAGAACTGGTCGTACGGCAAGACGCAGGGCGTCTACCGCATGATCCAGGACTTCAAGTCCCGCGGCGTGCCGATCGACTGCGTGGGCCTGCAGACGCACTTCACCGGCGGCAGCTCGTTGCCGGGCAACTTCCAGACCACCCTGTCGAGCTTCGCGGCCCTCGGGGTGGACGTCGCGCTGACCGAGGTCGACGTCACGAACTCCTCGACCAGCCAGTACGCCGGGCTGACCCAGGCATGCATCAACGTGCCCCGCTGCATCGGCATCACCGTGTGGGGCGTGCGGGACAGCGACTCGTGGCGCTCCAACGAGAGCCCGCTGCTGTTCGACGGCGGCGGCAACAAGAAGGCCGCCTACAACTCCGTGCTCAACGTGCTCAACTCCGTCGGGCCGACCTCGTCACCGACCGGCGGCACGACGTCCGCCTCACCCACTCCCTCGAACCCGTCGGGCGGTGCGAAACGGATCGTCGGTGCGCAGTCGGGTCGGTGCGTCGACGTGCCGAACGCGTCGCACAACAACGGCACGCGGGTGCAGCTGTACGACTGCCACGGCCAGAGCAACCAGCAGTGGACCGCCACCTCGAGCCGGCAGCTGACCGTGTACGGCAACATGTGCCTGGACGCCGCCGGGTCCGGCAACGGCGCCGCGGTGCAGATCTACAGCTGCAACGGGCAGTCCAACCAGCAGTGGAACGTCAACAGCAACGGCACCATCACCGGCGTGCAGTCCGGCCGGTGCCTGGACGTCTGGGGCACCGGCAACGGCCAGCAGATCCAGCTCTACGACTGCAACGGCCAGGCCAACCAGCGCTTCAGCCTGAGCTGACCGGCGATCGCGGTGTGGCGGCGGTACCTGACGCCGTCACACCGTGGCGTCGAGGCGGAGCATCGTCCACGACACGGGCGGCAGTTCGACCCGTACCCCATCCTCGTCCTGCGCCGCCGAGGTGTTCGGGCGGGGCAGGACCGTCGTCGCGTCGTCCGCCGTCGCGGACCACGTGTGGTCGGGATTGGCCAGGGTCACCGCCTCGACGATCCGCAGCCGCGGGAAGCCCCGCAGGTCGACCGTCAACCCGACCGGCTCGGTCGTCGAACGGTTGACGGCGAACAGCACCAGCCCGCCCGTGTCCGGCTCGTACGTGGCGACGGCGTCGACGGCCGGTACCTCACCGAACCGGGCCGTGTCGTGCACCGGTGCGTCGACCACGATCCGCAGCACCTCACCGGCGGCGTGCCGGGCGGTCAACGCGAACGGATGGAAGGTCGTCTGCCGCCAGGACCGGCCGCCGGGCTCGGTCATGATCGGTGCGATGACGTTGACCAGCTGGGCGAGCGACGCCGCGTGGACCCGGTCGGTGTGCCGCAGCAGCGAGATCAGCAGGCTGCCGACGACGACGGCGTCGGCGACGTTGTACCGGTCCTCGAGCAGCACCGGAGCGATCGGCCAGTCGTCACCGGTCGGCGGTCGGGACTCGGCGCGCTTGACGTACCAGACGTTCCACTCGTCGAACGAGAGGTTGATGCGTCGGGTCGCCTTCCGGGCGGCGCGCACGGCGTCGGCGGTGGCGACCACCGACTCGATGAACTGGTCCATGTCGAGCGCCGAGGCGAGGAACGACGCGAGGTCCCCGTCCTCCTCGCAGTAGTAGGCGTGCGCCGAGATCAGGTCGACGACGTCGTAGGCCTCGCCGAGGACGACGCGTTCCCATTCCCCGAACGTGGGCATGCCGGAGCCGGACGACCCGCAGGCGACCAGTTCGAGGTCGGGCTGGAGCTGCCGCATCGCCCTGGCGGTCTCCGCGGCGAGCCGCCCGTATTCCTGTGCCGTCTTGTGCCCGATCTGCCACGGCCCGTCCATCTCGTTGCCGAGGCACCACATCCGGATGGCGTGCGGCTCCTCGGCGCCGTTGGCCCGCCGCAGGTCCGACCAGGCGGTGCCGCCGCGCACGTTGCAGTACTCCAGGAGGTCCAGCGCCTCCTGGATGCCGCGGGTGCCGAGGTTGACCGCCATCATGGGCTCGACGCCGGCGCGGCGCGCCCAGCGGACGAACTCGTCGACGCCGACCGTGTTCGGTTCGGTGGAGTGCCAGGCGAGGTCGAGCCGCGTCGGTCGCTGCGCCCGCGCGCCGACGCCGTCCTCCCACCGGTATCCGGACACGAAGTTCCCGCCCGGATACCGCACCGCGCTGACGCCGAGCTCGCGGACCAGGTCGACGACGTCACCCCGGAAGCCGTCCGCGTCGGCGGTCGGATGCCCGGGGTCGTGCAGCCCCGAGTAGACGCACCGGCCGAGGTGCTCGACGAACGAGCCGAAGGTCCGTCTGCGGACCGGCCCGACGACGAAGGCCGGGTCGACGGTGATGCCGGCGAACAGCATGCGTCCTCCTCCTGATCGCCGGCTCAGCGTACCGAGACGTGCGGTGGTCGTCGCCTACCGCAGGGAGACGTCGTCGACGAGGAGGCCGTCGGTGCCGCTCGTCGTCTCGACGTAGAAGGTGGCGCCGGTCAGGGCGCCGGTCCACGACACGGTGGCCGTGCCGGTCAGCTGGGTCCAGCCGTTGGCGTTGACCGCGGTCGCCGGGGCCAGCTGGACGTAGCTGGTCGTGCCGTTGGCGGTCACCGCCAGCATGGCCTTCGCGCTGGGTGTCCCGCTCTGGCTGCGGACCCAGGCGCTCACCGCGTAGCTCCTGCCGTTCGTCAGCTTCGACGTCATGTCCTGCGCGGGGCCGTTCCACGCCGCGGTGCGGCCGGTCAGCTGCAGGGAACCGCTGCCGGCGTGGGCGGTCGGGCTCGACGCCAGGGTGCCGCTGCCGAACACCGTCCACCCCGTGGTGCCGTTCTCCATGGAGCCGTTGGTGATCAGGTCACCGCCGCCGCCGGTCGGGCCGAACTGCCACCAGTTGACGTTGAACAGGTTGCCGCTGCCGCCGGTGAACTTCAGGTGCAGGTCGTGGGTGCCGGTCGCGCCGCTCACCGGGCAGGTGACGCTCGTCCAGGTCTGCCAGCCGCCGGTGCCGGCGACGGTGCAGGTCCCCACGAGCGTCCCGTTGGCGTTGTCCAGGTGCAGCTCGATGCGGCCGCCGCTGGTGGCGGAGGCGACTCTGGCCGTGAACGACGTGGCACCGCCGCCGAACGCGACGCCCTTGACCTTGATCGAGTCGTTGTTCTCGATCCAGCCGACGTTCATGCCGCCCTCGCTGGACGGTTCGGTCTCGACGCCGGTCTCCCAGGCGATCGTCTCGGCCTCCTGGCGCACGTACGGGTTGAGGGTGCCGACCTGCGGCGCGCCGGTGCTGCTCATCGTGAGCGTCGGGATGGTGCCGTCGGCGTTGTAGCTGAACCTCTCCACCGCGACGGACCGGGTGTAGCCGCCGCCGCCCGGCAGCGCCCCGTTGTGGTAGAAGAAGTACGAGCCGCCGTTGTAGTCGATGACGCCGGCGTGGTTGGTGAAGCTGCCGCCCTGGGTGGGCATGACGGTGCCACGGTAGGTCCACGGTCCGGTCGGGCCGGTGGCGGTGGAGTAGCCGATGAACTCCGAGCAGCACTTCGCGGCGAACACGTTGTAGTAGAGGCCGTTGCGCTTGTAGACCCACGGCCCTTCCTCATACAGCGTCGGGCGGCTGGCGTTGCCGCTGCGGGTGCCGAACCCGGCGGTGGTGAGCGGGATCTGGGTCACGCCGCCGGAGTAGGAGGTCATGTCGGTGTTCAGCCGCACGTACCAGAGGTTGGGGTTGCCCCAGTACAGGTAGGCCTGGCCGGTGTCGTCGACGAACACGGTCGGGTCGATCTCGTTGTTCTCCACGAGCGGCCGGCCGATGGCGTCGGTGAACGGTCCGGTAGGGCTGTTGGACACGCCGACGCCGATGGCCATCCGGCCGGTCGCGCGGTTCGTCACTGGGACGTACCAGTAGAACCTGCCGTTGCGGTTGACGACCTGCCCGGCCCACGCGTTGGCGCTCGCCCAGCTGAACGTGGTGAGGCTCATCGGCGAGCCGTGGTCGGTCCAGTTCACCATGTCGGTCGTCGAGTAGACCCGCCACTCCTTCATCGTGAAGTAGGTCGAGTTGTCCTCGTCGTGGCCGGTGTACAGGTAGACCCGGCCGTTGTACACGAGTGGTGCCGGGTCGGCGGTGTAGACGGTCTGCACGATCGGGTTGTCCGCCCGCGCCGGCGGCATCGGGCCGGCCACGAACACGGCGGTCCCGATCAGGAGCAGCAGGCCGGCGAGTCGTCGCATGGTCATCCTCTCGTCCAGCGCTGGTTCGCCGCGGCGGTGCAGGTCCACAGCAGGACGACGGTGCCGTTGGCGGTGAGGTTGTGGTCGACGTCCAGGCACAGCCCGGACGCGGCGCCGCGGACGGTGCCGTCGGCGTTGAGGGTCCACTGCTGGTTGGCGCCGCCGTTGCAGTCCCACAGCTGGACCTTGGCGCCGGCGGTGGCGCCGAGCGGCGCGTCCAGGCACTTGCCGAGGATCTGCAGCGAGGCGCCGTTGACCGTCCAGCGCTGGTTGGTGCCGCCGTTGCAGTCCCAGATGACCGGCTGGGTGCCGTTGGCGGTGGTGCCGTTCGGCACGTCGAGGCAGCGCCCGGAGGCCGCGCTGACGAACGTCGAGCCCGTCGGCGGGGTCGTGGTGCCGCCGCCGCTGACCCGGTACACCACGGTGCCGTGCGCGGGCACGGTGGCGCTGATGGCACCCGTCGTCGTGCTGGTGGTGTTCGTCCAGGCGTCGCGCAGCGTGAACGAACTGCCGGACTTGCCGGCCGCCGCCGCGGTGGTGCTGATCGTCGTGGTCGATCCGCCCTGGTTGAACAGGGCGACCGCGACGTCACCGTTGGCGAGCCGCTTGGCCAGGACCCGGCGGGTGCCGTCGTTCGACACCTGCGTCGCCTGCAGGCCGAGGGTGTCCTGGTTGATCGCGATCAGCTGCTGGTTTTTCAGGATCGTCGCGGTGGCCGCGTTCTGTGAGCGGATGTCGTTGCCGGCGATGAGCGGCGAGGCGAGCATCGCCCACAGCGCGAAGTGGCTGCGCATCTCGGTGTCGTTCATGCCACCGCGGCCGACCTCCAGCATGTCGGGGTCGTTGAACCGGCCCGGCGCGGCGTATGAGGCGAGCGGCACGGTGACGTTGACGATGTTCTGGATGCCCATCGGGTAGCCGTTGCTCTGGCCGGTGTCCCAGGCGTTGGTGATGTCCTCGGTGGTCCGCCACAGGTTCGCGACGTCGCCCCAGTTGCGTTGCGGGCCGGTCTTGGCGTGGATGCTGTTGGGGTTGATGCTGTAGACGATCGGCCGGCCGGTCGCGGCGAGCGCGTCACGCATCTTCGCGAACGTGGTGACCTGCTCGGAGATAGAGCCGCTGGGCGAGCACCAGTCGTACTTGAGGTAGTCCACGCCCCACGCGGCGAACTGGCGGGCGTCCTGCGCCTCGTGCCCGAGACTCCCCGTCGCACCTGGGTAGCTGTTGAAGTACTGCGCGCAGGTCTTGTCGAGCGGGCCCTGGTAGATGCCGAACTTCAACCCGCGCGCGTGCAGGTAGTCGCCGAGCGACTTCATGCCGCTGGGGAAGCGGCTCGGGTCACCCTGCAGGTTGCCGGCGCTGTCCCGGTTGGGGTTGAACCAGCAGTCGTCGACGACGACGTACTGATACCCGAGGTCCCGCATCCCGCTGCTGACGATCGCGTCGGCCATCTGCCGGATCAGGGTCTCGTTGATGTTGCAGCCGAACGTGTTCCAGCTGTTCCAGCCCATCGGCGGGGTGCGGGCCACGCCGTTGTCCAGGGCCTCGGCGGAGGGAGCGCGCAGGACGCCGACGGCGCCGGCCAGCAGGAGCACGCCGACGGTGAGCACGGTGACGAGCCGTCGCATGGTCACCTCCTCGTCCAGCGCTGGTTCGCCGCGGCGGTGCAGGTGTACAGCTGCACGAGGGTGCCGTTGGCGGAGGCGTTGCCGCGTACGTCGAGGCACAGGCCCGACTGGGCGTTGCTGATCGTGCCGTTCGAGTTGACGTTCCAGCGTTGGTTGGTGCCGCCGTGGCAGTCCCACAGCTGGACCTTGGTGCCGGCGGTGGCGCCGGTCGGCGAGTCGAGGCACTTGCCGAGCGACTGCAGGGCCTGGCCGTTGGCGGTCCAGCGCTGGTTGGCGTTGCCGTTGCAGTCGTAGATGATCGGCTGGACGCCGTTGGTGGTGCTGCTGTTGGGCACGTCCAGGCAGCGCCCGGACGCGGCGCTGGCCAGTGCCGAGCCGGTGCCCGGGGTGCTGGGGGTGCCCGGGTCGCCGATGCTGCCGGGGACCGCGCGCAGCGCCGTGTACCAGGCGGCGGCCATCTTGTCGTAGCCGCCGGACGTCGGGTGGACGCCGTCGATGAGGTCGCCGGTGGTCAGCGCGGCGTGCATGTCGACGAAGTGGACGCGCTTGCCGGCGTTGACCTTGCCCTGCACGATGCCGGGGATCGTGGCGTTGAAGGTGCGGGCAGCGGACTCCTGGCCGGCGTTGCTGATCGGGATGATGCTGGCGACGAACACGTCCGCGGACGGTGCGGCGGCGGTGATGTGGTCGATCAGCGTGGACAGCCGGCCGGGGGCGCCGGAGACGTTGAAGTTCTGCAGGACGTCGTTGGTCCCGATGTGCAGCAGGACGGTGCGCGGGCCGGTGTTGCCCAGCCAGCCGGTGATGTTGGCGTCGATCTGGTCGATCCGCCAGCCGGGGTGGCCCTCGTGGTCGTGGTCGCCGAGGGAGCCGGGCCCGTTGAACTGGGAGCCGACGAAGTCGTTGCGGTAGCCGCCGGCGGCCAGGCGCTGCCAGAGGCCGATGCGGTAGCCGCCGGGGACCTGGGTGCCCTCGGTGATGGAGTCGCCGAGGGGCATGATCCGCACGCCGCCGTTGGACTCGGCCGCGGCGGTGCCGGTCGTGAGGGTGATGATGCCTGCGGTGGTCAGCGCGACGGCCACTGCGGCCGCGCTGAACCATCGTCGTGCTGAGCGCATGGCGGTGCCTCCTGAGGCGGGTTGCCGGGACGCACCGGCCGGCCACCGTGGGGTGGCCGGCCGGTTCGGACGGACGGGCGGGGGTCAGCGCTGCAGGGTCAGCACGCCCGGCCGGTAGGGCAGCAGGCCGTAGTCGCCGCCGGAGCTCGGCGAGCGGCCCTGGTACAGCAGCTGCAGGTTGCACGGGTCGACGGTCTTCGTCTGGTCCGGGTTGCTGCGGACCAGGTCGCCGTGGCTGATGTCGTTGGTCCAGGTGGCGCCGCTGTTGGCCTTGCCGGCGAACGGGTTGCTCTCCGACGCGGCCTGCGGGCTCCACGAGCCGCTCAGGCTGCTCGACGTGAACGAGCGGAAGTAGCGGCCGTTCGCGCCGATCGCCTCGACGAGCATCAGGTACTGGTTCTGGCCCTGCACCTTGTACACCTCGACGCCCTCGAACAGGTTGTTCGTGGAGTCGCTCATGATCTGGGTGTAGGAGGAGCCGAAGCTGCCCGGGAAGTTCCCGATCGGCATGCTGGCCCGGTAGATCTTGCCGTTGTCGCCGGCGAAGAACAGGTACATGTTGGAGCCGTCACCGATGATCGTCTGGTCGATCGGGCCGGTACCGGAGCCGGAGATGCTGCCGGAGAACAGCGTCTGCGGCGACGACCAGCCGTTCGCGTTGGTCGGGTCGCTGGAGGTGCGGTAGTTGAACGCGGCCCCGCCCCACTGGTAGGTGAGGACCCAGATGTTCTTCGGCGCGAAGTAGAACAGCGTCGGTGCGACGGCGCCGAAGTTCATGCCGTTCTGGCTGGCGGAGCCCATGTCGGACCAGTTGGTGAACAGGCCGAAGTTCATCGACCCCCACGTCGATCCGGTGTCGTGGGTGGTGGCATACACCAGGTGCCGGCCGTTGTAGACGACGTTGGTGAAGTCCTTCAACGACACCCAGCCCGACTTCGGGTTCGCGAGGGAGCCGGTCGACGACCAGCGGTACGTCGACGGCAGGGTGCACCCGCCGCCGGTGCTGGTGCTGCTGCCCGGCGTGGTGGGGGTGGTGCCGCCGACGCGGACGAGCTGCCACTGCTGGTTCGCGCCGCCCCAGTCGGCGTACTGCACGATGTTGCCGCCGTCGGCGGTCGACGCGCCCTGCACCTCCAGGGCCTTGCCGGAGTTGCGGTTGATGAACCGTACGTAGCCGTCCGAGGAGTCGGCCAGGCGCCACTGCTGGTTGGTGCCGTTACCGTCGGCCCACTGCACGACCGAGCCGCCGTCGGCGGTGGAGAAGTTGTAGACGTCCAGGACCTTGCCGGAGTGCTTCGACTTGATCCGGTAGTAGCCGCCGCCGGAGTCGACGAACTGCCACTGCTGGTTGTTCGCGTTGGTGCGCGTCCACTGCGTGATCCGCGCGCCGTCGTTGGTGGCGAAGTTGTACACGTCGACGGCCTTGCCGCTGTTGCGGTTGACCAGCACGTACCAGGCGCTGGTGTCGATGCCGGAAGAGCCGGTCGAGCCGGTCGGATTCGGGTTCGTGCCGGCGTTGAGCGCGTTGAGCGTCGAGGTGTAGGCGGCCTTCTTCGCGCCGGAGGAGTTGAAGAGCAACGGGTTCTCGCCGGTACGCCACGAGTCGCTGTCGCGGATGCCCCACACGGTGATGCCCGTGCACCGGGACACTGCCAGGCACGCCTTGACGACGTTGGCGTAGGCCTGCGCCTGGTTGCTGCCGGAGATGTCGAGCTCGGTGATCTGCACGTCGACGCCGAGGTCGGCGAAGCGCTGCAGGTTGGCCTGATAGTCCCCGGACGGCAGGCCGCCGAGGTGCGACTGGAAGCCCACGCAGTCGATCGGCACGCCGCGGGACTTGAAGTCCCGGACCATGTTGTAGATGCCGGTGCTCTTGGCGTTGATCCCGTCGGTGTTGTAGTCGTTGTAGCAGAGCTTCGCGCCGGGGTCCGCGGCGCGGGCGGTGCGGAACGCGACCTCGATCCAGTCGTTGCCGGTGCGCTGCAGGTTCGAGTCGCGGCGCCCGCCGCTGCCGCCGTCGGCGAACGCCTCGTTCACCACGTCCCAGGCGTAGATCTTGCCCTTGAAGTGCGTGGCGACCTGCGTGATGTGGTTCGTCATCGCGTTGCGCAGCGCACTGCCGGACATGCCCTGTGCCCAGCCCGGTTGCTGGGAGTGCCAGGCGAGCGTGTGCCCACGCAGCCTGTGCCCGTTGGCCTGCGCGTGAGCGACGATCCGGTCCGCGTTCGGGTAGGAGAACCGGCCCTGCGACGGCTCGGTCGCGTCCCACTTCATCTCGTTCTCGGGGGTGATGGAGTTGAACTCGCGGTTGAGGATGCCGGTGTACGTGCCGTCGCCGAGCTTCCCCGCGGCGACGGCGGCACCGAAGTAGCGGCCCTTCTCCGCGGCGGACGCGCCGAGGGTCGTGCCCGCGTCGGCGGAGCCGTTGAGGAACACCGCCGCGCCCGCGGCGAGCACGGTCGCCGCCACCAGCGGCAGGATCACGCGGAGTCTTCGAGCGTTCATGGTGTGCTCATTTCGAATCGCTTGACGGTGACGGAGCCGCCCAGAGCCCGGGTGGCGTAGTTGAACATCGCGTAGCGGTAGCCCATGAAGAACTGCCAGGCGTTGTTGAGCGTCAGCGCGGAGCCCAGGGCGGTGAAGTTGACACCGTCGGTGCTGTAGGAGAACCGCGCCTGCCGGCCGCTGCCCGGTCTGATGTCGGCGGTGGCCCGCAGCCAGATCCGGCCGCCGGACACCGCGGCGCTCGCCGCCTCAGTGCCGGTGCTCGTCGTGGCCCAGCTGCTGTTCATGGTCGGGCCGTTGACCATCGACACCCGGGTGGTGGTGCCGTCGCGTCTGACCCCGATCCAGGCGGACGAGTCGCGCAGCATGGCCAGGCCGGCGCGGTCGCCGTCGGCCAGCGCGGAGTAGTCCAGCTCGATCGTCGCGGTGGACGTCGGTCCCTGGACGCGGTGGGTCAGGGTGTTGCGGGCCGAGTACAGGTCGCCGGTCACGGTGGCGGTCTGCAGCCGCAGCCCGTTGCCGGTCGAGAACCTCGACGTGTCGGGGTTGTGGTTCCACTCCCACTGCGGTCCGAGCGCCGCGGTGGTGAAGGTGTCGGCGCCGGTCATCGGTTTGACCGTCTTCGAGGTGGTGATGTTCGGTTTCGGGTAGGTGGCGCCCCAGCCGCCGTTGACGGTCTGCACGCTCGGCCAGCCGTCGCCGCTCCAGCTGATCGGGGCGAGGGCGGGGACGCGACCGCCGGGGTAGGCGTCGACGAAGGACATGTAGTACCAGTCGCCGTTCTGCGTCTGGACCAGGCCGCCCTGGTGCGGGGTGCCGCCGCCGGAGATCGGGCTGGGCATGTTGAGCAGGACCTGCTTCATCTCGTACGGGCCCCAAGGGCTGCTCGACTTGAGGATGTACTGACCGTTCGCCGGCCTGGTGACGAAGATGTAGTAGCTGCCGTTGCGCTTGTAGAACCGCGAGCCTTCGAGGGTGCCGACGCTCGACGGGGTGGTGAACACCTGCTGGGTGCGGACCTGGCTGAGCCCGTCGGCGGACAGCTGGGCGACGCTGAGGGTGCTGTTGCCGTAGGCGACGTACATCGTGTCGTCGTCGTCGACGAGCAGCCCGGCGTCGTAGTAGCAGTTGTTGATCTGCGAGCGTTTCTGCCACGTGCCGTCCACGGCGGAGGACGTGTACACATAGGTGCGGTTGAACTCGACGCAGCCGAGCCAGTAGTAGGTGCTGTTGGACTTGCGGTAGTTCAGTGTCGAGGCCCAGATGCCCTTGACGTAGGCCCGCCCGCCGCTGAGGTCGTAGGTGCTGGAGCCGAAGTCCAGCCTGGGCACCGAGTGCCCGGCGTATTCCCAGTTGACCAGGTCATAGGAGCGCAGGATCGGCGCGCCGGGCGAGTAGTGCATGGTCGAGGCGGAGTAGTAGTAGGCGTCGCCGACGCGGATGATGTCGCCGTCGGCGAAGTCCTGCCACACCACCGGGTTGTTGAACTGTCCCGAGCCGCCCGGCGGGTTCGACGTCGGGGTGGTGCCGCCGACGCGGACGAGCTGCCACTGCTGGTTCGCGCCGCCCCAGTCGGCGTACTGCACGATGTTGCCGCCGTCGGCGGTCGACGCGCCCTGCACCTCCAGGGCCTTGCCGGAGTTGCGGTTGATGAACCGTACGTAGCCGTCCGAGGAGTCGGCCAGGCGCCACTGCTGGTTGGTGCCGTTACCGTCGGCCCACTGCACGACCGAGCCGCCGTCGGCGGTGGAGAAGTTGTAGACATCGAGGACCTTGCCGGAGTGCTTCGACTTGATCCGGTAGTAGCCACCGCCGGAGTCGACGAACTGCCACTGCTGGTTCGCGCCGTCGCCACGCGTCCACTGCGTGATCCGTCCGCCGTCGGCGGTCGAGAAGTTGTACACGTCGACGGCCTTGCCGCTGTTGCGGTTGACCAGCACGTAGGAGGCGCTGGTGTCGACCGTCGCGGCTGACGCCGAGGTCATGTTCGCCACCACGACGGCGCCACCGACCAGCGCCGTCGCCAGGGCGGCGATGATGCCGGATCGCCATCCGCGTGGCCGGTTGCCGACCGGCGGAGCCGGGCTGTGGATCTGCATGGGTTCTCCTTCAGTCGTGCGGGCGCCGCGGGCCATCGACCGAACACGGCGTCGGTCCGTGCCGGCGGGGGGCGGACCGAACTGCTTGTTAACGCTCACATGATGTGCCCGGCGGAGGGCTGTCCGGTGATTCAATGGCGGGTCGGCAGCGTGCGAGCGGGGGCGGGAGCGCTCACATCTAGGCGGGGAGATTGCCAGACCTGCCGCGAACATTCAAGTGCGTCACGACATTCGATGTGACCTGAACCATCGAGCCGCGCCCGTTTCACCGCACGCCGGCCTCACCTTTGTGCACTTCAACCCGCATATTCGGAGACGACGCGGCAGCGACAACACTGCGACGGCCGCCCGAAATTTTCACGAACGAAATGACGCGACTTTCACCGAGGCCGTCGTATAACATTTTCCTCGAATGCTTTCCCGTGAATCAACCGGGCATGTCCTGGCAGCTCAAGGCGATCCGCGCGATTTTCGCCGCAGCACTTCGCGCACTTTCCGTTATCCGTCGGGCGGCGGCGGAGTCGTTGCCGCGCACCGGCGGGAATACGTTGTGCAGACCTTGACGCGGTCCTTCCTTTCGCGCACTTTGGAGACCCGCAACACGCCAATGTGGACAGACCATCCGCCTGTTGCCGCCGCATCGTCGAAAGCGATCGTGCGGCCCGCCGACGGCGCTTCTCCCGGACCGCTACGACGCCCCGCGGCGGACCCTGGAACGGAGCCGCGACGACGAGACGGCTGGTCCCTCGCGTGGAAATCAATGGACGATCACGCAGCTGTGACTGGGCCGTTTCTGTTATCCGCGGCAGGCCCAGATGGTCGCGCTGATCAAACTCGCCCAGCTGCTTGACACGGCGGCCGGTCATCGGTGAAGGTCAACGACCGTGCCGGAGATGCCCGCGGGTGCTCCGGCAGCGGCGGGAAAGGCGGCTGCGGGGTTGGTACTGCGGACTGCGATGTGACGATGCGAACTACCGGCAGGGACGAGACGGGCCTCGTGCTCGCGGCACAGTCCGGGGACCGCCGAGCCCTGGACGAGATCGTCGCGACCGGCCTGCCGCTCGCGTACACCATCGTGCGCCGTGCGCTGGACGGTCACGCCGACGCCGACGACGTCGTGCAGGACACCATGCTCCGCGCCATCCGGCAGCTTCCGGGCCTGCAACACCCGGAGAGCTTCCGCCCCTGGCTGGCGGCGATCGCCGTGCACCAGGTGAGCACCCATCTGCACCGCCGCTCCGTCGCGGCGCACCGGGCCGCCCCGCTGGACGAGGCGGCCGGGCTGGCGGACGCCGACGCCGAGCTCGAAGACCTCACGGTGCTGCAGCTGGAGCTGTCCGCACAGCGCCGTCAGGTGACCCGGGCCAGCCGCTGGCTCGACCCCGACGACCGGGCGCTGCTGTCGCTGTGGTGGCTGGAGACCGCCGGCGCGCTCACCCGCACCGAACTGGCGACGGCGCTGGACGTCAGCATCGCCCACGCCGCCGTGCGCATCCAGCGCATGCGCCAGCAGCTGGACGTGTGCCGCGAGCTCGTCGCCGCGCTGACCGCCACACCCGGGTGCGCGAAACTCGAGGGCCTGGTGGCCGACTGGGACGGCACGCCCAGTCCGTTGTGGCGCAAGCGCATCGCCCGGCACACCCGGTCCTGCCCGGTCTGCGGCCACGCCGCGCAGGGCCTGATCACGGCGGAACGGCTGCTGGTCGGGCTCGCCCTGCTGCCCGTCCCGGTCGCGCTCGGCGCGGCCCTGACCGGCAAGATCGCCGTCGGAGCCACGGTCACGGCGAGCGGGTCGCTGGCGGCGGCCACCACCTCCGGCGGGGTCGGGGCGACGGTCAAGGCCGGCGTGTTCAGCCAGCTCGTCCAAGCGGTGGCGGCGCACCCCGTCACCGTGGCCGTGGCGGCCGTGGTCGCCGCCGGCGCGGCGGTCACCGTGACGGCCCTGCCCACCGCCACTCCACCGGCACAAGGTCTGCAGGCGGCACCGTCGACGCCCGCCGCGGCCCGGGTGACGCCGTCCACGGCACCGCCTCCGGTCGCCGCCTCGACACCGAAGCCGCCGCCCAGCTCCGTGGCCAGTTCACCGGTGCCGCGCACCGAGACCCTTACCCCTGGCCGCCCGGTGTCGATCGAGTCCGCGGACCAGCCCGGGCTGTTCGTCACCACCGCCGACAGCCTCGGCGTGCTCGCTCCGGTCCGCTCGGACAGCAGCGCCGCGGCACGGCAGCAGGCGACCTTCTCGGTGGTCGCCGGGCTGGCGGACGCCGCGTGCTTCTCCTTCCGGGCCGAGGACGGCCGGTACCTGCGGCACTCGTCCTGGCGGTTCCAGCTGTCCCGGGACGAGGGAACGGCACTGTTCCGTGGCGACGCCACGTTCTGCCCGCGGGCAGGTGCGGCGGCGGGCACCATCCTGCTGGAGGCGCAGATCTACCCGGGCTGGTACCTGCACCACCGCGGCGACCAGCTCTGGGTCGACCAGGCCAACGGCACCCCTACGTTCTGGACCGAGAGCTCGTTCCGGGTCCGGTCCGCGCTGACGGGCTGAATGCAGCGGAACCTGCGCACCTGACACAGTCGCAGATCGGGCGTCCCGGAAGCCTTCCCAGGATCGCGACATCCATCTAACTTGATGTCAGTACCGGAGATTCCGGTGGGGTGAAATCGGGGGGAATGATGTACAAACGCGCCATCACACTGACAACGGCCACTGTCACCGCGGTTGCCGCGTCGCTCGTGTTCGGGGGTGGCACCGCCTTCGCCAACTCCTCGGTCGGCACGGGAACGACGAACAGCATCTGGAACTTCTTCACCGGTGCGACCTCGTATTACCAGAACCACAGCGGCGACGACATCGCCATGGGACTCTCCGCCGGTGTGCCCGTCGACTCGCGCTGGCAGAAATGCAGCGACGCGAACGTGGTCGGCCAGATCCAGTACAACATCATGAAGGAAGATCTCTACCACCGCATGATCGGCACCAACTTCGCCCCCGGCACCTGCCTCAAACTGCAGTACCGCGGATTCAAGGCGACCGGCTCGTTCACCCGAGAGACCCTGTGGAACTACAACATGGAGTAGCGTCCCAACGCGTCGCCATCGTAAACCGGCACTGCGCCAGCCCGGACGGGACGCTGGCGCGGTGCCGTCCGGACATCTCTCGGGGGGAATTGCCATGCTCAAGCGCCGACCCGGCCTGTCCATCGCCGCGGCGATGTTCGTGCTGCTCGCCGGATGCTCCTCGAGCCCCCCGGCCAAGGGCAGCGGCAACGGCGGCAGCAACGGCAGCAGCAGCGGTCAGGACGATCCCGCCGCCGTGGCGAAGAAGAAGGAAGAGCAGGCCAATCCGTCGCGGCCGCCCGCCAACAACCGTGCCGAAGTCCTTCCGTGGGTCGAGAAGGCGCACACCAAAGTCACCTGGCCGGATCGATACAAGCTGACTCCCGACGCGATCTACACACGGTTCATGGAGCCGGCCAAGGACGTCAAGTTCGTCGAACAGGACGCCGTCGACATGGTGACCATCTGGAACGTGTGCGCCTGGACGTTGCAGCTCATCGACGACACCAAGGGCCGCAAACCGGTGGACCAGGACCTCGCCGCCCTCGGTAAGCTGGCCGACGGTGACTACAAGCAGATGCTGGATCCGATGATCAGCGAGGCGCGGCTCGGCGGCATCACGTCCGCCACCCAGTTCGCCTCCGCGAACGACTGCGGTAAGGGCTTCACGGGTTGAATCCGGCAACACTGCGGGTGGCGTTGGCCGTCCTGCTCGGCGCGGGGCTCAGCGCCGGTTGCTCCGGCCCGCAGGCGCCCACGGGCGGCCCGGCCGACGCGATCACCGCCTCCGGCTCGGGCCGGCCCGCGACGATCAGGGTCGAGCGGCGCGACATCTACTCCACGATCCGCCTCGAGGGCATCGTCGAGGCGTACGACGCCGTCCCGGTGCCGGCCGCGAAGGCGGGGAACTTCATCCCGACCCCCGGCCTCGCCAACGGGCGGCCAGTGAGTGTCGGCGACACCATCGGCAAGATCGAGGTCTGCGCGCCCGCCGCCACCCCGGCCGCCACGCCGTCTCCGGCGACCGAGGGGCCGCCGCCGTGCACGATCACCCGCACCAACGTCATCGCGCCGGTGAGCGGCCTGCTGTCCGGGTTGTACCCGCAGACCGTCGCGGCCGGCCAAACGGTCGCCGCCGTCCAGCCGCCGGGCTTCCACGCCAAACTGCCGGTCGTCGAGCCGGCGGCGCTGTTCAGCTTCCAGAACCCGCCGAAGACGGGCAAGGCCGAGCTGATCGGCGGGCCGGCCGGGTTCGTGGTGACCTACGAGAGCCTGGTGTACGTCAAGGACTCCGGCGCCGTGAACGTGTACGCGTCGATCCCGGCCGACGTCCCCGCCTTCGCCGGCCTGCGCGCCGTCGTCGTCTTCGTCACCAACGTCAAGGACAAGGTGCCGACGCTGCCGCTGTCCGCCGTCCGCGGCCGGGCCGGGTCCGGCCAGGTCGTGGTCCTCGAGCCGGACGGCCGGAAACGCACCGCGGGCGTCACGATCGGCGCCGCCGACGACGCGTACGTCGAGGTCACCGGCCTCGACCCGGCACTCGACGTGGTGCTCTACCCGCTGGAGTCCGACTTTGCCGGCTGACGACGTCGTGGTCGAGGTCGAGGGCGCCAGCAAGAGTTTCCGCCTCCCGTCCGGCGAGCACCTGCGGCTGCTCAACGGCGTCGACCTGACCGTCACGGCCGGCGACTCGGTGGCGATCCAGGGCCGGTCGGGCTCCGGCAAGTCGACGCTGCTGCGCGCGCTCGGCCTGTTCATCCCGTTCGACGAGGGTCGCCACCACATGCTCGGCGTCGACATCCGCGCCGCCGGCGACCGGCGCTGCTCGAAACTGCGGGCCCGCTCCATCGGCTTCGTGTTCCAGGACTTCCGGCTGCTGCCGAACCTCACCGCGCAGCAGAACGTCGAATACGGCTGCCTCCTGGCCGGCCTCGGCCCGCGCGAGGGGGCCAGGGCGGCCCGGGAGGCCCTCGAACGGGTCGGCCTCACGGACCGGGCCCGGTCGCGGCCCGCGCAGCTGTCCGGCGGCGAGCAGCAGCGGGTCTCCATCGCGCGGGCGCTGGTCAAGCGGCCCGACCTGGTGCTCGCCGACGAGCCGACGGGCTCGCTCGACGGCGAGACGGCCGACGTCGTCATCGAACTGCTGCTGGCCTCGGTCGCCGACCTCGGTGCGGCCCTGGTGCTGGTGACCCACGACGACGCCGTCGCCGGCCGCTGCGGGCGCCGGGTCCGGCTCGGCGGCGGCACCCTCCACGACGACGAGCCCGCCGCCGCGGGCGGTGGCTGATGCGCGTCGTCCGGCTCGGCCTGCGCGAGTTCCGGCACAACTGGCGCCGCAACTCGATCTTCGGCCTCATCCTGCTGCTCTCCATCGGCGTGCAGCTGTTCACCGCGCTGTCCGCCGAGGCCTCGAAGACCGCCGTGGAGCGGTACGGCGCGGCGGTCTTCGGCTACGCCGAGACGTACACGAGCGGGCTGGAGGAGCCGCTGAGCGTCGAGCAGCTGCGGACGTTCAACGCGCGGCTCGACGAGATCGGCCGCAGCTACCCGTGGTTCCGCCCGGCCACGTCGGTCAGCCTGAGCGCGCGCCTGCGGACCTCGCCGAGCACGAACCCCGCCGACGCGCCCACCCTGGAGCTGCGCGCGGTCACCCCGGCCTGGCGCCTCATGACGCCGGCCATCGCGGACGACGACGCGTGGCGGACCGTGATGAGCGACCAGCGGCTCGGCCCGGCGATCCTGCTGGAGTCGGCCACCGCCGAGCGCCTCCGGCTGACCACCCCGGCCGCCGTGACCGTGCTGCTCGCCGCCGAGCCGGCCGCCCGGACGGACCCCGGCCGCACGGCCCGTTCCGCGGCCACCGCCGCGCCCCCGGCGTCCCGGACCGGCGGCGGTGGGACCGGCGCCGGCATCGCGCTGCTGAACGTGCCGGTGTTCGGCACGTACAGCGAGCTCAACAAGGCCTTCACCACCGGCGGCCTGGTCAACCAGAACGTGCTCGGCCTGGCGCAGGCGACGCCGCGACCGGTCCAGATCGCCTGGCGGTGCGAGCCCACCCGCTGCTCGGACACCTACGGCCTGATCCGGACCGCCGCCCAGGTGGTCGGCGGCCGCCCCCAGGACCCCCAGCGGGTCGACAACGTCGACCAGATCCTGCCCATCCTCACCGCCCAACGGCGCGACGGGCAGCGCTTCGCGGCGATCGTGGTGCTCCTGGGCATGCTCGCGGTGGCGTTCGTGGCGACCGCCTTCATCGAGGTCCGGGCGCCGCAGTTCGCGACGCTGCGCGCGCTGGGCGCCTCCCGGTCGGCGATCGGCGCCATCGCGCTGCTGGAGAACCTCTTCACCGCCGCGACCGTCGCCGTACTGGCGGCCGGGCTCGGCCTCGCCGCCGGCTCCCTGAACCCGGACCTGTTCAACCAGATACCGCAGGTGCGGCTGGACCGGATGGAGGTGCCGGTGGCGCTGTACGCCCAGACGGTCGCGCTGACGCTGCTCATCGGCCTGCTCACCGGACTGGCGCCCGCGCTGCGCGCCTACCGGTCGGTCCGCACCACCTGACGGCTGCGCCGCATCCTGGGAGGGGCCAGGGACGCACGACAATCCATAGCTTGGTGGTGAGCTTCCTCTCACGATCCGCAAGGAGCCCACCATGGCATCACGGACGCACGAAGCACCGACCCGGCCGCCGATCGAGACCCGGACGGACCACCGGCCCGCGCCCCGCCGGGTCATCGTCGCCACGCTCATCGGCACCTCGCTGGAGTGGTACGACTTCTTCCTCTACGGCTCGGCCGCCGCCCTCGTCTTCGGCCGGCTGTTCTTCCCGTCGTTCTCCCCGCTCACCGGCACCCTGCTCGCGTTCACCACGTACGCCGTCGGGTTCGTCGCCCGGCCGCTCGGCGGCATCGTGTTCGGCCACTTCGGCGACCGGGTCGGCCGCAAGAGCGTCCTCATGACGACGCTGATCCTGATGGGCACCGCGACCCTGTTGATCGGGCTGCTGCCCACCTACGCGCAGTGGGGCGCCGCGGCGCCCGTCCTGCTCGTCGTGCTTCGGTTCCTGCAGGGGTTCGGCCTCGGCGGGGAGTGGGGCGGCGCGGTGGTGATGGCGATGGAGCACGGCGGCACCGCCCGGCGCGGGCTCAACGCGTCCTGGCCGCAGGTCGGCGTCCCGGCCGGCAACCTCCTCGCCGCCGGCGTGCTGTGGCTGCTCAACACGGTGCAGTCCGAAGCGGCCTTCGTGTCGTGGGGCTGGCGGATCCCGTTCCTGCTGTCCGGCGTGCTGGTCGTCGTCGGCCTGTGGATCCGGGTCGCGGTCACCGAGTCACCGATGTTCGCCGAGGTCACCGCGGCCGCGGCGAAGGTCCGCGCGCCGTTGCGGGCGGTGCTGGCACGGCACCCGAGGAGCCTCCTCGCCGCGATGGCCACCCGGATCGGCGTCGATGTCTCGTTCTACACGTTCACGCTGTATGTGCTGACGTACGTCACCGACACCGTCCACCTGCCCCGCAGTGCGGCGCTGAGCGCCGTGCTCATCGGCTCGGCCCTGCAACTGGCGCTCATCCCCCTGTCCGGGGTGCTGTCGGACCGGTTCGGCCGGCGCCTCGTGTTCGCGGGCGGGACCCTCCTCACGGCCGTCTGGGCGTTCGCGTTCTTCCCGCTGCTGGACACCGGCAGCCGGCCCGCGATCGTCCTCGCGGTGGTCGTCGCGCTCGTCGGCCACGCCGCCATGTACGGCCCGCAGGCCGCCTTCATCGCCGAGCTGTTCTCCACCCGGTTGCGCTACTCCGGCGCCTCGATGGGGTACCAGATCTCCGGCATCTTCGGTGGCGCCCTCGCCCCGATCGTCGCCATCAAGCTCATCGACGCCACCGGCACCACGCTGTCGGTGGCCCTCTACGTCGTCGCTGCCGCCGCGGTCACCGGGCTGGGGCTGGCGTTCGCGCCGCGTGCCGTCGCCGCCGACGCCGCGGCCGCGGCCGCCTCAGCCGAGCGGCCAGCCAACGGTCCGGACCTGCCCCGGTAGGCTCGCGCGATGATCGTGACGCTGAGTGCCAACGCCCGAGCGCTCGTCGACGGCCCGAACATCGCGGTGCTGGGCACCCTCAACCCGGACGGCGGGCCGCAGACCTCCGTCGTCTGGGTCCTGCGGGACGGCGACGACCTGCTGGTCTCGACGCAGGCCGGCCGGCGCAAGGAGAAGAACCTGCTGACGCCCGACCGGGTGCTCGGACACTCGGCGCAATAGCCTCCGCCGCCGTCCGGGATCCCTGGACAGGCATCCCGAACGGCGGCGGTCGGTCGGATCAGTTGACCGGTGTTTGCGTCTGACGGGCGTCGCGGCCGGCCTCGTGGTGTTCCGCCTGGCGGGCGTCGCGGCCTTCCGTGGGACCGTCCGGGACCGCGTTGCGTTCGGCCCGGCTCGTGGCGAACCGGCGGTACACGGGCTTCTCGACCGCCACGTGCAGCAGCCACGCGAGTGCGAAGGTGACGACCAGGGCGAGCACCATGATGCCGAACCCGATCGCGGTGGTCCGGGCGGCCGGGAACAGCCTGCCGATGTTGCTGAGCACGGTCAGGTGCACGATGTAGAACGCGAACGAGACGTTGCCCAGGAACACCATGGTCGGCCGGCTGGCCAGCGACGGCCGACCGGCGACGTCGGAGGTGGCGGCGTTGGCCACGAGCACCGCGACCGGGATCAGCGTGATCGCGATCCGACCGTACAGGTTGCCCTGGTTGTACATGGCGACGACGTAGCCGGCGGCCAGGACGGCCCAGGCGATCCACGACGGGAGCCGGAACCAGCGGCCGGCCAGCACGATGCGGGCCAGCACGATGCCCAGCGCGAATTCGGCCATCCTGGTCACCGGGAACCGCTCGACGAACCAGGAGGCGGCCTCGGAGACCGGCGGCCCGTAGGGCATCACCGGCTGGGCCGGCAGCAGCGACGTGAGCACCGGGAAGAGGAAGACGGCGGCGACGATGCCGGCCGCCCAGTAGTACAGGCGCGCCGGTGCGATCTTGCGGATCAGCAGGATGAGCAGCGGGAAGCAGAGGTAGAAGAACATCTCGCAGGCGAGCGTCCAGCTGACCCCGTTGACGCCGGTGGCGACGATGAAGCTCGGTGTCCAGGTCTGGACGAGCAGCGCGACCCGGACGACGTCGTGCAACTGGGTGTAGTCGCTGACCAGCACCATCACGCCGACGGCCAGCAGGAGACCGGCCCAGTGGTTCGGGTAGATGCGGACCGCGCGGCGCCGCCAGAACGACACCGGCGTGTCCTTCGGGCGGGCCGACCAGGTCAGCACGAATCCACTGAGGACGAAGAAGAAGGACACGCCGAGGCTGCCGGCCGGGGCGAGGATGAACTGGATCGGTTTCATGGTGGCCGACGGCGCGAAGATGCCGGGCAGCGTCACGGCATGATAGAGGAAGACGCCCAGCGCGGCCCACCATCGCAGTCCGGTGAGCGCGGGTATCCTCGCGAGGACCTTGGCGTCCTTGCGATTGGTCGGCACATCCAGGTCGTCGACTCGTGCGGTAACCATGGCCGCCTCCAGCCCAGGGTGAGGTGAATGCTCACCTGATCCTGACCTGGACCGCAGACGGCCGACGTATTCCAGCGTGCGGACTCTTCACATCGACGTCGAGCTCGACAGTGACCTCCCGAGCATCACCAGCCGTCATAAGCCGCTGCATCACCGCGGTGCTACACCGACGGTATCCCGACCCGCAGCCGCGCGCCGTTGCCGCCATCGGCGCCGCCATGACCACGGCCTCAGCAGGGCGAGGCCGACGAGGAACGCGACAGCGGACCCGGCGAGGATCTTGGCGTACGGTTTCCACTCCGGGCTGCCGGTCGCCGGGTAGATCTGCGCGAGGCCTCCGGTGTCGCGGGCCGGGATGGACTCGCCGGCGGTCGCGCCCTGCGGAAGTCTCCCGTCCAGCTGCATCCGGTGCCGCACCACCGTGCCGTCGTCGCTGACGAAGTCGCCGAACCAGCCGCAGCGTTGCTGCGGCGGCGGCAACCGGTCGCACGAGATCGGTTCGGTCAGGGTTTCCCCGGGCGATGAGGACGCCCCATCGAACTTGACGCATCCCCGTATGGTGGCCATGCCGCATCGTGGTTCCGTCGACTCGTTCAGGAAAGTCGCCCGGCCTATGGAGGCGTTGTGACGTTCGACGACGTGTTCTGGTACATCGTCATATTCTTGTTCGTCTTCGGCGGCAGCACCGCCGGGTTCGTCAAGCATCTCCAGTCCCGCCGGCACGAGTTCAAATTGGCGATGGCCAAGGAGAAGGCCAAGTTGGAGCAGGCAAAGGCGAAGCTGGCTGAGGAGCAGAACCGGCAGAGCGCGCTGGAGGTGCGAAAGGCCGAGCTGGAGATCGAACGCTATGACCGGCGGATCCCGGGCATGTTCTCGGTTCCACTCACAGACAACGGCGTGGACGAGGCGCCGTAGCCGAATGCTCAGCGGGGATCGCCAGGATCCAGCGTGTTGATCACGGCGGTGGCGGGACGTGGGGCCAGCGTGACGCCGGCGGAGGCGAGCACCCGTGCAACGAAGTCCCGTTTGTCTGCGGTGTACCCGTCAACGACGTCGTGTGATTCCGCCAAGCTGAGCTTCAACGCCTGGTACTCCTGGCGAAGTGCGGGGTCACCGCGCAATGCGTCACGGAAGGCGAGCCGCTCGCGCCACAGGTCGCTGCCAGGTTCGGTCAGGTGCAGGTGGTGGGTGTGCTCGGCCGAGCGCGTCGCCGTCCGGTAGAACCAGTAGGCCCGTGGGCGGTGCGGCGCGTGCACGTATCCGTGCTCAGCCAGCACCCCGATGGCCGGCGCCGCGCCGGCCAGGTCCCGGACGCCGGCCACGATGTCGATGATGGGCTTGGCCGCCAGACCCGGCACGGCCGTCGAACCGACGTGGTGTACCCCACCTATCAGCCAAGGAGCCAGCGCCTCCTCCAACACGGCACGTTCCCGCCCGAAGCGCGACGGCCAGTCCGGGTCGTACGCCACCACGGTGATCGGCATACATCCCAGGCTGCCACATCACCGACGGGCGGCAGCGTCGCCGTACACTCGCGGCGGTCACGCACGCGACCAGACGGGGGAACCAACGATGACCGTGCCCGTAACCGACCTGCCGGACCCGCGCGACCTGTGGGCCGAGCCGGCCCTGCTGGCCGCACTGACCGCCGGCCGACCATCCAGCAGCCTGCCGGGTTACGACGTCACCGCCGACGGGCTGCGGATGCGCGACATCGGCAACGGCTGGTGGGGGCTGCTGCCCGTGACCGGCGGCCGAGCGGTGCTCTACGGGCTGGACCTGGACAACAGCGAGATCGAGATGTGCCGGGAGCCGGTCGATCTGCTCGCGGGCGGCCCGGCGTGGCTGCCGTGGTCCTGGCTCCAGGCGCTGCTCGCCGGTGCCGAACCGGTCGGCTTCGTGTACTGGTGGGACGGCGCCGGGTGGAGCCGCGCCCCGTACCCGGCGGAACTGCGCGAAGACGGATGCCAGTTCCTGCTCGCGGACTCGGAGAGAGCCCTCGCCGAGGCGGCCGAGCAGCTCACCACCGACCCGGCCGGCGGCCGGCAGCTGCTGGCCCGCCTGCGCGACGCGGCCCGGGACCGCGCCGCCGACCTGGCCCTGTTCACCGCCGTGGAACAGGCCCGCACGGCCACGCGCGAACCGGCGATCGACCCGGACACCGCCCTCGCGGCGGCGGGCCGGGCCGGGCTGGCACCGGGCAGCACCTGGCCCGAACACCCCGCCGGCGACGGCGAACCGGCCGGGCGCACGGTGCCGTTCAGCGGCCCCGACCAGCAGGCCGGCCTCGTCGAGCGGGTCATGCGCGACGCGCCGGAACAGCCCCGGCCGGCGACCGGCGGCGACGCGCTGCGGGACCTCGCGGCACAGCTGCGCACCGACGGCGTCGACGTCCTGACCGTGCAGTGGGGCCCGCACTACCGCACCGCGTTTCGCACCGAGTCCGGCCAGCAGGTCACCGGCCCGCTCGCCGACCTCGTGACGGCGCTCCGCGAGGCCGACGCCGCCCCCGACTCGGGGCGCTGGCTCTACCTGCGCATCGACGCCACCGGACCCGACGCGGTGGTGCAGCGGGCCTACGACCACGCTCCCAGCTGGTGGCAGCCGCCCTACCCCACCGTCAGCCTGGCGTTGCTGCGCGAGGAGACGGCCGCCCGCACCGAACGCTGGCGCCCGCTCTGGACCGCGCTGCTCGACGAGTCCCTGGCCGTGACGGGCGTCCCGCCGCATCTCTGCCGGGTCGCCCCGGCGTCCCCGTCCGCGGCCCGCCAGGGCTGAGACCGGCGTCCTTACCGGCTATGCGGTCCAGCGGGCGCGCAGGACTCCGTCGGAGTCGGGAAGCACGGCGGTCATCAGGGGGCGGCGTTGCTCGGCGTACACCGGCATGGCTGTCGCAGCAGCGGCGTCCGCCAGTCGCACGCGTGCTGCGGGCCGGTCGGACCCATCGATGAGCCGGCTGGTGATCCGGCCATCATGGCAGAACCCGTCGATCACCCGGCGGTGATCCCGCCGCCGGCCCGGACGCTTCCCAGCCTCCAGGCAACGACGGCGCGATCACCGGCCGGTGTGGACGCTCAGTCGGTTTCCTGGGTGATGGACAGGGTGTTGCCGGACGGGTCGTTGAACCAGGCCGCGTAGTGCCCCGGCGCGTGGTGGATCGACTGGTCGTCCAGCTCCAGCCCGTCGGGACGTTCGAACCGGACGCCACGGGCGCCCAGCTCCTTCACCGTGGCGCGGATGTCCTCGACGGTGAAGGTGAGCAGCGTGAAGGACGCGGGCGTATGGTCCTCCTTGCCGTAGAGCATGGCCTCCACGCCGCCGGCGAGGTTCATCCGGAGCAGCCCGCCGTTGTACTCCTCGGTGACGTCGAGGCCGAGGGTCTCGCCGTAGAACTTCTTCGCCTGCGCGATGTCGAAGACCGAGTAGGTGGCCTTCGCGGGACTCTTGCCCAACATGGTGTGCTCCATTCCTCGGTGGTGCCCTGATGACTCAACGTTTCCCTGATGACTCAACGTTTCCCTAATGGCTCAACGTTGAACGCTTCTCGGCGGGTGCGTCGGGGGCGGTGGCGCGCTCGCGCAGGGCCAGCACGGCCAGCACCGCCAGGCCGAGCACCAGCACGGCACTCACGAGCGCGGTCAGGTGCAGGCCGTCGGTGAAGGCGACCCGCGCCGCCTCCATCAGCGTCCGCCCGGCCGGATCCGGCAGGCTCCCGGCCACCACGGCGGCGTCGGTGATGCTGGCGCGCGCCTTGTCCAGCGCCTCGGCCGGCACGTCGCCGCCGGCGGTCAGCTGCCGGGCATACCAGCCGGTCCCGACACTGCCGAGCACCGCGATCCCCAGGGCGATGCCCAGGTCGCCGCTGGTCTGCACGATCGCGGCGGCGGAGCCGGCCCGCTCGGGCGGCACCGCGCCGAGCACGACGTTGTTGGCCAGCGCGCCGACCAGGCCGATGCCGAAGAACACGACTGTGGCGCCGCCGATCAGCAGTCCCAGGCCGTTGACGGGGGTCTGGGTCATGGTGGCGTAGCCGACCGCGGCGATGATCAGGCCCGCGGTGATCACGGTGCCCGGCTGCACCTTCTGGGCCAGTGCCGGCGCGGCCATCGACCCCACGACCATGCCCATCGCGGGCGCGATGCCCCACAGCCCGGCCGATAGGGGGCTGAGCCCCTGCACCACCTGCAGGTCGAGGTTGGTCAACAGCATGACGCCGCCCTGGGTGCCGACCGCGAACAGCAGGACCACCAGGGCCGCGCTGAACGCGGGCTTGCGGAACAGCGTGAGGTCCAGCAGCGGGTCGGTCAGCCGGCTCTGCCGGCGGATGAACAGCGCACCCAGGACCACACCGACCACAATGGACAGGATGGGCACGACGGAGAGCCCTGTGCGCACGGATTCCTTGATGCCGTAGATGATCGGCAGCACCGCGCCGAGCGACAGCACCACGCTGAGCGGATCCAGGGTGCTGGCGTTCTCGTCGCGGAACTCCGGCAGCAGGAACGGTCCCGCCGCCAGGAGCAGCACCATGACCGGCACGCCGAGCAGGAACACCGAGCCCCACCAGAACGACTGCAGCATGAGTCCGCCGACCACCGGCCCGAACGCGGCGCCGCCCATGAAGCAGCTGACATACACGGCCACGCCGACCGCGCGCTGTTTCGTGTCGGTGAAGATGTTGCTGATCAGGGCCAGCGTCGACGGCGCCAGGGTTGCCCCGGCGACGCCCATGAGCGCCCGCGCCGCGATCAGCATCCAGACCGTCGTGGAGAACGCGGCCAGCGCCGAGGCGACGGCGAAGCCGAACGCGCCGATGAACAGCAGCTTGCGGCGGCCGATCCGGTCGCCCAGCCGGCCGGCGGTGATGAGGAACCCGGAGACCAGGAAGCCGTAGATGTCGCTGATCCACAGCTGCTCCGTGCTGGTCGCGGAGAGGTCCTCACTGAGCCGCGGCAGGGCCAGGCTCAGCACGCTCAGATCGATGGCCAGCAGGAGGGCGGGCAGGGCCAGCACCGCCAGCCCGAGCCATTTGCGCCGGTCGGCGGCGCCGGTGTCGTGATCGTTCATGAGGTGCCTCGCAATCTTTGGTCGAATCAACCTGCTCAGCGCACCCGTACCCAACACTTAAGCACTTACTTGACTATCGGCGCAACCGGACCTACCCTCGAACGTGTGACCAGTGCTCCCGAGCCGTCGCTGGACCAGGTGTTCCAGGCGATCTCGGATCCGACCCGCCGGGGACTGGTGGAGATCCTGATCCGTGGTCCGGCCAGCGTCAGCAGCCTCGCCCGGCCGTTCGACATGACCTTGTCCGCGGTGATGCAGCACCTGCAGGTCCTCATCGACAGCGGACTGGTGACGACCGAGAAGGTCGGCCGGGTCCGCACCTGCCGGATCGACGTCACCGCGTTGCGGCGCGCCGAGGCCTGGCTCTCCGGTCAGCGCACGGTCTGGGAGCACCGGCTGGACCGTCTCGATCTGCTGCTCTCCACACCCACACCATCCGATCGCACTGGGAGGCCCGACATGACCGATCGATCTGTGCTCGTCTCGTCGTTCGCCATCGAGCGGACGTATCCCGCCGGCCCGGACCGGGTGTTCGCCGCCTGGGCCGACCCGCGCTCCAAGGCGCGCTGGTTCGCCGGGACGAACGCCGAGCATCACGAGCTCGACTTCCGTCCCGGCGGCGTGGAGGTGACCCGCGGGAAGAATCCCGAGGGCAAACCGCTGACCTTCGAATCGCGCTATCACGACATAGTGCCCGCGGAGCGCATCGTCTACTCCTCGGCGCTGCTGGTCGAGCGGAACCCGGTGACCATCTCGGTCACCACCGTGCAGTTCCAGCCCACCGACGGCGGCACGACGCTGCTGCTCACCGAGCAGGACACCTTCCTCGACGGCCATGAGCAGCCCGAGTGGCGCGAGAGCGGCACGAACGGCTGGCTCACCGCGCTCATGCACGAGCTGGCCGCCACCGTTACTCCGTGACCTTGACGGTGACCGTCTTCGGGCGCTGATATTCGTGCAGCGCCAGCACGCTGAGGTCGGTCCCGGTCCCGGAGTCGCCCCGGCCGCCGTGCGGAAGCTCGGCGGTCTGGGCGAGGTGGCAGTTCACCCAGACCTCACCCGCGTCGATCCCGGCGGCGACCCGCAGGGCCCGGCGCACGTCGCGGCTCCACACGCTGGCGGCGAGGGCCTGCGGCACGCTGTTGGCCATGGCGACGGCCTGCCCGATGTCCTCGGCGCACTGCACGGTCAGGACCGGGCCGAACAGCTCCTCCAGCACGGCCGGGTCGTCCTCGGGCAGATCGGACAGCACGGCCGCCGCCCGCCAGTATCCGTCCCGCTCGTCGGGGCCGACCCGGACCGTGCCCTCCGTGACGTGACCGGCCCGGCTCTCCGCCCGGATCCGGTCGAGCCGCCCGGCCTGCTCGGCGCTGTTCATCGGCCCGAAGTCCACGCCGGAGACCCGCTCGGCCATCGCCGCACCGAGCCGGTCCACGGCCTCGGCATAGTTGTCCCGCAGGGTGATCACCCGGGCCGGGGCCGCGCAGCTCTGACCGGCGTTGTAGACGGCCGCCGCGGCCAGCGCCGACCAGGTGTCCCCGGGCGCGTCCGGCAGCAGCACCACCGGGCAGTTGCCGCCCAGTTCGAGGCTCAGGCGACGGACGCCGGCGCGGGCCGACACGTCCAGGCCACCGCGGAGACTACCGGTGAAGGCGACCGCGTCCACATCGGACCCGACCAGCAGCTGCCCGGTCGACCGGTCGCCGGGCACGACCTGCACCACCGCGTCGCCCAGCGCCTCGGCCGCGTCCTCGGCCAGCCGCAGCGCGGAGTCCGGCGTGGTCTCGGCCGGCTTCAGCACCACGACGTTTCCGGTGGCCAGCGCCGGGGCGCACCGCCAGGCGGCCATCATCAGCGGATAGTTCCACGGCACAACCACCCCGACCACGCCGAGGGGCTCCCACCGGACCCAGCTCTCGTGCCCGTCGATCAGCTGCCCACCGGCCGGTGCCAGCGCGGCCCGGGCGGCCTGGGCGAAATACCGGAAGAGGTCCACGACCTCGTCGACCTCGCCGGCCGCCTCGGCCAGGGGCTTGCCGGTGCCGGCCCGCTCCCGGGCCACGTAGTCGTCGTGGTGGGCGACGATGAGGTCGGCCAGCCGGTCCAGGCGGCGGGCCCGGTCCCGGCCGGACAGCGCCCGCCAGGCCGGCGCGGCCGTCGCCGCGGCGGCGACGGCCTTGTCGACCTCTGGCGCGCGGGACAGCGTCGCCTCGCCCCGGCGGACCCCCGTGCGGGGGTCGGTCAGCGGCGAGGTCATCCCTCGTCACCGCCGACGCAGCCCTGGCACGGGCAGTGCTCGCAGTCCACGTCGTGCAGCCGCGCCGGCGCGAGGGCCTGCCGGTCGCAGATCATGCAGGTGAGGTCGCCGAACGGGGTGACGACCTCCTCGTAGGGCACCGGCGCCATCCGGTCCTCGGCGTCGATCGGCTTGTGCGGGGAGCCGACCGCGATGATCACGTGGTCGGTGATCGCGCCGACGGCGTGTGGGACCTCGCCCTCGACCAGGTAGGTCTGGCCGGCGTGGGTCTCGTGGACGCGCCCGGCGTAGGTGATGGTGCCGCTGCCAGCGACCACGGTCAGGACGTGGTGGCCGGGGTGGGTGTGCGGCTGGAAGCCGGCCCCGGCCGGGAGCCGGATCACGTCGGCGCCGACAGCGCCGTTGGTGACCAGACCCTCTCCGGTGGCGTCCCGGGCGCCGTGCAGCGAGACGGGCCGTTCCGAGTGTTCGAGCCGCAGGTCGGTGTGGTCCTCGTGCACCTCGGCCTTGGCCCAGGTGACGATCTCCAGATCCGGCGTCGTGTGATTGTCCATGTCGGCCTCCGGGTTTGACTGCGAAAGGGGGTGCCTACGAGAGGCGGTGTCTGCGAAAGGGGGTGTCTGCGAGAGGGGGTGTCTGCGAGAGGGTGCCTACGAGCGGAGTGGGTCGGCTCAGCGGCGGGCCCAGACGACGCCGCCGAGATCGTGGCGCCCGGCCCGCAGGACGGACAGTCCGCGGTCGCGCAGGCCCGCCCCGGCCAGCAGCGACAACCACTGCCAGCGGCTGCGGAAGCCGCCACGGTCCCACCAGCCGTCCCAGAGCGAGAAGAGGTGGTCCAGGGCCCACGGGGTCTCGTCGGGCAGCGTCGGGCTGGCGCCCTCGGCGAGGAAGATCCGCCCGCCGTCGACCAGCAGCGACCGCAGCGTGGCGAGCGTCCGCGCGGGATCGTCGACGCAGTGCAGCACGTTGGTCGCGAAGATGGTGTCGAAGCGGCCCAGACCGGCCGGCGGTGCCGCGTCGAGGTCGTAGACGACGCCCCGGCCCGGCCACCGCCCACGCTCCACCATCTCGGGCAGCCGGTCCGACCAGACGAGCTCGCCGTCGATCCGGTCGGCGACCAGCGACGTGGTGTTGCCGACGCCGGTGCCCAGCTCCAGCACCCGCCCGTTCAGGGCACCGCCGGCCTGCAGGACCTCGGCCATCAGCTGGGCATGGTCGCCCATCGGCCACTCGGTCATCAGCCGTCGCCACAGCCCGTGGTGCGCCCGCATGAGCGCCTCTCCCCCGGTCGTGCCGTCGGCGATCGACGGCCACGCCTCGACCAGCGCGTCCAGCGCGTCGTGGGCGGCGGTGCGCAGGAACGACCGGGTGGTCACCGGCGTGGTGTGGGCGGCGACCAGCGCCTCGATCTGCTCGTAGATGTGCTTGGCCTGCGGGCAGGTGGGGTGATGCGGGCCGGACAGCACCGCCCGCGCGGAGGTGGCCGCGTAGTCGAGCAGTTCCTCGTAGCGGCGGCCGCTGTCCCGGCGCACCGCGAGCTGCCTGCCCATCAGGGTGCGCCGCGGCTTGCCGACCGACGTGGTCACCAGGCCGCCGGACTGCACGACCGCCGGGCGGATGCCGCCCCCGGACAGCAACGGCCGGACCGACTCGATGTCCTGACCGGCCAGGACGAGCCCGATCTCCTGCCCCAGCGACGGCTCGGCCACCGGCACCGCGGTGCCCACCCGCCGCCAGCGTTCCTCGAGGTCGGCCGGCTGGTACTTCTCGCCGCCCCGGTTGATCGTCTCGGCCCGGCGGCCGCGCAGAACGAGATATCCGTCGCGCAGGTCGCCGAGGTCGCCGGTGCGCAGCCAGCCGTCGCGGGTGAGTGTCCGCGACGTGGTCTTCGGGTCCTCCCAGTAGCCGTCCATGAGCTCCGGCGAGCGCAGCCAGACCTCGCCGCGCTCGATGCGGACCTCGGTGTCCGGGACCGGCACGCCCACCGGGGGCACCCGCTCGACGCACTCGCGGACGAAGTCGGCGTCGTCCAGCAACGGCATCAGGGTGCTGAAGTTGATCGACTCGGTGAGGCCGAAGCCCTGCCGGATCCGGGGCCCGTACCGGCGGTGGAACCGGGCGGCCACGTCGCGCGACAGCGGCGCGGCGGCGGTGATGAGGTAGTCGAGGGACTCCGGCCACTCGGGACCGGTCTCCACCAGGTCGGACAGCAGCGCCGGCACGATCGAGGCGGTCCGCGCGCCGCCCTCGCGCAGGGCGTCGAAGTACGCGGCCGGGTCCGACCACTCGTGCAGGACCAGCGGACTGCCGGTGAGATGGGTGCCGTACAGCGACATCACCAGCGCGTTGCAGTGAAACAGCGGCAGGCAGGTGCCGTGCGGCCGCTGCGGGGTGATGCCGTGCAGCTCCGCGGTCTTGCGGGCGTTGCCCAGCACGGCGCGCCGGCTGAGCTTCACGCCCTTCGGCCGGCCGGTCGACCCGGACGTGAACATGATCAGGGCGAGGCCCGCGGCCTCGGGATGGTCCGGGCGGCCCGGCAGCTCGGTCACCTCGACCGGCCGGCCGGACCGGCCGGAGACGATTCGCGAGGCCGAGACGCGCCGGGCCAGCTCGGCCACCTCCTCGTCGCCCGCGCCCGGATGCACCGGCACGGCGACCAGCTCGGCGTCCAGGCAGGCGAGGAGCAGCGCGGCGAGCGGCTCGCTGCCGGCCTGGCGGATGACGACGCGGGCGCCCTTGTCCAGGCCCGCGAGGGCGTCGGTCTCAGGCACGTCGACCACCGTCCTTCCCCGCCGCCACGCCGACCGGCTCGGCGCGGGTTGCGGGCACGGGCCGCCCGTACTGGTCGACCTCCTTGACGGACTCGCGCTCGGCGGACTCGCGCCCGGACAGGTCCGCCTCCGGTGCGGGTGTGCGCCCGGTGGGGTCCGACGGCGAGAACTTCCGGACCAGGGGCCGCTCGACGAGCGCGAACAGCGCCCACGACAGCCCGACGGTCAGGGCCAGCATCAGCAGGATCATCCCGGTGGCGCTCAGCCAGTTCCACTGGATGTTCTTGGCGAACCCCGGGATGAACACCTCGAGGATGATGCGATGCAGCAGATAGAAGGCGTACGCGATGGCGCCCAGCCAGAGCATCCAGGGATGGCCCAGGAACGACCGCTGCCCTTCGACGTCGCGCTGGGTCAGCGCCACCGTCACCAGGATCATCGGCACGGCCGAGATCGCGACGATCCCGTACCAGTTGATCGGCAGGAAGATGCTGATCGTGTAGGTGACGAAGAGGAACGGCAGGACGGCCTTCAGGCTCATCTTCGGCCACAGTCCATGCAGGATGATCCGCGCGGCCAGGCTGCCGGCGAGGCACTCCAGCGCCCGGGTGGCCGGCGAGTTGTAGACGAACCACCACTGCCAGGCCGAGGTCGGCGCGCCGATGAGCTGCGGCGGCAGCATAGGCTCGAACGGCAGCAGCTGCGCGATGAACGGCACCGCGATGATGAGCCCGACCACGCCGGCCAGCCAGTACCACAGCCGGTCGACCCGGATCCGGTTCAGCAGCCACAGCCAGGCCGGGAACAGCAGCAGGAAGAACGCGTCGACCGACAGCGACCAGCTGACCGCGTTGATGCCGATGTTGATGTACGGGTTCGGCGACCACGACTGCACCAGGAACAACGAGGGCAGCACACCGGTCGCGCCGTCACGGAACGACCAGAGGTTCGTGAAGTCCAGCAGCACCAACATGATGAGGAACGTGACGAAGTGGTTCGGGTACAGCTTCACGATGCGGCGGAACCAGAACCGTCCTGGGCCGTCGGCCGGCCGGGCCGACCAGGTCAGCACGAAACCGGTGAGGATGAAGAAGAACGACAGGGCCAGGGCACCGACGTTGCGCGTCGCGAACGGCACGCGCTGGTCGAAGGTGCCCGGCGGGAACATGAAGGGCCCGGTGGCGTGGTAGAGGAACACCCCGAACGCGCCGATGAAGCGCATGCCCGTCAGTGATGGGAGCCGTTCCCGCGACAGCCTGAAGCTCCCGGATCGATCATCACTAGCTATCGACATCGTCGGCCTTTCCAGAAGGGGCCTCCTGCCGGGGACCGGGGTACTGGCGACTTCATCCTCACGACGCCCACCCCGCACCCGCATCTTCGGTATTGCCGTGGGCCGATCACGACGCAGCAATCCGGAAGACGCTCCCGTCGTGCCGTGCGTGAAACGCTGAACGGCGAAGTCCGACCCGCCAACCGGGAATCGATGGGAGTCGACTCGTGACACAGCACGCACAGATCACCCGAGTGGCCGGCAGACGGCCCGGAGTCGACGCCGAGCCGGCACCGCCCACCAACCACGACCGCCGGCCGCGGGTGCGCCCGGGCGTGGTCCTGGTCGCGCTGTTCGTCGCGGCGTTCCTCATCGACACGCTGCCGCCGTATCTCGGTCTCGACCCGGCCAAGTCGCGGATCGTGCTGCGCCCCGACTTCGCCGGGCACTACACGCTGCTGATCCTGCACATCGCCGCCGGCACGATCGCGCTGTCGACGCTGTGCCTGCAGCTGTGGCCCTGGCTGCGCCGGACCCATCCGAAGGTGCACCGCACCGTCGGGCGCATCTACGTGTTCGGCGGCGCGCTGCCGTCGGCGCTGCTGGCGCTGGCCATCATGCCGCTGACCCACGGCTGGAGCGCCAACATGGGCATCACGTTCCACGCCGTGCTCTGGTTCGCGGTCACCGCGATCGGCTTCTGGCACGCCAAGCACCACCGCTACGCCCTGCACCGCCGGTTCATGCTCTACAGCGTCGCGCTGGCGCTGGGCATCCTCTGGGGCCGCGCCACGGTGAACCTGTACCTGTTGCTGCCGGTCAAGTTCGACGTCGGCTACGTCTTCGAGATGGCCCGTTGGGGCGGCTGGTTCATCAACCTGCTCGTCGTGCAGTGGTGGCTGGAGCGCACCGACAAGCGCAACGGTGTGCAGCACACGCTGCCCGCCGAGGACCAGGACGCCATCGACGAGCGGGCCGTGCCCGTCGGGGACCGGTGAGGTGGCGCCGTGCGCATCCTCTTCGTCACCGCGCCGTTCCGGTCGCACCTGTACGTCCAGGTGCCCCTCGCCTCGGCCCTGTACACGGCGGGCCACGACGTCAGGGTGGCCGCGTCACCGGAGATGGCCGCGAACATCGCCGCCACCGGCCTGACCGGGGTGCCGATCGGGCCGACGGTGCCGCTGGACACCGAGATGAACGCCGCCGCGCAGGACCTCGCGGTGCTGCACCTGACGCCGGACCGCAAGAAGGCCCACCAGCGCGACTACGCCGAGGAAGACCCGGCCGCCGAGCTGGCCGCCAGCATCGCGGGGATCCGGCGGCTGTTCAACCCCGACGGCGCGATCCACGACCTGGTCGCCTTCGCCGACCGCTGGCGGCCCGACCTGGTGGTCTGGGACCCGTTCGTCTACTCGGGATCGGTGGCCGCCGCGACCAGCGGCGCCGCCAGCGCCCGGCTGCTCTTCGGCTCCGACGGCTACGGCCAGCTGCGCACGGCGATCCGGGGCTCGACCCCGGGCCCGCTGCGGGACGACCCGGTGCGCGACTGGCTGGCGCCGATCCTGCGCGGCTACGGCCGCGACTACGACGAGCGCACCGCGGTCGGCGACTGCACGATCTTCCCGATGCCGTCGTGGGTCTGGCGCCCGGAGGGCGTCAACCACCTCACGATGCGGCACGTGCCCTACCACGGCCCGTCGATCGTCGAGCCGTGGCTCTCCGAGGACCTCGACCGGCGGCGGATCTGCGTGTCGCTCGGCCTGTCCCACCGCGACACCGCGTTCGGGTTCGAGCTGCAGGCCGGTGTCATGTTCGACGCCGTGGCCGACCTGGACGTCGAGGTCGTGGCCACGCTCAGCGCGAAGCAGGTGGCCGGGCTGCCACGCCTGCCCGACAACGTGCGGGTCGTCGAGTTCGCACCGCTGAACGTCCTGCTGCCCACCTGCTCGGCGATCGTCCACAGTGGAGGCGCGGGCACGTTCGCGGCCGCCGTCAAGCACGCCGTGCCGCAGCTCATCGTGCCCAACACCTACTTCAGCGAGAAGTGGTGGGGGCCCCTGGCGATGGCCAACGGCGTCGAGGAACAGGGCGCCGGCATCTACGCCGGCGACGCCGACCAGCTCACCGCCGACGGGCTACGGGCCGATCTGCTCCGGGTGCTCGACGACGGGTCGTTCGCGGCCAACGCCCGCCGGCTGAGCGCCGGCACCCGCAGCCTGCCCACCCCGAACGAGGTCGTGCCGCTGCTGCAGGACCTGGTGCTGCGGCACCGGGAACGCTGACTGAACCGGCCCCGTCGCCCCCTTCGGGGCGGCGGGGCCGTCGCGCGGACCGGGTCACTGCAGGCGCACCGGCACGGTGTCGAGGCCGTTCATGATGAACGTGCCCTGGGGGCGCAGGTCCTCGGCGTCGACCGCCAGGGTGATCCCCGGGAACCGCTCGAACAGGGCCGGCAGCGCCACCTGCGCCTCCAGCCGGGCCAGCGACTGGCCGATGCACCGGTAGATGCCCGCCCCGAAGGACAGGTTGTCCTTGTCCGGTCGGGTGACGTCGAACTCGGCCGGGCCCTCGTGCGCGCCCGGGTCACGGCCCACCGCCGCGAAGTTGATGAGCACGGGATCCCCCTTGGCGATCGTCACCCCGCCCACCGTGACGTCCTCCACCGCGAAGCGGAACGGCAGGTGCGCCACGGGCGCCTCCGCGCGCAGGGTCTCGTCGATGAGGTCGTCCCAGGACGCCGAACCGTCCTCGACCAGCTTGCGCTGATCGGGCCGGGTCAGCAGCGCCGCGACCGCGTTGCCGATGAGGTTCTTCACCGGCTCGGTGCCGGTGGCCAGCATGATGTGCAACGTCCCGACGATCTCGTCCGGGCTCAACCCGTCCGGCTGGTCCATGGTGGCGATCAGGTCCGAGGTCAGGTCGGTGCCGGGAGCACGGCGCTTGGCCTCGACGAAGTCGAGCATCTGCTGGTGCCAGCGCGCGAAGTTGGCCGCCGACTCCTCGGGGCTGATCGTGGTGTCGGAGTTGACCTCACCGCCGCGCAGCATCTCCAGCCGGTCCTCCTCGGGCACACCGAACAGCTCGCAGATGACCCGCGACGGCAGCGTGTGCGCGAAGCGGGACTTGATGTCGACGACCTCACCCGGGGCGCCCGCGGCCAGCTCGTCCAGCAGGGCGGCGGTGTGCTGCTCGACCCGGGGCCGCATGGCCTCGACCCGGCGCGGGGTGAAGGCGTTGGCGCACGGCTTGCGCAGCCGGCTGTGGTCGGTGCCGTAGGCGGTGGTCAGGTTCTCCATCAGCACCCAGCCGATCAGCGGGAAGTCCTCGCCGACCTTCCCGGCCAGGAAGTCGTCCCAGTGCTTGCGCGGGTCCTTGGAGAAGCGCCGATCGGTGAGCACGGCCGAGGCCGCGTCGTGACCGGTGACCGACCAGGCGAGGACCCCGCCCGGCAGCTCGATCCGGCTGATCGGCCCGTTGGCGTGGATTCGGCTCCCCTCGGCGTGGATGTCGTGCCCGTTGGGGTCGATCACGACAGGACATCTCGGTTCCATGAGTACCTCCATGCACAGGCGTAATTGCCCGAGCGTATCGACGGGAACCGCTACGGCGGTTCCTCGAACGTGCGGCGTTGCCCGCGACAACTGGGCACGTTTGAAGTGGAGCCTGATCGCATTCGCGGAAATGATTGCGTCGAGTGACTCCGATCATCAGTGAGGGAGAGCCTCCGATATGGACCGGCGTAAACTTCTGGCCGGAGCGGCGCTCAGCGGCGTCGCTCTCGGTTCGTCCGGCCTCGCGACGGGGACCAGCGCGGCGAGTGCCGCAGTGCCGGCACCGTCCGACCCGCCCTTCGGCCCGGCCACCATCGCCCCCGGCGACCCCCGGTACGACAGCTTCCGCACGGCCTTCAACACCCGTTTCGTCGGCAGCCCCGGCAAGGTCGTCGTCATCGACGATCCGGCTCAGGTGGCCACGGTCCTCGCCGGCGCGGCGGGCCGCACCTTCGCCGTCCGCGGCGGCGGGCACTGCCTGGAGAACTTCACCGCGGCGCCGGGCATCGACCTGCTGCTCGACCTGTCGGAGATGAACGACATCTCCTACGACGCGGCGATGGGAGCCTTCGCGGTCGAGGCCGGCGCCACCCTCGGCGAGGTGTACGCGACCCTGTTCAAGGGGTGGGGCGTGACCCTGCCCGGCGGGTCCTGCCCGGAGGTCGGCGTCGGCGGGCACCTGGCCGGCGGCGGCTGGGGCTTCCTGTCCCGCCGCTACGGACTGGCCTGCGACCACCTGTACGCGGTCGAGGTCACCGTCCTCGACGCGAACGGGCGGCCGCGGACCGTGGTGGCCACCCGCGAACCCGACGACCCGAACCGTGACCTGTGGTGGGCGCACACCGGCGGCGGAGGCGGCAACTTCGGCGTGGTGACCCGGTACTGGCTGCGCTCGGCCGGCCCGGCCGCCAAGGACCCCCGCGCGCTGCTGCCCAAGGCGCCACGGGCGATGCGGCGGAGAATCCGGATGTGGTCCTGGGACACCATGACACCGGCCGCCTTCACCCGGCTGCTACACAACCACGCCGACTGGTTCACCAGGAACAGCGCTCCCGGCAGCCCCGCCGCCACGGTCTGGGGTGCGCTCTTCGTCGGCCACCGGTCGTCGGGGACGCTCGGCATCGTGGCCGGCGTCGACGACGACGTGCCGGGCGCCACGCAGCTGCTCGACGCGCACCTCTCGGCGGTCTCGGCCGGGGTCGGCCTCACGCCGGTGCTCGAGACGACCGAGCAACTGCCGTGGCTCGACCCCGCCAACTGGGTCGTGGAGCCCGCGGGCCGGCAGAAGGTGAAGAACGCCGACCTGGCCAAGGGTTTCACCGACGCGCAGATCGCGGCGCTGTGGAAGCACCTCGGCTCGACGGACTACGACAACCCTCAGGCGTTGCTGAGCCTCACCGGCTGCGGCGGCGAGATCAACCGCCCGGCGCCGGGGTCGACCGCGACGGCCGGCCGGGACGTGCTGCTGCGGGCCTACTTCACCACCGGCAACTACACCACCCCCGACGACGGCAACCTGAAGTGGATCCGGACCATGTACCGCGACGTCTTCGCCGCGACCGGCGGTGTGCCGGTGCCGAACGGGCAGACCGCCGGGACGTACATCAACTACCCGGACGTCGACCTGGCCGACCCGGCCTGGAACACCTCGGGTGTGCCGTGGTCGACGCTCTACTACCGCGACAACTACGCGCGCCTGCAACGGGTGAAGCGGCAGTACGACCCGCGAAACCTGTTCCACCACGCGCTGTCGATCGAAGCAGGTGCGTGATGGAACCGTTCAAGATCGATGTCGACCCGGCGGAGCTCGCCGACCTGCACCGGCGCATCGCCGGCACCCGGTGGGTGCGGCAGGCCGGCGGGGACGACTGGGATCGCGGCGTGCCCGAGGCCTACCTGCGGGAGCTTGCCGAGCACTGGCTCCACAGGTACGACTGGTCCGCCGCCCAGGACGAGCTCAACCGGCTCCCCCAGTACCTGACCGGGATCGACGGCGCGACCGTCCACTTCGTACACTCCCCCTCGTCGGCGCCGGACGCGGTCCCGATCCTCATCACCTCCGGCTGGCCCGGCTCGCTCGCGGAGTTCCTCGACGTCGTCGGGCCGCTGAACGCCGAAGGCTTCCACGTGGTCATCGCGTCGATCCCGGGGTACGGGTTCTCGACGCCCCTGACCGAACCGGGTTGGGACATCCCACGGGTCGCGCGGGCCTGGCTCGAGCTGATGGACCGGCTCGGCTACGAGCGGTTCGTGGTCCAAGGCGGTGACTGGGGTTCGTTCATCTCCCTGGACATCGCGCGCATCGCACCGGAACGGGTCCTCGGCGCGCACGTCAACTTCCTGGCCGTGTTCCCGTCCGGAGACCTGGAGGAGTTGGCCGGGCTCGACGACGAGGACCGGCAGCGGCTGGCCGGCCTCGGGCGGTTCGACGCCGACGGCATGGGCTACCTCAAGCTGCTGTCGACGCGGCCGCGGACCCCGGCGTACGGGCTGAACGACTCGCCGGTCGGGCTGCTGGCCTGGATCGCCGAGAAGTACGTCGAATGGTCCGGGCCGGGCGCCGGGACGATCGACCGGGACCGGCTGCTGACCACCGTCATGCTCTACTGGCTGCCCGGCGCGATCGGCTCCTCGGCGCAGATGTACTACGAGGTGGAGCGGCTGCAGCGGGCGGCGGACGGCCCGCCGCCGGCGGTCACCGTCCCGATCGGCGTCGCGGTGTTCCCGTGCGACTGCTTCCTGCCCGTGCGGAAACTGGCCGAGCGGGCGTATCCGAGCATCACCCGCTGGGACGAACACGACCGCGGCGGCCACTTCCCCGCGCTCGAGGTCCCGGAACTGTACGTGCGGTCAGTCGTCGACTTCGCCCGCACCCTAGGAGGGCAGACCGTTGAACACACACGTGGGTGAGCAGGCCGTCGTGCTCGGCGGTGGCATCGCCGGGCTCCTGGCGGCCAAGGTGCTCGCACCGGCGTTCACCAGCGTCGTGCTAGTGGACCGCGACGACCTGATCGGTGCGAGCGCCGCACGCCGCGGCGTCCCGCACGGCCGGCACGCGCACGGGCTCGTGGCGCGGGGCCACCAGATCCTGGAGGCACAGTTCCCGGGGCTCACCGACCAGATGGTCGCCGCGGGCGTGAAACCGGGCGACTTCAACGGCGACATCCGCTGGTACATCAACGGCGCCCGGCTGCAGCCGTCGACGTCGGGGCTGCTGTCGGTCCCGGCGACGCGTCCCGTGCTCGAGGAGCAGCTCCGCCTGCGGGTCCAGCAGATCCCCAACCTGACCTTCCTGCAACGGCACGACATCCTCGGCCTGGCCACCACCGCGGACAGCGCCCGCGTGACCGGGGTGCGCGTGCAGCCCCGCGACGACGCTCAGGAGCCGCGCATACTGCGGGCCGACCTGGTGATCGACACGACCGGGCGGGGCTCACGCACACCGGCGTGGCTCGACGAACTCGGATACGGCCGGCCGCCGGAGGAGCGGGTCAGGATCGACCTGGCGTACACCACCCGGCACTTCCGGCTCGACCACGACCCCTTCGGCGACGACCTGGCCATCATCCCCGCGCCGACGCCGCAGCATCCCCGGGGCGCGTTCTTCTACCGGGTCCCGGGCGAGGGCAAGGTCGAGCTCTCGCTGACCGGGATGCTCGGTGACCACCCGCCGACGGACCCCGAGGGGTTCCTGGAGTTCGCCCGCTCGCTGCCGGTGCCGCAGATCTACGAGGCCGTCCGGGACGCCGAGCCGCTCGACGAGCCGGTGATGTTCCGGTTCCCGGCCAGCGTGTGGCGGCACTACGAGCGGATGCCGCGCTTCCCGGCCGGCCTGCTGGTCATGGGCGACGCCGTCTGCAGCTTCAACCCGTTGTACGCGCAGGGCATGACGGTGGCGGCGATCGAGTCGCTCACCCTCGCCAAGCACCTGCGACGCGGCCTGCCGCAGCCGCTGGCCTTCCTGCGCGACATCGCCGGGGACATCGGCCAGCCGTGGGCGTTGTCGGCCGGGGCCGACCTCGCCTACGCCGGCGTCGAGGGACGGCGGACCCTCAAGACGAAGGTCATCAACGCCTACGTGGCCCGCCTCCAGCTCGCCGCGGTGCACGACGCGGTGCTCACCAACGCCTTCATCCGGGCGGCCGGCCTCATCGACCCGCCCCAGGCGCTGCTGCACCCCCGCAACCTTCTGCGCGTGCTGCGCTCGTTCTTCAGCGGCACCGCCGGCAGCCCGTCCCCCGCCGTGCCGCCGGTGCCCGCCCGGTCCGCGAGCAACTGACCTGCGGACACACGATCGCCGGGCCCGAATTTCGGGCCCGGCGATCGTTGTCCGCGGCGTCAGTTGTCGAGCGAGCGCGCGAACGCCCGCAGATCCTCCGCCAGCTCCTCGGGGTGTTCGAGCGCGCCGAAGTGGCCGCCCCGCTCGAACTCGGTCCACCGGTGCAGCGTCGGCAGGATCCCCTCGGCGAAGCGGCGGATCGGGCGCACGGCGTCGCCGGGGAAGACCCCGACGCCGACCGGCATGCGCAGCGGCCACGGGCCGCCCCACGTGCGGACGAAGTCGGCGTCACGGTGGTTGTTCTCGTAGTAGATCTGCGCCGACGACCCGGCCGTGGCGGTCAGCCAGTAGATCATCACGTTGGTCAGCAGGCGGTCCCGGTCGGCGGTGTCCTCCGGTGTCTTCGACGCCGCCGTCCACTCCTGGAACTTCTCCACGATCCAGGCGAGCTGCCCGACCGGGGAATCGGTCAACGCGTAGGCGACGGTCTGCGGCCTGGTCGACTGCAGCTTGCGCCACCCGGTGCCGTCCTCCTCGAACTGCATCGCGTGCGCGAGCCGGCCCTGATCGGCCTCGTCCAGGCCCTCGAACAGGGCCGGGTCCTCGGGCGGGAAGGTGGCCAGCATGTTGACGTGCACGCCGGCGACGTGCTCCGGGTCGGCCAGGCCGACCTGCAGCGAGATGGGCATCCCCCAGTCGCCGCCCTGGGCGATGTAGCGGTCGTAGCCCAGCTGCCGCATCAGTTCGGTCCAGGTGCGGGCCACCCGGCGCACGTCGTAGCCGGGTGTGGTCGGCGACTCGGAGAAGCCGAACCCGGGGATGCTCGGGACGACCACGTGGAACGCGTCGGCCGGGTCGCCGCCGTGGGCCGCCGGGTCGCTCAGCGGTCCGATGAGGTCCAGGAACTCCACGAACGAGCCCGGCCACCCGTGCGTCAGGATGATGGGCGTCGCGTCCGGCTCCGGGGAGCGCACGTGCAGGAAGTGCACGGTCATGCCGTCGATTTCGGTCAGGTACTGGGGGTGCTGGTTCAGTTCGGCCTCGGCCGCCCGCCAGTCGTAGCCGGTCCGCCAGTATCCGGTCAGCTCACGCAGGTAGCTCAGCGGGACGCCGCGGTCCCAGCCGACGCCGGCGATCTCCGACGGCCAGCGGACCGCGTCGAGCCGCCGGTGCAGCTCGTCGAGCTCGGCTTGCGGGACATCGATGCGGAAGGGACGCATACGGCTGCCTCTCAGAGGTAGAGGGTGTTGGGTCCGAGGCCGCACACGAGCCGGCCGTAGAGCTCCAGGTTGGTGTTGGGGTGCATGATGGCGTGCAGGTTGACCGTCTGGACGTCGCGTTCGATGCGCTGGATCGGCACGTTGGTGTAGATGGACGAGCCGCCGCTGGCCGTGTTCAACAGGTCGACCGCCTCCTTGGCCCGCTGGCAGACCGCACCCAGGTCGAGCCGGACGCGGGCCCGCTCCTCGAGCGTCATCGGCTCGCCGGCCTCGCCGTGCGCGTCGACCAGGTCGGCCGCCCGGTAGGCGTGGAAGCCGGCCTCGTCGATCTTCACGGTCGCGTCGGCCACCTGCAGGTGGGTGATCGGCGCCTCGCTCTGGTTGGCGTAGTCGGTGTAGGTGATCTTCCGGCCGGGGAGCCGTTCCAGGAACGCCTCCTTGGCGCCCTGGGCCAGCCCCAGCGCGGGGGCGCTCACCGTCACGCAGGCGGCCGACATGAACGGCACCCGGTAGATCGGCGCGTCGGCGTTGGCCAGCGAGGCGTGCCGCCCCTCCTGCAGGATCGGGACCATCGGCAGGACGCGGGCCTGCGGGACGAACAGGTTCTCGGCGATCGTGGTCACGCTGCCCGAGCCGCGCAGGCCGGCGGTGTGCCAGTCGTCGACGATCTTCAGGTCGGCCATCGGCAGGGCGACCATGACCGGCTGGGGACCGTCCGGGCCGTCCAGCACCGCGGCGTTGGTGTTCCAGGTGCTCTGCAACGCGCCGGTGTTGAAGGACCACTTGCCGTTGAGGATCACCCCGCCGTCGGTCGGCACCGCGATCGCACCGGGGCTGAGGATGCCGCTGACGCGCACGTCCGGGGCGTCGAAGATCTCGTCCTGCACCTCGTCGGGGAACAGCCCGGCCATCCAGCTGCTGATCATCCAGACCCCGGCGGTCCATGCGGTCGAGCCGTCCGCCCGGCCGAGCTCGGACAGCACGTCGACGACGGTGCGCAGGTCGGACTCGAAGCCGCCGTAGCGGTGCGGCCGGCGCATCCGCAGGATGCCGGCGGCGGTGAGCGCCTCGACGGTCTCGTCGTGCAGTCGGCGGTTCTCCTCCTGCCACTCGGCGTTGCGGCGCAACACCGGGGCCAGGTCTCGCGCCCGCTGCAGCAGCTCCGCACGGGCCGGGATGGTCGTGGTGGTCCCCATCAGTCCTCCATCGGTTGGTTTGTGGACACGTGCCCGCGCCCGAAGTCCGTTCAGTGACGGATTTCAGGCGCGGTGTGCTAGAGACTCGCGATGACCTCGTGCAGGGCGGCGATCGTGCGGTCCTGCTCGTCGGTGGACAGCGCCGGATACATCGGCAGCGAGAAGATCTCCGCGGCGAGGCGCTCGGTCACCGGCAGGGAGCCGGGGCCGTACCCGAGGTGCTGGAAGCCACTCATCGTGTGCACCGGCCAGGGGTAGCTGATGTTCAGTTCGATGTCGTGCGTCTTGAGCCGCTCGATGATGTCGTCGCGGCGCGGGTGGCGCACGACGTAGAGGTAGTAGACGTGCTCGTTGCCCGCGGTGGTGGCCGGCAGGACGAGCCCGCCGGAGGTGGCGAGGTCGGACAGGCCCTTCGCGTAGCGCTCGGCGACGGCGTTGCGGGCCGCGATGTAGTCGTCGAGGCGCTCCAGCTTGCGCCGCAGGATCTCCGCCTGCACCTCGTCGAGGCGGCTGTTGTGCCCGGGCGTGCGGACGACGTAGTAGACGTCCTCCATCCCGTAGTACCGCAGCCGGCGCAGGTTGCGGTCGGCTTCCGCGTCGTGGGTGAGGACCGCGCCGCCGTCGCCGTACGCGCCGAGCACCTTGGTCGGGTAGAAGGAGTACGCGGCGGCGTCGCCCATCGTGCCGGCCGGGCGGCCGTGGTGGCGGGCGCCGTGCGCCTGGGCGCAGTCCTCCAGGATCTTCAGCCCGCGCTCGTCGGCCAGCCGCCGCAGCGGCGCCATGTCGACGCACTGGCCGTACAGGTGCACGGGCACGATCGCCCTGGTCCGGTCGGTGACCACCGCCGCGACCTGATCGGTGTCCATGAGGTAGTCGTCCTCGCGGATGTCCACGAAGACCGGGGTCGCGCCGGCCCCGTCGATCGCCACCACGGTCGGCGCCGCCGTGTTGGACACGGTGATCACCTCGTCGCCCGGGCCGACGCCGAGCGCCTGCAGGCCGAGCTTGACCGCGTTGGTGCCGTTGTCGACGCCGGTGCAGAGGCCGCCGCCGTGATATCGGGCGAACTCCTCCTCGAACTGCCGCACGCTCGCGCCGAGCACGAGCTGACCGGACCGGAACACGGTCTCGACCGCGTCGAGGATGTCGGCCCGCTCGGCCTCGAACTCCGGCAGATAACTCCATACACGAGTGGTCATCGATGTTTCTCCCAACGATCGGAGCACCTCCTCAGATTCACATCCGCGGATCAATCGGGGCACCTTCTGCCGTGCGGTACAGGGCCTGCCAGTAGTAGCTCCACGGCGGCGCCCACTCGTCGGCGACCGCGCGCCAGCCCTCCGCCGGGCGGTAGGCCTCGAGGAACCGGGCCGACTGCCGGCGGACCGCCTCGCTGTCGTGGATGTCGATCACGTCGCGCACCGGGCCGGTCCGCAACGCCATCGCCACCAGGTCCTGGCCCTCGGCGTGCCCGTCGAGGCTCGGGTCGAGGTACTTGCCGACCGGGTTCTTGACGTAGAAGCCGTCGCACCGCCCGGCGATGAGGGCCAGGTAGTTGCCGACCACCTCGGGGTCCATCTCGGCGAACGAGTCGATGTTGAGGCACAGGTCGAAACGGTCACCGGCCAGTTCACGTTCGACGTCCTCGGCCCGGATGAACGCCACCTTCGCCAACTGGTCGTCGTCGAGCACCGCCCGCAGGTAGGCGCGGGCCAGGTCGAGGGAGTTCTCCAGGTCCACGACGGCGTAGGCGGCGACGTCGTGGTTGGCCAGCACCGCGTGGCAGGTCCGGCCGTATCCGGCGCCGATCTCCAGCACCGAGGCCCCGTCCAGGGTGGCGTGCCGGCCCAGGAAGTCCAGCTCCAGCACCGCCTGCAGATAGTCCATGTCGACGAGCTCGCCGTGCGTGCGGACCGCGATCGGCGCGCCCGTCTCGCGCCCCCGGATGCGCCGCAGCCGCTCCCAGCCGGCGTCGTCGAGCTGCCCGGCGACGTTGTGGATGAGTGCCTTGAGGTAGCGGACCCCGTTGGTCTGCGGGTTCCAGAGCGCGAGCTTGAAGTTGACGCCGCTGGACTTGAACCCGTCGAGGGCGACGCTCGCCTCCTTGGTGACGCGGGTCCGGTGATACGCCTCCCACAGCGGACTGCCGCCGTACCGTTCCGTGTGCATGCTCGACTCCTCGGTCAGTCCAGGGCGTACGCGATCTCGGTCAGGTAGCGGCCGTAGTCCGACTGGCGCATCTGCTCCCCCAGCCGGTAGCACGCGTCGGCGTCGATGAAACCCATCCGCAGCGCGATCTCCTCCAGACACGCCACCCGCACGCCCTGCCGCTGCTCGATGACCTGGACGTACTGGCCGGCCGCGAGCAGCGAGTCGTGGGTGCCGCAGTCGAACCAGGTGTTGCCGCGGCTCAACCGGATCAGCCGGGCCCGGCCCTGCTTGAGGTATTCGCGGTTGACGTCGGTGATCTCCAGTTCACCGCGGGCCGACGGGGTGATCCGGCGGCTGATGTCGACGACCTCGTTGTCGTAGAAGTAGAGCCCGGTGATGGCGTTGTTGGCCCGCGGCCGCAACGGCTTCTCCTCGATGGACACGAGCATGCCGTCGCCGTCGACCTCGCCGATGCCGTAGCGCTCAGGGTCGGACACCGGGTAGCCGAACAGCGTGCACCCGTCCGGCGCCGCCGCGCACTCCTGCAGCCGCCGGGCGAATCCGGCGCCGTGGAACAGGTTGTCGCCCAGGATCAGCGCCACGTCGTCGTCGCCGACGTGGTCGGCGCCGATGCGGAAGGCGTCGGCGATGCCGCGCGGCTCGTCCTGCACGGCGTAGGACAGCCGGATGCCGAGCTGGGAGCCGTCGCCGAGCAGGGCGCGCAGCAGCGGCACCGTGGACGGCGTCGAGATGACGAGGATGTCGCGGATCCCGGACAGCATCAGCACGGACAGCGGGTAGTAGACCAACGGCTTGTTGTAGACCGACAGCAGCTGCTTGGACATGGCCCGGGTCAACGGGAACAGCCGGCTGCCCGTGCCGCCGGCCAGAACGATCCCTTTCATGCCAGCTCCGTTCCTCGGCGTTGGGTCGCCGCTCATCCCAGTCTCATCGGTCCCGGCCCGCCGGCGATCTCCGGTATTGCGGTGTTGCGTCAGCGGCTGCGCAATCCGGGAGATGCCGGTGGCCGCGCGGACCGGCACAGTTGGCCGATGAACGTCACTGTGCTCGGCGCGTCGGGATTTGTCGGCTCGGCGGTGACGGCGGCGCTGGCCCGCCGTCCGATCCGGCTGCGCGCGGTCGCCCGCCGACCGGCCGCGCTCCCGCCCGGCGCGGTCGCCGAGATCGAGACCGTCACGGCCGACCTCACCGAGCCGGACGCCGTCGAGGCGGCCGTCGCCGGCGCGGACGCGGTCGTCCACCTGGTCCTGCACGAGTCGGGTTGGCGCGGCGCGGACGACGACCCGGACAGCGGGCGCACCAACGTGGGCGTCCTGCACGACGTCGTCCGGGCCCGGCGTGACGGATCACGGCCGGTGGTGGTGTTCGCCGGCTCCACCTCGCAGGTCGGTCCGCCCCCGCGGGTGCCGATCGACGGCACCGAGCCCGACCGGCCGGCGACCGCCTACGACCGGCAGAAGCTCGCCGCCGAGGAGCTGCTCCGCGCGGCCACCGCCGACGGTCTCGTCCGCGGTGTCACCCTGCGCCTGCCGACGATCTTCGGCGGATCCGCGCAGGATCGCGGCGTCGTGGCGGCGATGATGCGCAAGGCACTGGCCGGCGAGCCGCTCACGGTGTGGGCCGACGGCGCCGTCCAGCGCGACCTGCTCTACGTCGACGACACCGCCGAGGCCTTCGTGGCCGCCCTCGACCACGCCGACATGCTGGCCGGCCGGAGCTACCCGCTCGGCACCGGGGTCGGCGTGAGCCTGCGGGAGCTCTTCGGCGCGATCGCCGGGGTCGTCGCCGGGCACACCGGCCGGCCCGCGGTGCCGGTCCTGTCCGTGCCGCCCCCGCCGGGCACGGCGGCGACGGACGCGCACAGCATGGTGGTCGACGCGTCCGCGTTCCGCTCGGCCACCGGGTGGCGGCCGCTGGTGCCGCTGGCCGAGGCGCTGCGCCGCACCGTCAAGGTCCTCGCGTGAGGCCCTGTGCCGTCCCCGCCCGCGTCAGAGCGCCTGGGTGATGCCGCGGCTGCGCTCGTAGTCCGGCAGGATCCCGGCCGCCAGGGCCTCGGCCAGCGCCGGTGCCTCGCGGTCCCGTTCGGACAGCACCGGCGTGATGTCCGGCGGCAACGGCAGTCCCAGCGCCGGATCCAGGGCGGACACGGCGAGCTCGTTCTCCCGCCGGTACTCGGTCGAGAGCAGGTAGGTCATCACCGAGTCGTCCTCGAGCGCGACGAACGTGTGCCCGACACCGACCGGCAGGTACAGCGCGCAGGTGTCCACGTCGCCCAGCACCACCGCGTCGTGGGCGCCGAACGTGGGACTGCCCACGCGCAGGTCCACGACGATGTCGAGCACCTTGCCCCGCGCGCAGTAGACGTACTTGGCCGTGCCCGGCGGGGTGGCCGTGAAGTGCACACCCCGGACCACGCCGCGACGGGACACGCTGTAGCTGCACTGGGCCACCGGGAAGAGCGGGCGGCCGAGCACCTCGACGAACACCGCCTCCTGGTAAGGCGACAGGAAGACGCCGCGATCGTCCGGGAAGGCCACCATGGTGAACGCGAACGCGCCGCCGACCCCGAGCTCCCGCACCTGCTCCGACATGATCGATCCATTCAGCTGACGTGGACTTCGGGCACGTACTGGATCCAGCGACCGCCCGACTCGCGGAACCCCTGCTCCTTGGCCATGATCTCGTCCGCGTGGTTCCAGGCGAACAGCAGCGCGTACGGCGGGTACGGGTCGGCGAACGCCTCCGCCGGCCGGACCGGGATGTGGGTGCCGGGCGTCAGGCGACCCTGTTTGGCCGGCGTCGTGTCGCACACGAACGAGACCAGGTCGCTGTCGATGCCGCAGAAGTTGGTCACCGTCGCGCTCTTGGCCGTGGCGCCGTACCCGACGACCTGCTGGCCCTCCTCCCGCAGCCGCCGCAGCAGCGCCTGCAGATCGGCCCGGACCCGGGCGGTGTCGGCCGCGAACCGCCGCAGCGTCACCAGGTCCGCCAGGCCCTGGGCCCGCTCCGCCTCGATCAGGGCGCCGACCGCGTCCGACGGCGGCCGCGCGCCGGCCCGGGCGATCGTGTAGCGGACCTCGCCGCCGTGCACCGGCAGCCGCTCGACGTCAACGAGCTCCAGGCCGAAGCCGGCCACCATCGCCTGGACGGACCGGGCGGTGAAGAAGAAGAAATGCTCGTCGTAGATCTGGTCGAACGACGTCTTGGCCACGATGTCGCCGAAGTACGGGTCCTCGAAGACGAAGATCCCGTCGGCGGCGAGCAGCCGGTCCACGCCCTCGAGGATCGAGCGCATGTACGGGATGTGGCAGATGGTGTTGGCGGCGAAGATGACGTCGGCCGGGCCGTCGTTGTGCTGTACCGCCGCCGCGCTCTCGGCGTCGAAGAAGTCAGTCAGCACGCGGACCCCGTGCTCCGCCGCGGCCGCGGCCACCTTGCCCGACGGCTCGAACCCCAGATGCCGTACACCCGCGGCCTTGACCGTCTTCAACAGCACGCCGTCGTTGCTACCGATCTCGACCACGAACGGGTCGGGCTCATCCGCGCAGCGGGCCAGCAGGGCGCGCGCGGTCGTCTCGAAGTGCTCCCGCATCACCGAGGAGCCGGACGAGTAGTACGGGTAGTCCTCGTGGAACATCAGATCGCGCGGCACCTGCTCGACCAGCTGCACCATCGTGCACGACCGGCAGACACCGACCGCGAGCCGGTAGAAGAACTCGCCGGCGAGGTCCTGCTCGGTCAGGAACGCGTCGGACAGCGGCTGGCGGCCGAGGTCCAGGAACTCCTCGACCGCGCCGTCGCAGATCTGGCAGATGGGGGGCATGGGCACTCCTAACGCTGATCGGTGACTGCCCGGGCGCTGACGTAGTCGTTGTCGCGCCGGCGTTGCAACGCCTGGGCGGTGAGGTAGCTGACGCCGTCGGGGTACGAGTAGGGCTGCATGAACCAGCCCGCGCGCACGTCCCGGACGAGGCGGGCGAGCGGATGCGTGGCCGTGTAGGCCGCGCCGCCGACGATCGTGACGCTGTCGTTGACGATGCCGAGCGACAGCTGGTTGACGGTCATCTTGGCGCACTGGAACGGGGTCATCATCCGCCGTCCCCGTTCGGCCGGGTCGCCGCCCGTGCCGTCGTCCTGGGCGGCGGCGAGCGCCGCTCCCGACGTGGCACGCATCGCGTACAACCGCGACTCGATCTCGGCCAGGAGCGTGACCGTCGCGGCCGGCGGTTCGCCGGACCCGCCGGCGAGCCGGCGCACCGCGATGTCCCGGGCCTCCTGCGCGATCCCGCAGTAGATGCCCAGCATCGTGACCGAGCTGACCGTCTGGCCGGCCAGGACCGCGTCGTTGTGGGCCCCGACCGGCCGGCGGGACAGGATCGCGTCCTCGGCCACCGGGCAGTCGTCGAACGCGACGTCGCACGTGCCGGAGGCGCGCATGCCCAGGCCGTTCCAGTCCTCCAGCACGGCGAGGCCCGGCGTGTCCCGGGGCAGGACGACCACGGTCAGCATCGCCTCGCCGTCGACCCGGGTCTGCGCGTGCACGACGAAATGGGTCGCGACCGGCGCCATGCTGACCAGCATCTTGCGCCCCGACAGCGACCACCGGCCGGCGGCGTCCCGGCTGAGCGTGGTGACGGTGCCGGGGTGGTCCTTCACGGCGCCGCAGATCGCGGCCTCGCCGCCCGCCATGGACCGCAGCAACGACTCGGCCAGCCGCCGGACCGGCGGCTCGCCGTGGCGCCACTCCCAGGTGAGCGTGAGGCCCCGGCTGAGCTGGACGTGCCAGGCCAACGCGGTCGCCGCGTCGGCTGCGGCGACGGCGGCCAGCCCGGTCGCCACGTCGTGCAGCCGGGTGACGCCCAGCCCGCCGAGCTCGGCCGGCACGGTCGCACCCATCAGTCCGTCCTTGGCGAACGCGGCGAACGTCTCGACGGGAAACGCCGACCGTTCGTCGTGCTCCCCCGCCTCGGCCCGGATTCTGGCCAGGTGCGGCCCGATCAGGTCGAGCAGCGCGCGCCCCTCCGCGGTGTGCGGCACCCCCACCGCATGCTCAGTCGACATCGCGTGTCCCTCCGTGATGGCGGTCAGAACCGCACGGCACCGGTGTTGATGACGGCGAGCAGGGTCCGGGCCTGCACGTTGACGTATCGGCTGTATCGGGCGAGGGAGGCCAGCTGCCCGGGGGTCACCCAGCGGTAGCCGGCCGGCGGCTCCGTCGGTGCCTCGTGCTCGTCGGCCTCCACGACCATGTACCGGCTCTCGGCCCGCAGGAACCGGCCGCCCTCCTCGCAGTGCCGGGCGGCGTAGAGGATCCGCTCCGGTTCGGCCCGCAGGACGGCGTCCAGGAAGGGCGAGCGCTGCCCGGTGAGCGGATCGACGTGATACGCCGGCTGGCACTGCACCGTGGGGCCGAGCTCGACCGCGTCCAGCAGCCCGCCCTCGGCCCGAGCGTTGACCAGCAGGTGCGGCACCCCGCCGAAGGAGCGGCACAGGAACGCGTGCACCCCCGGACCGTCCGGCTCGATCAGCGGCTGCGTCCAGGCCGTCACCTCGCGGTTGCCGGCCTCGACCGCCACCGCCACCACCCGGAAGTAGTGTTCACGGTGGTGGTCCAGCTCGGTGTCGCTGCGGGTCCACCCGTCCAGCCCGTCCAGCGGCACGAGCGCCGCGCGGATGCGCTGCCGGGACCGCTCGGTGGTCAGCCACGACAGCAGGCCGGTGTCGGAGTCCAGCGCGCCGGCCTCGTCGTGGACGGTGGGCGCGCAGGCGAGCACCGTGCGGGCGTCCATGTTGACGACGTTGTCCCGCCGGAACAGCTCCCCGATCTGGCCCAGTGTCAACCAGCGGAAGTCGTCGTCCAGCGGCACGTCGTCGTCGGTCTCGACGATCATGTTGCGGTTGGACTTCTGGAAGAACCACGAGCCGTGCTCGGACTGCAGGACGTCGGCCAGCACCCGGTGCCGGTCGAGCTGGGTGAAGTAGTCGAGGTAGCGGACCGGGGCGCCGTCGTGCACACCGGTGTAGTTGCTGTGCGTGGCCTGCACGGTCGGCGAGAGCTGGAGCAGGTTGGTGTTGCCGGGCTCCATCTTCGCCTGCATCAGGAAGTGCAGGATGCCGTTGAACTCCTTGGCCAGGATGCCGAGGATCCCGATCTCCGGCTGCACGATGATGGGCTGCTGCCAGATGGGCGTCGGGTCGTCGGCGGCGCTGACCGCCAGTCCTTCGATGGTGAAGAAGCGGCCGGTGCGGTGCCGGAGGTTTCCGGTCTCCTGGTCGAAGTCCCAGCGGTCGAGTTGGGCGAACGGGATCCGCCGGACCCGGAACTCGTGGGCCCGGCGGCGTTGCGCGAACCACTCCGGCACGTCGGCGGTCCGCAGGGACACGCCTGACGTGGCGGCGGCCGAGCGGGCGAACCGGCCGGGCAGCTCGCCGTCCTCGCGCGCCTCAAGCAGGATCTCGGTGGCCATCGGACCGCCCTCAGTTGGCCGGGCTGTTCTGGTACGCGGCCAGGCGCCATTGCCCGTCGTCCTCCTTGACGACGACCCAGGTCGCGCGGATGGCCTGCGCGTCGCTCACCTCGGTGTCGCCCGAGGCGAGCACACCGCCGTAGGTGACGATGACCGCCAGGTTGTCGCGCACTCTCAGGTCCAGCGGCTCCCCCGTCACCCGGGTGCCGAGGTAGGGACCGGCGAAAGCCTTGCTCATGAAGGCGTTGATGTCGTCGCGGCCCTTGAGGTACTGGCCGGGCAGGATCATTGTCCCGTCGGCGGTGAACACGTCGGCGAAGGCGTCCGCGTCCTGCGCGGCCCACGCCGTGACGACGCGCTGCGGGACGGCGGCGACGGCGGCCTGATCGGTCTGGCTGGTCGTGACTTCGGTGGTCATGCGTGGACTCTCCTTTGTGGAGCAAGGACACAGCAGTGCCTTCAGTCTGCACAGCCGCGCTCCGCTCGGGCTTCTTCCGTCGTGCGCGAGCGCACCGCAACGTCGAAGTGGGCACCCGTGCGGCATCGCCGGGAGAATCGATTGGGGAAGGAGCAGCCGATGTCTGCCTATGACGTTGATCCAGCCACGATGGAACCCCGTCAGTTCGCGCGACTGGTGAAGGAAACACCCAACGCCGAGCTGCAGCAGATCATGCGGGGCGATCACCGCACCCTGTATCTCGACGGCATCTTCACCCGGATGGTGACGCTGTTCCGGCCGGACCGCGCCGGTTCGCTCGACGCCGTCATCCACTGGAACATCGGCGACCGCCCGGGCGGTGGTGCCGACACCTACGAGATCGTGATCGCCGACGGCGCCTGCGCGCTGTCCGAGGAACCGCGTGGCAAGCCGCGGCTGACCCTCGCCGTCGGGTCGATGGACTTCCTCAGGCTCATCAGCGGCAACGCCCACCCGATCGCGATGTTCATGATGGGCAAGATGAAGGCGTCGGGTGACATCCCCCTGGCCACGAAGATCCCCAGCCTGTTCGACATCCCCAAGCCGTAGCCGTAGCCGGAGCCGAGAAAGCGTGCAGCGCTCTCTGGCGCTACACGCTTTCCTGCTCTCCACGCACTCGCGTTCGGGTCACGGCTCCGCTGAAGCCCGCGGGCGTACGCCCGACGGTCGATGACCCCGGGGAGTTCGGCAACTACGGCCGACCGGTGCATGTACGCGCGCAGGACGCACCTTCACGGTCGCCGCCGGCGGGGTACCGGCTGCCGGACAGCGTCACGCCCCGCGAGACCGAGGTGCTCACGCTGGTCGGCCGGGGCATGTCCAACCACGAGATCGCCGCGCACCTCACGATCAGCGCCGCCACCGCGAAGGCACACGTGGCCCGGCTGCTGACCAAGCTCGACGCCCGCGACCGGGTGCAGCTCGTCATCCGCGCCTACGAGATCGGGCTCGCGCCCTGATCCGTGGCATCTGGAGTACGCCTACGGGATGACGCCGTCGCCCGCGGATGCCGCCCCCAGGCCGACGACGCGGCGGCCTCCAGCCGACATGGTGATGGCACAGTTTCCTACACCACGGGAGGGCACATGCCAGGACCAGCCGCGGGAGACAACGGCGGGGCGCGGATGACGCGCCGCCAAGCGATCACGGCCACGCTGACAGTGGCCGCAGCCGTGCCGATCGGCTTCGCGGACACCGCGTGGGCGACCCCGGCCACCGGCACGCCGGCGCGGCTCACGCTGCCCGGGCCCACCGGCCCGTTCCCGGTCGGCACGGTGCCGCTGCACCTCGTCGACGGGTCGCGCTCCGGGGAGCGCCGCGACCTGATGATCAGCGTCTGGTATCCCGCCGAGAGCGTCGGCCGCTACCCGCGGGCGCCCTGGCTGCCGCCCGCGCTCATGCAGACGCTGATGGCCGCGTCCGGCTTCGACCCGGCCGCCGCGGTGGCACCGTTGACGGCCGGGCACGAGGGCGCCCCGGTCCGGCGACGGACCGGGCGGCTGCCGGTGGTCGTCTTCTCGCACGGCGCCCACGGCCATCGCGCCGAGAACACCGTCGTCGTGCAGCAGCTCGCCAGCCACGGCTACGTGGTGGTCACGGTGGACCACGCGGGCGACGCGTTCAGCGAGTTCCCCGACGGTCGCATCATCGTCCCGGACCTCCCGATGGGCCCGGCGGACTTCGCTGACGACATCCGGTTCGTCCTGGACCGCATCGTGGACCTCGCCGCCGGGATCAACCCGGACGTGCAGCACCGGCCGCTGCCGGCCGGTCTCTGCGGTGCGCTCGACCTGCATCGCATCGGCATGTTCGGCTGGTCGAAGGGCGCTACCGCGACCGCCCTGGTCATGAACGCCGATCGGCGGGTCAGGGCGGGCCTCGGCATCGACGGCCCGATGCAGCCGACGATCACCACCGACCTGGACCGCCCGTACCTGATGATGACCGCCGACTTCACCCGGGCCACCCAGCCCAGCGTCGCGGAGTTCTGGTCCCACCTGCACGGCTGGCGGCGCAACATCCAGGCCGTCGGCGCCGTCCACACCGCCTACAGCGACTACCAGGCCCTGATGCCCCAGCTGGCCCCGATCGTCGGCATGAGCGACGAGGACCTCGCCGGCTGGATCGGCACCCTCGACCCAACCCGTGCCGTGCGCATCCAGCAGGCGTACCCACTGGCGTTCTTCGATCTGCACCTGCGCCACCGCGGCCACCTGCTGGACCGCCCCAGCCCGGCCTTCCCGGAGGTGATGTTCATCCCGTGAGTCGCGGCCTGACCGGAATCGGCCGACATCCTGGTCAACGCCGGCGACCGGGCACCACACCGCCGGCGACCACGCCGCGGCTGAGCGTTCGGAACACGGCCGGCGGGACACACAAGCCCGGCACGGCCCACGGTGCGGGTCGTGCCGGGCTTGTTGGTGCAGGGTCAGGGAGTGGCGGGCAGTGCGACCGCGGCCGGCGGGGACGCCGGTTCCAGGGTGCGGTCGTCGTCGGCCGTCCGGCGAGCACGGCGCCGTTCGAGCAGCCACCGGCCCCACCAGAACAGGCCCCGGGCGAGGCAGACGAGTGTCACCGCGAAGAACAGCGTGTACACCACGTTGAAGACCATCAGGACGCCGTACACCATTCCGACGCTGGAACCGAACATGAACTGGTCGCGTGCGTTGGTCGGGGTGGTGCCCGGGTCGGTGATCATGTAGTTGGTGAAGAGGATGAACGCCACCCCCGTCATCGGCACCAGCGCCGCCCAGAGCGCGACGTCCCACACGTAGTGCCGGATCAGGGCCTGGATGACGAACGATCCCACCCACCCGACGATGAGTGCCACCTTCTTCGTCAGCATCGCGTTGAGGATCGTGCCGGCGGTGAGGATGACCACGGGGATGACGATGCGGATCACGTCCGGCACGTTCTCCGTGAAGTGATACGGCGGGGCGATGTTCACCCAGGCGAAGGCGAGCAGCGTCACCGTGATGCCGAAGTTGGACGGGTTCATGAAGTGGCGCATGCGGCCCTTGATGGGCGCCTGCAGGACGGCCTTCTGGCCCACCGAGACGACGACCGCGAACGCGATCGGCCAGAAGAGGTCGTTGGCGTAGAGCAGCATGTTCGCGGCCAGCGCGGTGATGTGCGTGGGCAGCAGGAACGTGTACATGCCCCAGGCGCCGTGGCCCGAGAAGCCGGGCCGCCGCTTGTTGGCCCAGGCGGCGATCAGCTCGACGGTGATCTCCGTGGTGTAGCCGACCGCCAACGCGAACAGCGGCCAGGTCCACGGCTGCTCGAAGCCGAACACGGTGTATCCGAGGATGTTGAAGATGCTCATCGAGATGGCGAAGTTGCGCAGCGCCAGGTACCGCGGATCGCGCTTGTCGATGCGCGGCGGCGCGGGCCGCTCGGTCTTCTCGACGGCCTGTTCCGTCGGCCGTTCGACCGGCTTGTCGAGGGTCGTCCGGATCTCTTGCACGTCGGTCATGACGACTGCACCTTCCGGGCTTGATCGGTCAGCATGAGGTCGTGCCAGCCCGCGTCCAGGTCCAACGTCTGCCGGTGGGTGGCGCCGCTGGTGTCGCGCCAGCTCAGCTCGGCCGAGACGGGCTTCGAGCCGGCGGTGCCGAGGCCGAAGAAGACGTCGAGGCTGCGCCGACCGGCGTGGCCGCCGCCGCCGTCGACCTGCGCGACCTGCGTGCGGCCGTCGGCGGTGACGATCCGGACCTGCGCGCCGTAGGCGGGGGTGCCTGGACTGCCCGCGCCGTCGGTGGCCGTGCCCTCAGCCGTGCCGGTGGCACCGGCGGGCGTGTTCGAGGCCGGCCGGTACAGGCGCAGGCCGAGGAAGTTGTCGTTGCCGGCCTTGCCGTTGCGGTAGTACACCGGTGCGGCCCACTGCCGCGCGACGGCGAAGTCCTGCCCGCCGTCGGCGTTGGTGTCGGCGACGGCCACGCCGCGGGTGGGCGTGTTGACGCCGAACCCGAGCTCCGGGCTGAGGTCGACGTAGCGGCCGTTGTCCTCGCGGACCCAGAACGCCATCGGGTTGGAGCCGGAGATGTCGTCGCCGGGCACCGCCTTCGGCCACATGTCCGGCTCCTGCAGCATCAGGTCGTTGCTCATCGCGAGCTCCTGCAGCCAGTTGAACCGGTTGATGTCGCCCTTGACGAAGCCGCACGTCTGCACGATGGACAGCCGGCCGCTGTTGTCGAAGTCGGCCATCTTCGCGTCCCAGCCCCAGCCGACCCAGGCCAGGTTCATCGACGCGGCCTTGTTGTCGAACGGCGCGACGCCGTCCTCCAGCTTCTTGCGAGCGTCGGCGGGGGTGGCCGCGTTGTTGTGCCAGACCATGTTGCTCTCCTCCAGGCCCCATTCCTGGGTGATGTTGGAGACGAACATGTCGAAACGGCCGGTGCCCTCGAGGTCGGCGAAGTCGATCGCCATGCCCTTGAACGAGTCGTGGCCCACCACGAGCGACTTCGGGGTCAGCGGCCCGCGCCGGCCCTCGGCGAGCTCGAAGCTGATGCGGCCGGGCTTGGAGGTGTTGTGGAAGAAGCGGTCGTTGCCGAAGTCGTTGGCCAGGTACAGCTCGGGCAGCAGGTCGCCGTCGAGGTCCGCGGAGGCCGCGGCGAGGGTCCAGCCGCTGGCGTAGCGCGGGTCGAGGGCCACCTGCTCCTCGTAGGTCACCGACGGGGTGGCGCCGCTGGTGGCGGACTTGAAGCGCAGCACGTGCGCGCCGCCGGCGTTCTGGGCGCGGGACATCGAGTGGTTCATCTGCACGTTCGGCAGGCCCTGCGGGTCGAGGATCTGGGTGTCCGGGAAGTAGTTGAACACGCCGATGTCCGGGTGCCCGTCACCGTCGAAGTCGGCGACCGCCGTGGCGTTGGTGTTCCACAGTGGACCGTGGTAGATCCCGTCGGCCGTCTCGGCCTGCGGCACCAGTTCGACCGGGTGGAAGGCCGCCAGATCGAGTGCGGTCGCGTCCTGGCGGTGCAGGTACAGCACCGGGGTGCGGCCCCAGTAGTTGACCAGCAGGTCCATCCGACCGTCGCTGTTGAAGTCGCCGGGCGTGCAGCCCATCGGCGCGATGGCCGGGCCCATCGGCAGCGGCGCGGGGTTGAGGACGAAGGGCTGGTAGGTGGCGCCGCTGTCCGGGGCCGGCGTGACGATGGCCTCGTCGCTGCGGGTGTCCACCAGGCACAGATCGTTGGCGGTGCCGTCGTCGTCGATGTCGTTGACCGCGATGGCGGCGCCGACGGAGGAGATCCACGACTGGATGTGTTCGTACTTCGGGTTGACCTTACGGACGCTCTGCTGTGGCAGCCCCGGCGGCAGCGCGATGGGCAGCTCGGTGAAGCTGAACCGCGACGCCATCGCGGCGCGGTCCTCGGCCGACGCGGACGGCAGTCGCGCGAAGGCATACAGCCCACCGACGAGGACGAGGACGAAGAGCGCGGGTAGGAGGCGGCGCAGCACGCCGACGGGTTGTGATGACAACAGTCCCCCTCGGGCAATTTGTGAATGGTGGCGCACGGCGCACGGCGCACCGTGACACGCATTTCTTGGCCTTAGCAATCGTCGTTGCGGGCGGGTCGCCGCGTCATCTCGAATATTGCTCAGTGGCATTTCAGATAGTGAAGCTTGACGATGCAATTTGTTTGAGCGTTTGCCCCTCCGTGAGGGCTCCGTTAGCATCGAGAAGCATCAGTGGAGATCGCCCGACGGTGCCGTCGGTGTGATCGCCTGGCCTGGTCTGCGGTGGGTCCAGGGCGGGTCTGGGCTGACAATGTTGTGGTGTCGGGTGATTCTCCGCACAGGTTGCGCTGAATCGTGCGCGTCAAACGGATTAGGGGCATCCGGAGTGAATCAGAACGAGCTCGCGGTCCGGCGGGCGATCATTACCATGCGGTCAAGTCTCGGTGAGCCACTCACGGTCGAGGACATAGCGCGCACCGCGCTGTTCAGCAAATTTCACTTCACTCGAATCTTCGAACAGGTCACCGGGGTCTCCCCGGGTCGGTTCCTGTCGGCGGTGCGGATCCAGGAGGCCAAACGCCTGCTGATCACCACGTCGCTGAACGTGGCCGAGATCAGCCACCGGGTCGGGTACACGAGCGTCGGGACGTTCAGCACCAGGTTCAGCCGGAGCGTCGGGGTGTGCCCCTCGAAGTACCGCCGGATGCGCGGCTACGCCGGGGTCGTCGAGGAGCCGGGCGGCGATCCGCGCGAACCCGGAGGCACCGTGACCGGATGCGTCCTGCGCGGCCCGGCCGAGCCGTACCGGCGGACCCGGCGCTCGGAGCTGACCTTCCTCGGGCTGTTCAGCGACCGGATCCCGGCGGGCCGGCCGGCGCGCTGCGTCGTGCTCGCCGAGCCCGGGCAGTACCGCATCGACGGGGTGCCGGAGGGCCGCTGGCACGTGCTGACCCACGCCGTGGCCGCCGGCCCGGACGAGGACCATCCGGCCGCGGAAGGGCTGCGGGTCGGCGCCTGCGGCCCGGTCACGGTCCGCCGCGGTTGCTGCGTCACCGGCGCCGACGTCCGGCTCAACCCGGCGCGGCTGACCGACCCGCCGGTCCTGCTGCCGATGCTCGACGCGCGCTGGGCGATCCGCCGGCTGGGCCTGCAGGCCGCCTCGGCGTGAACCGGCCCGCCGCCAAGAGACGACGGACCGGCCATCCACAAGTCGGGCATCCAGAGGCTTCATCGCAGGGCGCGCACCGTCATCGGCAGGCCGCCCCGGATCCGCAGCGACAGCATCGGCTCCGGCACGACCTCGTGCGAGGGCAGCTTCGTCAGCTCCAGGTCGCGCGCCAGCACCGCGATCACGAACGCGGCCTCCATCATCCCGAGATGGTTGCCGACGCAGAACCGCGGTCCGGCGCCGAACGGGATGTAGGCGTACCGCGGGCGGCCCGACGAGACATCCGGGTTGAACCGCTCCGGGTCGAACCGCTCCGGGTCCTCCCAGAAGCGCGGGTGGCGGTGCAGCGTGAACGGGCAGACGAGCAGATCTGCGCCCGCCGGCACGTGGTAGCCGCCGACGACGTCATCGGCGAGGGCCTTGCGGGGCAGCAGCCACACCGGTGGGTACAGCCGCATGACCTCCTCGAGGACCATCGAGGTGTACCGCAGCCGGGTCAGGTCCTCGTACACCGGCAGGCGGTCACCGAGCACCTCCCGCGCCTCGGCGCGCAACCGCTCCCGCACCTCCGGGTGGCGGTCGATGAGGTACAGCGTCCAGCTCAGCGTGCTCGCGGTGGTCTCGTGGCCGGCGAGCAGCAGCGTGACCAGCTCGTCGCGCAGCCGCTCCCGGCCGACCCGCGGGTCGCTCTCCCGGCCGGCGGACTCGATGAGCCGGGACAGCACGTCCACGCGGTCGGCGGCGGCCGGGTCCGAGGTCCGGTCGGCGACCAGCCGATCGACGATGCCCTGCAGGTGCCGGCGGGCCCGCCGGAAGCGCAGCTGGCGCGGCAGCGGCACCCACGTCGGCACCGCGCTGAGCGACTCCAGCTCGAACATCGCCTGGTCCTGGACCGCGGCGAAGTCCGAGCCGATGCCGCGGAACGTGCCGAGGTCCGCGTCCAGCAGGGTCCGGCCGAGCACGCCGAGCGTCAGCCCGGTCATCTCCTGCGGGACGTCCAACGGCCCGTCGCCGGCGTGCGCCCGCAGCCGCTCTGACAGCGCGCCCGCCTCCGCGGCGATGACGTCCGCCTGCTCGGCGATGCGGCGGCTCTGGAACGCCGGCTGGATCACCTTGCGCTGCTTGCGCCACAGCTCGCCCTCACTGGTGAGCAGGCCGTCGCCGAGCGCCTTCTTGGCGTGCACCAGGCCGATGCCCTTGTGGTAGTTGGCGGCGTTGTCGGCCAGCACGTGCTTGGCAGCGTCGGGATGGTTGAAGAAGTACAGCTCCTTCGGGCCGACCGGCAGCCGGGACGCGTCGCCGTAGCGGTCCACGGCCGACGTCATCATGCCGATCCGGTCGCGGGACATCACCATGAGCATCCGCAGCGCGGCGGTGCGCGGCGGGCCGGGCGGCGTGCGCCGGGCGGTGTCCACTGTGGTCGTCGAGGTCATGGCGTTCATCCCGTCGATGTCAGGTTCAGCTGGCAGAACCGCCCGCACAGGAACAGCAGGGCGTCCTCCTCGGAGCGGCGCCGCACCTGCACCGGAACACCCAGGAAGATGGAATGGTCGCCGCCGTCGTAGGTGCGCCACAGGTCGCACTCGATGTGCGCGAACGCGTCGGCGATGAGCGGGGCGCCGGTGCGCTCCCCGGCCGCCCACTCCACGGCGTCGAACTGCGCACGGCCGAGCGGGCGGCTGTGGTCGGCGAAGTACCGCGCCACCGTCTCCTGCTGCGACGCCAGCACGTTGACCGCGAACCCGCCGGCCTCGGCGAGCGAGTCGTGCATGACGGCGTCGCGTTTGACGCACACCAGGACGAGTGGTGGGTCCATCGACACGGTGGTGAACGAGTTCGCCGTCATCCCGTGCGGGGTCTGGCCGCCGACGGTCAGGACCGTGACGCCGGTGGCGAACGTGCCGAAGACCTCACGAAGCGTCGAGGCGTCGGCCGGGTCGGGGTGGACTTTCACGTTTGACCTCCTGCTGGACCGCAACGGTGTCACTGGTAGGGCTTGAGCGCGTCGGTCAGGGAATCGGGCACCCGGGTCGGTGCCGTGCGGGTGTTCGGCCCGCGCATGCACGCCACCCGCTGGGCGCCCCGGGCGACGAGCGTCTCGCCGCCGCCCGGGTCCAGCCGCACGTAGTCGAAGCCGAACTCCAACTGGGTCTGGGCGAGCTCCACCAGCCGCATCCGGATCGCGACCTCGTCGAAGGCGGTGATCTCGGCGAAGAACTCGCAGTCCACCCGCAGCGTGAAGAGCTTCAGGTCGTCCCGGAGCTCGGCCAGCACCTGCGGCGCGTGCTCCTTGAGGAACATCTCCCGGCACCGGCCCTGCCAGCGCAGATAGTTGACGTAGTACACGTTGCCGACGAGGTTCGTCTCCTCGAAGCCGACGATGTGGCGCAGTTCGTAGTGGGTACCCATGGCCGTCACCGCCGCCCCTGCGTGAGCACCGAGAAGACGACCGGTTCGGTCCCGTCGCGCACGGTCGTCACGAACGTCGCCACGAGCGCGTCACCGGCGTTGAACACGACCCAGCCGGGCCGGCCGGTATCGCGCAGCATCAGCGGGCCCTGGGCCGTCAGGCCGGCCTTGTGCAGGCACTCCATCGCCGTCCACACCCGTGTCGCGGCGGTGTCGGTGCCCTCGCCGGTGGCCGCCTCGACCGCCGGAACGACCTCGGCGTGCGTGTGCAGCATGCGGCTCCACGCCTCGGCCGGCTGGTGGACCACGGCCTGCGCGTCGCAGCCGATCGCACCGTCGCCGGCCACGAAGTACGTGAGCCCGGCGGCGTGCGACGCCGACACCGTGCGACCTCCGGGCACCTCGGGGCGCCCGTCCGGCCGGTAGGCCAGCTCGACGTCGGGGCCGAAGACGCGGCTCGCCGCCTGGCGGGTGTGTTCGCGCCGCCGCGCGACGTGCTCACCGCGTTCGCCGGTGTTGGTGTCGGCGTCGGGGGAAGCGCAGTCGGGTTCCACGACGACCGACACCCGGGCGCCGGCCACGTCCTCGAAGGCCCGCTCCAGGTAGGGGCCGAGCAGCGCCGGCACCCACGGGCCGCCCGCGTCGGTCTTGCGCACCGCCCGCAGCCGCAGCCCCTCCCAGCGCTCCACGACCGTGCCCTCGTCGTCGCGCAGCGCGATGTCGTAGACGTAGGTGTCGCCGTCGCGGCTGCGCTCGGTGGCGCAGTAGCGCAGCGGCTCGTCCCCGGCGATCCGGTCGCCGGCCGGGTAGATGCGGTCGACGCCGGCGGGCAGCAGCGTGGCGTCCGGCACGCAGACCTGGTTGCCGTGCATGAGCGCGTCACGCACACCCGGGTCGCCGAGCAGCAGCCCGTCGGGCACGAACCCGGCGAACCAGTCGGTCCCCGGCACCGGCGCGACGGCGGCGTCGACGTCGCGGGCCGCGGCGCGGTGGTACTGCCGCACCCGCTGGAACCGCTTGCCCTGGAACATCACACCGCCGTAGAGGTCGGTGGTGGGGTCGAGCGGGACCGGGGGCAGCCCGTCGGCGGCCTGCGCGGGGGGCCCGTCCGGGGCCGCGCCGCGGTGCAGGCCCAGGCGGGCGGTGAAGTGGTCGACCGCGAAGGCCGTCTCCGAGCTGCGGATGGCGACCGTGACCGTGTCGTCGTCGGTCACCACCGCGGCGACGCGCATGGTGGTCCGGCCGTGCGGCGGCACGACGATCGGCCGATCGAAGCGGATGTCCTCGATGACCGGCACCGCGGCGCCGGGCTCGTCCGGGTCGGTGCCGGTGACGGCGGCGGCGACCTGCGCCATCGCCTCCATCCCGAACACCGCGGGGAAGAGCAGGTTGTCGTCGAGGAAGTGATCGGCGAGGTAGACGTCGGTGCCGACGCTCAGCTCGACCTCGGTGACCAGCTCCACGCCGTGGTAGCGCACGAGCGGCCGCCCCAGGAACCGCAGCAGCGGCAGGTCGGGCAGGTCGCGCCGGATCGTGTCGATGCCCTCGGTGCGCCCGCTGATGACCACGACCGGCGGGGTGTCCGGGTCGGCCAGCAGCCGGCGCAGGACGGCGACGCCCTGGTCGGGGGTGACCGGCGTGATGCCGTCGCGGGTGAGCCCCTCGACCACCGACAGCCGCTCGCCCATCCCGACCCCCGACCAGACCGACCACTCCAGGCACAGGCTGCGGCAGCCGGGGTGGCGTTGCCCGATCTCGGTGGTCAGGTCGGCCAGCCACTCATTGGCGGTCGCGTAGTGCGCCTCGCCGCGCAGGCCGGAACGGCCGATGATGCTGCCGAGCGTGACCAGGAGCTTCAGCTGGTCCCCGCCGACGGCGTCGACGACGGTGCGTAGGCCGTCGACCTTGGGCGCGAACGTGGCCCGGAAGGCGTCGGTGTCGAGGTCGGTGATGCCGGCCGGCTCGTTACGCCCGGCGCCGTGCAGGATCGCGGTGATCCCGCCCAGCTTCTCGGTGAGCTCGGCGACCGCCTGGCGGACCTGCCCGGGGTCGGTGACGTCGGCGCGGGCGTAGTGCACGGTCACGCCGGCGGCGGCGATGCGCTCGAGGTTGGCGGCCAGCTCCCGGTCCTCGGCCGGGTCGGAGCGGCCGAGCAGCGCCAGGCCGGCGCCGCTGTCCCCGGCCATCGCCAGCGCGCACTCCGCGGAGATGCCCTTGCCGCCGCCGGTCACCAGCAGCACGTCGCCGGCGTCGAGGTATGCCTGGCTGCGTTCGGCCCGCACCGGCAGCGCCCGCAGCGTGGGCACGCGGCGCCGGCCGTCGGCGTCGAGGTGCACCTCGGCGAAGTGTTCGGTGGCGGCCACCTCGGCGACCAGCACGTCCACGTCCACGTCGGCGCCGGTGTGGATGACCGTGGTGCGCACCTGCGGTGCCTCCAGCGACAGCGTCTTGGCCAGGCCGGCCGCGCCCCGGTCATGCTGGACGAGGACGAACCGGGTGCCGGTCCCGCCGCGCAGGGCCGCCTTGGCGGCGGACAGCACGGTGGGCAGCACCTCCTCGCCGCACCGCGGTGGCAGGCAGACCAGCACCCCGCCGCCGAGCCGGGCGTGGTCCAGCGCCGCCGCGAGCCGTTCCGCGAATGGGTGATCGCACTCGGCGTACACCTGCCACGGTCCCCGCTCCTCGGCTGCGCCCGGCGCGGGCCGGTCGGTCACGTCGAGGTCGATCCGCCACGCGCGCACCCACGGCGCGGCGCCGGCCACCTCGGCCGCGGCCGCACCGCCGTTTCCGCCGGCCGTCCCGGTGGCCGTCTCCGTGCCGTCGGTCGTGGCCAGCCCGTCCAGCGCCTCGGCCAGCTCGCTGATCGTCGCCATGGCGAAGTTCGTCGGCAGCTGCGTGGCCGGCACGTTGAGCTGCTGGGTGAGCTGGTTGACCACCTGGCCGACGGTGATCGAGCTCAGGTGCAGGTCGTCCAGGAGCCGGCTGTCCGGCTGGACCAGGTCCAGCGGCAGCTCGGCGCGTTCGGCGGCCAACCGGCGCAGCTGCTCGACGACCGGCTCATCGGACCCGGCCTGCTCCGCACTGGTTGCCGAGCCGGGTTCCGCCGGAGGCTTCGCGCCGGCCGGGCCGGTGTGCTGCGGCAGCGTCACCGACGGCGCCTGCTCGCACGGGCTCTCGAAGAACCGGAACTCGGTGCCGACCTCCAGGGGCCGGACCAGCCGGCCGTGGAACAGCGCGGCGTCGACGCTCGAGGCGCCGATGGCGTAGGCGGCCCCGACGACGCCGAGCAGGCCGGCGGCCGACTCGTCGTCGGTGTCCAGCGCGACGGCAGGCACGTTGGTCGACTGTTCGGCGAGGGTGCTGAGCACCCGGCCCGGGCCGACCTCGACGAACAGGTCGACGTCCTTGGCGGCCAGGGTGACCGCCTGGTTGAACAGCACGGGGTCGGTGATCTGCTGGTGCAGCAGCGCCGCCACGTCGGTGTCCGGGGCGAGCACGTCGCCGGTGATCGTGGACACGATCTGCCGGTCGATCGGCGCGAAGTGCTCCTCGCGCAGGATCGCGCCGAACGCGTCGGCGGCGGGCGCCACGAGCGGGGAGTGGAAGGCGTGCGAGACCGGCAGCGGCGTGGTGCCGAGACCGGCGGCGCGGGCCTTGTCGCAGGCGGCCGCGACCGCGTCGGCGGTGCCCGCGACGACCGTCTGGGTGGGGCCGTTGTAGCTGGCGACGACGACCGGCACGGCGGCGATGAGCGGCTCGACGACCTCCGGGGAGGCGGCGATGCTCGCCATCGTGCCGGACGAGCTGTGCTCGGCCATGGTGCGGCCGCGCACGGCGGCGATCCGCAGCAGCTCGTCCTCGTCCAGGCTGCCGGCCCAGTGCAGCGCGGCGATCTCGCCGAGGCTGTGGCCGACCGCGACGGACGCCTCGATGCCGAGGGTGTTCAGCACCCGCAGACCGGCCATCGAACCGGTGACGATGCGCGGCTGTGCCACCTCCGTGGCCACGACGTCCCCGCCGGTCGGCAGGTCGGCGCGCAGGTAGATCTCCTCGGCCTCGGCGAACCGGCGGCGCAGCGCACCGCCGCTGGTGCCGCGACCGGAGCCCTGGCCCGGGAACAGGAAGCCGAGCCGGCGCGGGCCGCTGACGTGGCCGAGCAGGCAGCGCCCGTCGGGGGAGAACATGCGCGTCTCGCCGGCCTCGACGGCGTCGCAGACCTTGCGCAGCCGTTCCGCGGCGTCCTCGGGGGAGGAGACCACGACCGCGGCCCGCACGGGCCGGTCGCGCAGCTCCCGGTGCAGCGTGAAGGCGAGGTCGCCCAGCTGCGCGTAGGACAGGCCGGACACGAAGTCGATGAGCCGGTGCAGCCGCTCGATCAGCTCACCGTCGGAGTCCGCGTCGACGAGCAGCAGCTCCACGTCCTGGACCGAGGAGGCCAGCGCCCTGGTGCGGCTGTCGAACGGCACCCGGCGGCGCGGCTTGGCGCTCTCCAGCACGACGTGGGCGTTGATGCCGCCGAAACCCATGGCGGTGATCCCGGCCCGGACGGGCCCGCCGGACGGCCAGGGCTCGGCCTTGCGCAGCATCCGCAGCGACGACTCCCCGCCGAGCAGCTCGTGCGGCTCGAAGCAGCCGACGCTCGGCGGCAGCACCTCGTGGTGCACCGCCATCGCCGCCTTGATCAGCCCGGCGACCCCCGCGGCCGCCTTGGTGTGGCCGATCATGCCCTTGATCGAGCCGATCGCGGCCGGTGCGGCGGCGGGGTCCGCGGCCGACCTGGCCTGCGACAGCGCGGTGAGCTCGGTGGTGTCGCCGACGCGGGTGCCGGTGCCGTGGCCCTCGAACAGGCTCACGGTCTCGATGCCGAAGCCGCTGCGGCCGTATGCCCGGCGCAGCGCGAGCTGGTAGCCGCTCACCTCCGGGCGGGTGATGCCGCCCTTGCCGTCGGACGAGATGCCCCAGCCGGCGACCGAGGCGTAGATGCGGTGCCCGGCGGCGACCGCCTCCGGCTCGCGCATGAGCACGACCATGCCGCACCCCTCGCCGGGCCAGAAGCCGTTGGACGCGCGGTCGTACACGCGCATCTCGCTGGTCGCCAGGGCGCCCGTCTTGGCGAACCCGATGATTTCGAAGGGGTCGATGGACAGGTCCACGCCGCCGGCGACGGCGGTGTCGACCTCGCCGTCCAGGAGCGCCTTGCAGGCCGTGGCCACCGACAGCAGCGACGAGGAGCAGGCGCCGTCGACGGTGTAGCCGCCGCCCTTGAGGTCGAAGTAGTTGCAGATGCGCCCGGCGATGGTGTTGGACAGGGCACCGGCCAGGGAGTCCTCGCCGATCTCGGGGAACGGGCTCTTGTACGTCGCCTCGAAGCCCTCCAGGAACGTGGCGAGCCTGTCGTCGTCCCAGCCCTCCTGCTGCAGCGCGCCCGCGACCATCCGCCGCACGTACGGCCAGCGCAGCCGCATCTGGTTGGCGCGGGTGAACTCGCCGGTGAGGCTGTTGCCGACCACGACGCTGGTGCGCTCCCGGGACAGCCCCTCGGCCATCGGGAATCCCGCGTCGGCGAGGGCCTTCGCCGCGGTGTCCAGCGCGAGCCAGTGCGTCAGGTCCGTGGAGCGGTACGTGCTCCCGGCGATCTTGTAGGCGATCCGGTCGAACTCGTAGCCGTCGATGACCGCGGCGTTGCGTGCGTAGAACCGGTCCGGGGTGGCCGGATCCGCGTCCCAGTAGTCCTCCAGGCGCATCCGTTCGTCGGGCAGGCGCCGGAACGCCCGCCGCCCGGCGAGCGCGTTCTCCCACAGGTCACGCGGGGACCGCGCATCCGGGTACTGGCATGCCATACCCACCACTGCGATTCTGGTCATACTGTGTCGCCCTCCCGTTCGAACTCGCCACGGATCCGCTGCCGCCACAGCTCGTACTCCGGCCAGTCGCCGCGCAGTCCGGTCGTCGCGATCCGCGCCTCGTCGTTGATCTGCGAGGCCTCGGCCGGGGACATGCCGCAGAACACCTTCGTGGCGACCTCGTTGTGCGGCACCACGAGGTCGGCGAGCACCCGGGCGCCGGCGGCGAAGGCGGCGCCCTGCGCGACATCGGCGCGGTGCGGACCGGCGGCGTCGCGGAACCATTCCAGCTCGGCGCCGTCGGCGCCGCCGGCATAGGTGGCCGCGAGCCCGGCGCCGCTGTAGAGGTCGGCGTGCCGGTCCGCCGGGAAGCGCTGGATCATCCCGTGGACGCGTTCGGCGTCGGTGCCGCCGACGAACCACATCGCCCGGCCGACACCCTGGTCGATCACCCGGGCGGCGTATCCGGCGGGGCCGTCGACGGGCCACGGGAAGTTCACCTCGCGGTGGTGCTGGTGCACGTACCGGTCCGTCTTGAAGTACGCCTGGTGGAAGCCGTAGCCGTCCAGCACGAGCCAGCGCAGCAGCGGGTCCGGTGCGTGCAGGGTGGACCAGCGGAACCGTGGCAGCCGCGCCATCGCCCAGCCGACACCGACGTAGGCCATGTAGACGTGCCGGGCGGCGCGGCCGGTCAGGAACGTCTCGACGTGCCGGGTCCCGCCGACGGGCAGGCCGTCACGCACGGCGAAGCCCATGGCCGCGCCCTCGTAGGCGAACCCGCGGAACGGTGCCGGCACGCCTTCCAGGCCCACCTCCGCGTCGAGGTCCTGGGCGGCCTCGGCCGCGTATGCGTATCCGGTGAGGAAGGATCGGCCGACGGTTTCCAGCCGGTCGCGTGCCTCGGCGTTCTTCACGTGGAAGCCGCGTACCGCGAGGCTGGTTTCGCTGACGTCCGGGGTGAGCACCCGCCGCCGCAGTGACCGCCACATACTCATGCGAACTCCTCGATGCGTAGGTTGGCTGCAACCAAAGTCTTTCCCCGGTGTCGGTGCGCAGTCTTCTTCGCCAGTGCGGGGTTGCCGGCAGATGTGCCGGCGCGACGATTTCAAGTATTCATCGACATCGAAGTCTTGCAACGCGTCGCGAGCGGGTGCGCACAATGCAAGAACCGCAAGGGTGAATACCGCCACAGAAGCCCCGCGACCGCAAGGCAGAAGATGCCGCCGCCGTCCGGACGCCGTGACGATGGGAGGACCCTGTACAGGAGGCGATGCTGTGGAAACCGAAGCGCAGAACCAGGATCCGGCGAGGGTCGCCACCTTGGAGGCGTTCGCCGACACGATCGTCCCGGGCGAGAAGCGCTCGCCCGACGACCGTGCGGTCGCGGGTGTCGCGGCCGGCGGCGGCGCCGTCGCCTCGGGCGCCCTGCAGCTGCTCGAGGAGCCGGCCGGCGGGATCTCCGAGGCGCTCGACGCGCTGGTCCTCGGGCTCAACGACCACGCGACCGAGTACGCCGAGGCGCACGGTGTGGCACTGGACGACGGCGTGCCGGCGTTCGTGTCGTTGCCGTACGAGCATCGGGCCGCGCTGGTGCAGCAGCTCACCACGCCCGGGCACCCGGAGAAGCAGGTCTGGGTGGGGCTCGCGCTGTTCAGCAACATGGCCTTCGACAGCGCCAGTCACCTCGGCACCGCCGAGGCCTTCGCCGCCGGGCACCCCGGGCTGCTGACCATCGGCTTCCAGCCGCCGGGAGAGGACGGGCTGAACCGCTTCCCCGACTACTCCTACGGCCGCCCGCTCGCCGACCTGCACCCCGACACGACCGCCACCGGGAGCCCCGCATGAGCAGCATCGAATCAACCGACGTCGTGGTGATCGGCAGCGGCTTCGGCGGCGCGATCCCCGCCTACCACCTCGCCGCCGGCGGGGCCCGCGTCGTCGTGCTGGAGCGCGGCCCGCACCTGTCCGGCGAGGAGTTCGAGCACGACTTCAAGCTCGGCTCGTCCTACACGCGCGTGTTCGACTTCGTCGTCGGCGACGGGATGAGCGTGCTGGGTGGCAACTGCGTCGGCGGCGGCAGCGTCGTCTACTTCGCCACGATGCCGCGGGCGCCCGGGTTCGTGTTCGAGCGCCACGGCAGCATCGGCCGCCGGATGTGGCCCGCGTCCATCACCCGTGACGTGCTGGATCCGTGGTACGACCGGGTGTCCGAGGCGCTGCCGGTCTCGATGCAGACGTGGGACAAGGTGCCCTACGCCGGCGGGTTGTTCGCCGCCGCCTGCGCGCACGCCGGACACACCGCGAACCCCTCGCCGGCGGCCGTCGACGTGGAGCGGTGCACCAACTGCAACTGGATGATGGCGGGCTGCCGGTTCGACGCCAAGCGCTCGCTGCTGCTGAACTACCTGCCGGCCGCGGTGGCGCACGGCGCCGAGGTCCGGCCGCTGCACGAGGTGCAGCACCTGACCCGCAACGACGACGGCGGCTACCGGGTCCACTTCCGCGTCGTGGACGACTCGGACTACCGGATCCTGCACGACGCGGGCACCATCGACGCCAAGGTGGTCATCGTCGCGGCGGGTGCCGGCGCCACCCCGGTGATCCTGCAACGCTCGGCTGACACGCTGGGCGCGATGCCGCACGCGACCGGGCGGTACTTCTCCGGCAACGGTGAGCGGCTCAACACCGCCGTGTTCGACGAGGACCGGGTGCGCGAGGTGCTCGGCCTCACGCGCGGCGACGGGCAGGCCTACGCGGCCAACCAGATCGGCCGGGGCCCCACCGTCGCCAGCTGGGACCGCCTGGACGGCACGCTGCCGGAGTTCGAACGGTTCTCCCTCGAGCAGCTGTACTTCCCGCCCGGGCTCGGCACGATCCTGGCCCAGACGCCGGACGACGGCGACCCGCGATGGTTCGGCGTGGAGAAGAAGGAGATGCTGCGGCGCTGGCAGTCGTGGCTGACCATCTTCACGATGTCCGAGGACGACAACGAAGGCGTGTTCGGACCGCCGCCGGAGACCGGCAACGCCCACCGGTTCTCGCAGCAGATGCTCGGCCACGGGCCGCTGCGGTACCGGCCGACGGCCAACACCTGGCGCGGCTGGAACCTCGCCGACGCGGCGGTGAAGGACATCCTGGAGCGCGACGGGCTGGCCAAGGTGGCGCCGTGGACCAACGACCTGGTCGGTGCCTACACCGTGCATCCGCTGGCGTCCTGCCGCATCGGCGACGACCCGGAGACCTCGGCCCTGGATGACCGGCACGAGCTGCGCGGGCACCCCGGCATCTTCGTCACCGACGGTTCGGCGGTGCCGGGCGCGCTCACCGTCAACCCCGCGCTCACCATCGCCGCGCTCGCCGAGCGGGCGGTCGCCGGCATCGTCCGGACGGCGCAGGAGCGGGGCGTCGCCGTCACCTACATCGGCGACCTGCCCGAAGGCACCAGCTCGTCGTTGCGGGCGGTGGCCGTGGGGGCCTGAGCGCGGCCGCGAAGACATCCCCCGTTCGTCCAGGTGCTACCCAGCCGTTCATCTACTGAACCCGGACATCTTCACGATTGCGAATTTCTGCCAGACCCGGTCCGCGGAGTTGCTCCGGGTGCGCCGCTGTCGATAGCGTCCAAACGGAGTGATGACATCACTCGATGTATACAAGCGGGCACAGCGGTAGCGAGCGGAGGCATTGTGGATCCGGCAGAGCAGGCGGTACGGCGGGCGATCGACACCATGCAGGAGAACCTCGGCGAACAGCTGACCATCGACGACATCGCGCGTGCCGCCATGTTCAGCAAATTCCACTTCACCCGGATCTTCCAGCGCTCCACCGGTGTCTCACCGGGGCGCTTCCTGTCCGCGCTGCGCCTGCAGCGGGCCAAGCAGCTGCTGGTGTCCACGTCGCTGAACGTCGCGGACATCAGCCTGCGGGTCGGGTACAACAGCATCGGCACGTTCAGCTCGCGGTTCAGCCGCAGCGTCGGCATGTCCCCGACGACCTACCGCCGGCAGATCGGCTTCGGTGGCCGGATCCCCACCAACACGCCCACCCAGCTCGCCGCGGTGTCCAACGCCCGGGTGTACGGCGAGGTCGACGCGCCGTGCGCCGAGGCCGACGACCAGATCTTCGTCGGGCTGTTCCCGGACCGGATCCCGGAGGGCCTGCCGGCGCGCTGTGCGGTGCTCAACCGTCCGGGTGCGTTCTGCTTCGAGACGGTGCCGGTCGGTGCCTGGTACCTGCTGGCCCAGTCCACGAGCGTCTGCCCGGAGGCCCGCGCGCAGGTGCCGACCGTGTGCGTCGGCACCGAGGGCCCGCTGACCGTCCGCCGGGACACCTCGATCCAGATCGACCTGGCGCTGAAGCCGATCCAGGTCATCGACCCGCCGGTCCTGCTCGCCCTGCTCAACTCGCGCGAGGCGGCGGTGGCCCGGGCCGGCGCGGCCGCGCAGTCCAGTGACCGCGCGGCGGCGCTGGTGCCCGGGGAGCGGCGCGCGGCCTGACGGCCCGAGGGGAATCGAGGAGCGCGATGCGGATCTCGGAGCTCAGCCGCAGCTCGGCCGTGCCGGTCCCGACGATCAAGTTCTATCTGCGCGAGGGGCTCCTCCCGCCGGGCCGGGCGACCGGGCGCAACCAGGCGCAGTACGGTCCGGCGCACCTGCGGCGGCTCCGGCTCATCAGGGCGTTCACCACCATCAGCCGGCTGGACCTGTCCACGGTGCGGGAGATCCTGGGCGTCCTGGAGGACGACACGCTGCCGGTGCCGGAGCTGTACGAGCAGGTGGCCCGCGTCCTGCTGGGCCGGGAGCCCGAGCCCGACGCGGCCGCCCAGCCGGCCACGGGGTCCACAGTGGACGACATGGCCGCCCAGCCGGCCAGCGGGTCCACAGTGGACGACCTCGTCGACCAGCTCGGCTGGCAGGTTGGACCCGACGCGCCGAGCCGCGAACGGCTCGGGCAGGCGCTGGGCGTCCTGCGCCAGCTCGGCGGCGCCTGCGACAGCGACTTCCTCCTGGCCTACGCGGAGGCGGCCGACCGCCTGGCGGTCCAGGACCTCGACCTGCTGCCGCACCGCGACGCGGGAGCCGACGCCGAACGGACCGACCGCGCCGCCGCGGTGGTGCGCAGCGTCATGCTCGGCGTGGCCTTCACCGCGATGCGCCACCTGGCCTACACGCACCACGCGGCCCTGCGCTACCGCCACGGCTGAAGCGCTCCCGGCCGTGCCGGGCTTCGAGCGCGCTCAGTGCAGGACCTGACGGAGGGCGGCAGCGTCGGCGGCGAGCTGGTCCGGTGGCACTTCATAGTTCGGCCCGTCGGGCAGCGGGCCGCCCGGTGCCGGATCGTCCCAGTAGCGCGTGGTCACGTGCGTGTGGAGATGCGGCACACGGTTGCCCAGCGTCGAATAGTTGATCTTCAGCGGTTCGTAGTACCGCTCAAGCGCCGCACCGACCCGCAACGTCTCCAGGTGGAAGCTGGCAGCCTCTTGCGCGGACAGGTGGTGCGGGTCGATCACATGCCGGCCCCGCCAGATGACCACCGCGTATCCCCGCACCATCGCCCGCCGGGACAGATACGCATCGCTGACATCGCCAGCATAGATGCGCAACCCCACCGCCGACTCCTGTGGACGTCCCTCCGCGCAGAACCCGCACGCCGTCCCATCCACTCGCGCCTGCCAGTCCTCGGGCCAGCTCACGATCACGAGTATGCGGGGTGACACCCGCCGCGCGCTGCCCTGTCCGGCCACCCGGCGCCGCGATCCTGACCGCGCCCGCAGCTCACCCAGTCCAACAAACGTACCGGGGCCGAGCGCGTTCCGGTATCGGGTGCGAAGCCGACCGCGCAGGTCAACGCCTATCGGCTAGCTTCGGCAGATGCCTACCGACGACATCACCGCATCGGCCGCGGGCACCTGGACGCTCGGCGACCGCACTGTCAACCGGATGGGCTTCGGCTCGATGCGCATCACCGCGAACCCCGACCGGGAACTCGCGATCAGGGTGCTGCGCCGGGCCGTCGAGCTCGGCGTGAACCACATCGACACCGCCGCCTTCTACCGCTCCCCTGGCGGCACCCTCGATGTCGGAACCGGCCCGGTCCGCTACGCGACCGATCTGATCCGCCAAGCGCTCGCGCCGTACCCGGACGACCTCGTCATCGCGACCAAGGTCGGGCCCGGCGACGACCCCTCGACCGGCTTCTACGAGGCAACCACCGCGGCCCAGTTGCGGCACCAGGTCGAAGAGAACCTCCGCCGCCTCGACCGCGACCACCTCGACGTGGTGAATCTGCGGGTCATGAAACGATCGGGCCGGGATTCGCTCGCGGAGCGTTTCGGCGCCCTCGCACAGCTGCGTGAGGCCGGGCTGATCCGCCACCTCGGGCTGTCCAACGTCCACTTGGAGCATCTGGACGAGGCGCAGGCCATCGCGCCCGTCGTGGGTGTCCAGAACAGCTACGCGATCGACATCAACCGGACCGACGACGAACTCGTCAGGATCTGCGCACAGCGAGGAGTCGCGTTCGTGCCGTTCTTCGCGATCGCCGGCGCGCAGCGCGAGGCCGGCGCGACCCACGACCACGACGAAGCCATCCTCGCCGTCGCCGCCGCCCATTCGGCGACCCCGCACCAGATCCGCCTGGCCTGGTCCCTGCACCAGGGACCGCACGTGCTGGCCATCCCCGGCACCGGCAACCCCGACCACCTCGCGGAGAACATCGCCGCCGGCGCGCTGAGGCTGTCCGCCGACGAGTTGGCCAGGCTCGGATAGCAGTCACGTGCGCAACGTCCGGCCGTGACCCGTCGCCCACGCTGCTCAGTGCAGACAAAGACAGAACGGGTGACCTGCCGGGTCCAGGAAGACCCGGTAGGACGTGCCCGGCTGGTCCGGATGTCTGGTGGCACCGAGCTCGATCACTGCCGACTCGGCGGCGTCGAGGTCGTCAACGATCACATCGAGGTGCATCTGCTGGGGCCGCTCCTGGGTCGGCCACGTCGGCGGCGTGTACTCGGCCACCCGATGGAAGGAGATGCACTGGCCACGCTCAGAGCAGGCCGAAGCCCGGTCGGCGGAAACCTCGACCTTCCAATCCAGCATCGCGCCGTAGAACCTGGCGAGCGCACCAGGATCGGGACAGTCGATGACGATGAGCGGCAAGCGAGCGATGGCCATGCCGGCCACGATATCGACGGCGGCGGTCGGCACACATCCAGATTCCGCCGAAGCAGACTGTGTACGTCCGACGCGGAACAGACCGGCGACCTGCGTCGTCGGTCTGTTCCGCAGTCGGATCGTGCGGACGGCAGCTACACCGGGGTCCGCGGAGCTCCTATGCGCCGGTCGGGACCGGTTCGCGGAACCCTCGTGATCCCACCGGGAGGCCGATGCACGAGCAGTCCATCGCTCGTAGTTCGCGCGGGTTGGGGCGCAGGTGCAGGTACATCGCGATCACCATCGGGACGAAGACGATCGAGTTGTAGAACAGGTGCAGCTCGACCCGCTGGAAGGCCAACTGCAGGATGCTGGTCGGCACCGGCTGGCCCCAGAAGTTGTGGTGCGTTTGCACCTGGATGAGCAGCAGCAGGTGCTCGATGTGGTGCCAGAACTGGATCGCCAGCGCCACCGTCCACCAGGTGCGGGCGCGGCCGACGAAGCCGGGTCGCAGCAGGAACAGCCCGATCAGCATGACCAGGGCATATCCGTAGTGCATCCATTCTGACGTCACGAGCCACGGGAACGGCTCACCGAGCAGGCCGCGTGCCTTGGGCCGGGGCCAGTGCAGCACCCAGATCTGCCAGGCCTGCACGAGGTGCTCGGCCCAGTGTGCGAGCACGACCACCATGAACGTGTTGAGCGCGGCCTGGTGATGCCTGCCGTTGAGCGCCGCTGTGAGACGCACAGGTCAACCTCCTTCCACAGGGATGGGTGACTACCACCGAAGCTAAGGCAGCGTGCCCGCGCGGGGCCTCTTCGAGCGTGCGGTCTGCGGTCGCGATGCGCCGCAGAGCAAGGCAGGAGAACCGGGATCGCCACCGGGAGGGGTGCAATGGAATCGACGCTCTGCACTGCCAGAAGGAGCCCACTGTGACCCAGACACGCCAAGTCTCGACCCCGGCGGAAATCCGCGACCGATCCCCCGACCCGTTCCCGCCGGGCCAGACCTCGTTGTTCGTCAACGGCATCCTGCCCCGGCGGCGCTGGCTGGTGCTGCTGGTCAGCGTGGTGGTCGGCCTGTTCATCGCCTACGCCTGGTCCTCCGAGCTCGTCGACCGGGAGATCGGGTTCAACGTCGCCAACGGCATCCTCGGCCACGACGCCAACACCACCCCGATCGACGGCATCGGCGCCGGCATCCTGTTCGCGTTCGTGACCGGGCTGGCCGGCTCGTTCACGGCCTGCAACATCGCCGTCTTCGGTGCGGTCACGCCCATGGTCGGCCACACCGCGAGCCGCTCGCAGCGGCTGCTGCAGACGCTGCGGCCGCTGGGCTGGCTGGCGGTCGGCATGATCCCGGTGTCCGCCGTGTACGGCGCGATCGTCGGCCTCGTCGGCACGCGCATGCCGCAGTTCTCCACCGCGTCGTTCAGCAGCGTCAGCCCGCGCATCCTGCAGGCGATGATCGTGTTCGGGATCATCGGGCTGGTCATGCTCATCATGGGCCTGTCGGCGCTGAAGTACATCCCGGACCCGCTCGGCCCGGTGTCGCGCCGCTTCCCGAACGCGCCGCTGGTGCTGATGGGCGTGCTCATCGGCGGGTTGCTGATCGGGCGCCCGTATCCGCTGTTCCGGGCGATGTTCCGGCACGCGGCGGAGACCCACGACCCGTGGTACGGCGCGTTCGCGTTCACGCTGCAGTCCGTCGGCAACATCGTGGTGATGGCGGTGCTGTTCCTGGCCCTGTCGTACCTGATCGGCGGGCGGCTGCGCCGCTGGCTGGCGGCGCGTCCGGCGCGCATCACCGCGTTGACCGCCGGCGCGTTCCTGATCGCGGCGCTGTTCATGCTCGGGTACTGGGAACTGCGGCTGCTGGGCCGTTTCGGCTATCTGTGGTTCCCCACCGCACCGTGGAATGCCTGACCCGACCGAACCACCGGAGGTGAGCACGACATGGCTTACATCGACCTCGGCGTCGACGAGAAGACGGCGCCCGGCATCACCGGCCCGATGCGCTACCGCCCGGAGACCGCGAAACCGCTCAACGAACTCGCGGAGGTCCTGCTCCGGGCGCCGAACACGTTGCCGCCCGGCGAGCGGGAGCTCATCGCGGCGTACGTGTCCGGCCTCAACCACTGCGCGTTCTGCTGCTCGTCGCACTCCGCGTTCGCCGCGGCCCAGCTCGACCAGGGCATGCCGCTGGTCGACCAGGTGCGTGCGGACCCCGACCGGGCACCGATCTCGGCGAAGCTGCGCGCGTTGCTGCGGATCGCCGGCGCCGTCCAGATCTCCGGTCGCGAGGTGACGCCCGCGATGGTCGGCGACGCCCGTGCGCTCGGAGCCTCCGATGTGGAGATCCACGACACGGTCCTCATCGCCGCGGCGTTCTGCATGTTCAACCGGTACGTCGACGGGCTCGGCACGTTCGCGCCGCAGGATCCCGACGCCTACACGGCCTCCGCCGAGCTGATCGTCCGGCACGGATACGGGGCGGCCGTGAGCACCGCGACCGGTTGAGCTGTCCCCGCCGGCGCAGCCGGTACACCGTGAAAGGCGGATGACGATGACGACACGCACCGCACTCCGGCTCGCCGGATGCATCGTGCTGACCGTGGTGGCCGGAGCGGCCCTGCTGTCCCCGACCGCCGCGTGGGCGCGCCGGCCGGCCGTGCTGAGCACCGCACCGGCGGACGGGGCCGCCCTGTCCACGCCGCCGGACCGGATCGAACTGTCGATGTCCGGTACGCCGGATCCCGCGCTGTCGCACGTGAGCGTGCGCGACGGCGGCGGCGCCGAGGTGGCCGGCGGCGACCTCACGGCGGCCGGGCACGTGTTGCGACGGCCGGTGACCGTGCGGGGCGCCGGCGACTTCACGGTCACCTATCACGTCGTGCTCAGCAACGGCGAGGAAGCGGTGGGACAGCTCAGCTTCAGCGTCGGCACCGGCGCGCCGCCGGTGGCCCGGCCCGCCAACGCGGCGCCGGAGACCCATCAGCACGGCATCGATCCGTTGAACGCGGTCCTGCTACTCGTCGACGGCGCCGTCGTGTTCGGTGTACTGCTGCTGCTGATCAGCCGGCCCGGACCGCGCTCCCAGGCCCGCCGCGAGCCCGCCGCAGAGTGAGACTCAGCGCAAAGGCGTGCCCGGTTGAGCCCGGGCACGCCTCGCGCTGTCTCAGGCCGTCCCGGCCAGCCCGGCGGCGAGATGGCGGGCCGTCGTCATGCTCGCCCACGAGGTGAGGTCGACCAGCGCGGCGTCGTCGCGGCCGGGCCGGCGGTACTCCTCGACGACGGCGTCGGTGACCCGGTACGCCGCGAACGCCGTCAGCAACACCAGCCGCGCCGCGGCCCGGTCCGCCTCGTCCAGCCCGGCGGTCCGCGCGGCCAGCCACGCCTCGCCGCCCGCGAGCGGCAGCTCGGTGACCCCGTCGGCGAGGGCACCGGTCAGCAGTCCACGGACCGCCGGCGGGACGACGCGGGCGCCGCCCTCGTCGATGACCGCGACGGCACAGGCGAGCGCGTCCGCGAGCAGCGGCCGGCCGGCCGCCCAGGACAGGTCCGGCGGCAGCGGACGGGCCGGGAGCAGGTCGGCATGGGCGCCGGGCGGAACCTCGCGGCGGGCGATGCGGGCCAGGACCCGCGCGGCGCCGCCCCGCACCGCCGCCCGGGCGCTGCCGGACACCGGCGGCAGCGGCGAGTCGCGCAGGAAGATGTTCACCATCCGGTTGATGTAGTGAAACGTCAGCGCCGTGCCGACGAGCTCCGGCACGCTCTCGGCCGGAAACGCGGGGTCCGGTCCGGCACCGCCCTGCGACCACCGCAGCAGTGCCCGCAGATCGGGATCCGCCACGTCGGCCGTCCGGCCATCGGCGAGCGCGCGGGCGTCGGTGTCCCGCAACAGCCCCAGCAGCGTCGTGCCGTGCACGTCCACGCAGTACGGGCACCGGTTCGCCAGCGACACCGCGGCCGCGACGGCCTCCTTGCGGTCCCGGCCCACCACTCCCGGGGCGAGCAGGACCTCACGCAGGATCAGCCAGGTTCCGGCGAGCGTCGCCGGCACCGGTGCGTGCAGCACGAGTGGTGGCGCCAACATCCCGAACTCGGCCTCGATCTGGCCGTACACCGTGTCCACGAGCCCGGTCGCGGAGCGCGGCCGGACCGGCTCGACGTAGCGGAAATGGTCCCGTGACATCCGCCTGGTGGCGTGCGCGAACAGCGAGGTCATGTGGCGATCGTCGCCGGATGGTGGCCACGGACGCATCTTCGGCGTTGCGCAGCCCCGACTTCTCCGAGCATGCGCTATCGCGCCGCGGGCCGGGCCACGGCGGCCGGCCGGCCGAATACTGGAAGGGCGGTGCGGGGCCATCCGACCACCGCGTGGAACCCAGGAGGTGCAACGGGATGATCGCCGGCCGGGTCGCTTCATCGGTAGCGCAACGTCAGGTCAGGTACGTCACGCCGGTCCAGCCGACGGCGGCGACCGGACTGGTGTCCGAGATCTACAAACAGGTCGAGGACGAACTGCTCCTGGTGGTGCCGCCCGCGTTGCTGCACTCGCCGGCGCCGGACCTGCTGGCCGCGTACTGGGCGATCGTCCGCGAACCACTGCTGGTCGAGGGCGCCGTCGGCCGCGACGTCAAGGAGGCGGTGGCGGCCACCGTCGCCCTGGCGAACACCTGCCCCTACTGCGTCGAGATGCACAGCGTCACCCTCTACGAACTGTCCACCGAGGTCTCCGCCGAGGCGGTCGCCACGGACCATCTGTCCGATGTGGACGATACGCCGGTACGCGCGGCCACCACCTGGGCCCGCGGCGCGCACCTGGACACCCATCCCGGCCTCGCCGGGCACCGGCCGGGCACGGCCGGGTGGGCCGAACTGGCCGGTGTGGTGGTGGGACTGCACTACCTCAGCCGCATGGTCAACGTGTACCTGTCCAACCACCTGCTGCCGCCGGGGCTCGGTCCGCGCGCCCGGGTGCGGTTCAAGCGCGGCGTGAGCCGGCTCATGCGGGCGACGCTGCGCGCGCCGCGCACCCAGGGACGCACGCTCTCGCTGCTGCCGCCCGCGCCGCCGCCGCCCGACGCGGGCTGGAGCGCCGGCAGCGCGGTGATGGCCGAGACCGCCGCCCGCACGTACGCGGCCTTCGACGCCGCCGGCGCGCGGTCGGTGCCGGCGGCCGTGCGCCAGATCGTGTCGGACCGGCTGGAGGACTGGGACGGCGCGGATCCCGGCCTCGGCACCGACTGGTGCGAGCCGCTGATCGGTCACCTGCCCCCACCTGACCGGGCCGCGGCCCGGCTCGCGCTGCTGACGGCGTTCGCCTCCTACCGGGTCGACGCCGGCATGATCGCCGAGTTCCGCCGGCACCACCCCGGCGACCTGGCCCTGCTGGACACCACCGCCTGGGCGTCGTTCGCCGCCGCACGGACGATCGGCGCGCGCCTGGACCCGGCCGCCGGCCAACATCGCACGGCAGGAGACGCGCCCGGTCCGCGCGTCGGGTCACGATAACGACATCGAACCCCGTCACCAGATCCCGGCTCGGATCGCTTCCGACGCAAGGAGTTCCGCCCATGCCCTCGACCATCGGTTCCCTGCGCCGGTTGGCGCTCACCCCGTCCCTGGACGACGTGTCGTTCGCGAAACGGGGCTTCCCGGTCCGCCCCACCGACGCCACCCGGCGGCTGGAAGCGGTGCCGCAGGCCGTTGTCTGCGGCTTCGAGTGGGCCATCGACTCACCCGGCCTGCATGACGTGCAGAGCCGGCTGGACCTGGTCGAGCCGGAGCAGCGAGGCTTCGCCTACGAGGGCGCCACGATGGCGTACACCGTCCGCGACGCGCTGCCCGGCCCGCGCCGGCACCTCGCCCGCCAACTGCTGTCCGGCCCCGCGGTCCCGTACACCTTCCTGACCTACATCGGCATCGGCTTCGCTATGGCCCGGCTGCCGCGGGTGCTGTGGCCGAAGGTGCTGCCCGATCTCACCGGAACGCCGTACTTCCCGACGATGAGCTGGCTCGCCGTCGACGGGTACGGCTTCGACAAGGCCTACTTCGACACCGGCCGCTGGGTCACCGGGCAGCAGCGCCCGAAGCCGTACCCGTGGCAGGGCCGCCCCGACTACTTCAACCGCGCGGTCGACCAGGGCATCGGGCGGGCACTGTGGTTCATCCACGGTGGACAGACCGACGACGTGGCCACCGCCGTCGCCGCGTTCGCCACGTCCCGGCAGGGCGACCTGTGGAGCGGGGTCGGGCTCGCCGCGAGCTTCGCCGGCGGCTGCGACGCCGCCGGTCACGCGGCGCTGCGCCGCCACGCCGCACAGCACCGGCCGGAGCTGGCGCTGGGCGCGGTGTTCGCCGCGAAGGCGCGGACGTTCGCCGGGTTCGTGCCGGCACACACGGAGACGGCCGTGCGCGGGTTCGCCGAGCTGTCGGTGACGGACGCCGCGCACCTGGCCGACCAGGTCGCCGTCGGTGGCTTCGGTGCCGGTCCGGAGCCCGACTACGAGGCGTGGCGGGACCGGATCCGGTCCCGGTTCGCGGCCCGCTCGGAGCCCACCAGGCTGACCGCTTCGCCGGTCCCGTAACCCGAGCCGATCCCGCGACCCGAGCGGTCCCGCGACCCGAGCCGGTCCCGCGACCCGAGCCGTCGCTCGGCTTGGCACGACGGAGGAAAACGCCCGGTCCGCCGCAGCCGGTCCGGACGGCGGACCACGCAACCGACGACAGGAAGAGGCGAAGACGTGACCGACCAGCCGAACCCGATCCCCATGCTCGCCGCCGACGGCGCCGACGTCGACCGCCTGGTGGCCGACCTCGACGCCGCCGGCTGGGCGACGCCGACCCCGGCGCCGGGATGGACCGTCGCCCACCAGATCGCCCACCTGACCGCCACCTTCCGGCTGGCCGGACTCGCGGCCGCCCGCCCGGAACAGTTCCAGGCCCTGTCCGCGACGCTGGGCCCCGACTTCAACGCCAACGTCGCCGCCGCGATGGCGCAGTTCCTCGCCGCCCCGCCGGAGTCACTCCTGCAGCAGTGGCGGACCGAGCGGGCCACGACCGAGAAGGCGCTCGCGGCAATCCCCGGTGACCAGATCGTGCCGTGGCTGGTGCGGCCCATGCCGGCCTCGGTGCTCGCCGCGGCCGGGATGATGGAACTCTTCGCGCACGGCCAGGACATCGCGGACGGGCTGGGCGTGCGCCGCGAGTACACCGACCGGATCGCCGTCGTCGTCGCCTTCGCCGAACGCACCTGGGACTTCGGCTATCTGGGCCGCGGCCTCGAGGTGCCCGACGTCCGGCTGCGCTTCGAGCTGACCGCGCCGTCCGGCGCCCTGTGGCAGCACGGCCCGGCGGACTCGACGCAGCGCGTCACCGGCTCCGCGGTCGACCTGTGCCTCCTCGTCACCCGCCGCCGGCACCGCGACGACCTGGACCTGGAAGCGTCCGGCGAAGTGGCCGACGGCTGGCTCGACGTGGCCCAGGCCTACCGCGGCCCGGCGGGCGAGGGCCGGCGACCCGGCCAGTTCGCCGCGGCCCGCCGGTGACACCGTCCTGAGTTTGACCCGTGGCCGCGCCGCTCCCCCAACCGGAGCCGGCGCGGCCGCGTGCGATCGTTCGGCGACCGATGAGGACCCGGTGCTGCCAGCGGTGCTCGCACAGGCCCACGCGCTCCCCGCCCTGACCCGGAGTCGGGCCTTTGAGACACTCACGCGGTGAGCGCTGCGTGCCCTTCCTGTGGTCGACCCGTCGATGCGCACAACCGCCATGTGCGCTTCACATTGCCGGACCCGGTGCTCGACCTGCCCGAGCAGGAGCGGACGCCGGACACCTGGATGAGCCATGCCAGCGCGCGCGAGTCGGTCATGATGCAGGTTCCCGGCCTCGGCGCCTTCGTCCGCGCGCTGCTTCCGGTCCGGCTGACCGGCGGGTACACCATCACGTTCGGTGTCTGGATCGCGATCGACCCCGCCCACCTCCAGGGCATCCATGCCATCTGGATGGAGCCCGAGTATCAGGACCTTCGGATGGCGGGATGGCTCGCGAACGCCGTCCCGCCGTGGGGCCTGCTCTTTGCCCCCGTCCAGACCGTGGTCCGCGACCCGGACCAAACCCCGTACTGTGACAGCTCCGCCGACCCGCAGCTCGACCGGGTGCTGCACGAGGAGTGGCCGCACGACCTCGTGCTTGCGGCGGACGACCGGCCGGTGTCAGGGCAGTCGGCGCACGGGTGACACCTCCCGCAGGTGAACAAGGACGTCCACGGCTGCGGGCAGGTTGTCGACGGTGAGGTGTTCGGCAGCGTCGCGGGTCGGGTCGTAGATGCCGCTGATGACGCGGACCGTCGCGGGTGCGTTCCAGCGGCGGCGGTCCCCGGGGGTGCGCAGGTCGAGCCACAGCGCCGGTTGGTCCGCCGTGCCGAGCCGGGCGTCGAGCCAGTCCGGGGCCGGTGCGGGGACGTCGGCGATGCCGAGGTCGCCGTGGTGGAAGCCGATCGCCACGGCGACGTAGCCGGCGCCGTACTCTTCGCGCAGCACGGCACCGACGGTGGGCTGCGCGCCGCGCTCGGGTGCCAGGCCGAGGGTCACCGGCGTCGCGGCGGTGTGCGCGATGCCGTCCCAGTAGGCGATGCGTGCGCCGGTCCGTCGCTGGTGACCGACGATGGTGGCGGCCCAGGTGCGGGCGTCTCCCGCGTAGTCGTTGCGCCCCGCGACGCTGCGTTCGTGGAAGTCGGCGATGCGGCGCATCAGCGGTAGGACGCCCTGGTCGGGCAGGTGCTCGACGATGGCGAGCGCGGCCCTGGCGTGTTCGGCGAACGACCCGCCCGGGTGGATGCCGCGCGCGCGTTGCACGTGTTCGTCGATCTGGTGTGCGGTACGGATGGGCTCCAGCCGCGCGGCGAGCGCGGCCAACTGGCCCGGGGCGGTGGCGCGGACGTGCTCGAGCACCGTGTCGTAGTCCGCGGGTCGCGCCTGGGCGGGCTTCACGCCGAGGATGCGAACCGGGCGGTCCGGGTGGTCGTGGTTGAAGGCGCGGATCCAGTCAAGCGCCGCAGCCATCTCTTCGGTACGCCAGGGGCGCCAGGCGCCGTCGAGCGCCGCCGCGGCGGTTCCCGCTCCGCCGGTCACGAACGTGTCGAGCGCCTCGGCGACGCGGGTGTCGTCCTGCACCGCGAGGGCCCGGAAGCCGTGATTCCGGACCAGACGGCGGAAGAGCTGCTCGCGCACCGCGAAGGTCTCATGGGCGAACCTGGTGGACTCGCCGAGCCCGGCGATCGTCGCGCCCGCGCCGATCCGCTCCGCCACCTGGTCGAGCACGGCGTCGTTGACGGGAATGCCGATCCGGACCATGACCACTCCTCGAAGCGCTAAACTACACCGATCGGTGTAGAAGCTACTGCGATCGGTGTAGTGGATGCAACCCCCGGTGCAACCGACTAGAGTCGGTCACCGTGACTGGGGCAAGGAAAGCGGCCGGCCAGCCCGACAAGCGTCGGGCCATCGTGGCCGGGGCGCTGAAGCTCTTCGCCCGCGACGGCTACACCCGCGCCGCCCTGGACGCGATCGCCGCCGAGGCCGGCGTCTCCAACCGCACCATCTACAACCACTTCACCGACAAGGCCGACCTGTTCCAGGCCGTGATCCAGGACAGCACGGAGCGGGTCGCGAGCACGATGGTCGACATCATCGACCGTCACCTCACCAAGGTCGCCGACCTCGAATCGGACCTGATCGACTTCGGGGTGGCCTGGCTGGGCGTGCTGACCTCCGACCTGGCCCCGCACTTCGCGCTCATCCGCCAGATCAATGCCGAGCAGGAGCACGTCCCGCCCGCCGCACTGCAGCTCTGGCGGCGGACCGGCCCGCAGCACACCCGCCACGAGCTGGCCCAGCGCCTGCGTCGCATCGCCGAGCGCGGTGACCTCGCGATGGACGATCCGGCCCGCGCGGCCGGGCACCTGATGCTGCTCATCTCCGCCGACAACCTCGCCGACCCGCGCGACCTGCACGACCAGCGCGAGACCAGAGCGATGATCACCGCCGGAGTGCAGGCCTTCCTGCACGGCTACGCGAGGCAGATCCGGCGGTAGCCGGCCGGCACGGATTTTGACGGCTCACCGTCGCTGCCATACGCTCACGGCACGTTCTTGAACACGTTCAAGAACGTGTGGAGGGGAGGCGCGGGTGAAGGTCGTCATTCCGGGCGGCACCGGGCAGGTCGGCACGATTCTGGATCGGGCGTTGACCGCGGCGGGTCACGACGTGGTGCTGTTGACGCGATCCCCGAAAGGCGACCGCCAGGTCCACTGGGACGGCTCGGCGCCGGGAGACTGGGTCAAGGAGATCGACGGCAGCGACGTCGTCATCAACCTGGCCGGGCGCAGCGTGAGCTGCCGGTACACCGCGAAGAACCTCGAAGCCATGATGCGCTCGCGGGTGGACTCAGCGCTGGTGGTCGGCGGTGCCATCGCCGCCGCGGCGCGACCGCCCAAGGTGTGGTTGCAGATGAGCACCGCGACGATCTACGCGCACCGGTTCGACGCGGCCAACGACGAGGACAGCGGCCTGATCGGCGGCGACGAGCCCGGTGTGCCGGCCTACTGGGCGTACAGCGTCAAGATCGCCCGAAACTGGGAAGCCGCCCAGGAACAGGCCACGACTCCCGGCACGCGCAAGGTGGCGCTGCGATCGGCCATGGTGATGAGCCCCGACCGCGGTGGCGTGTTCGACGTGCTGAGCCGGCTCGCCCGGCTCGGGCTCGGCGGACCGGTCGCCGGCGGCAGGCAGTACGTCTCATGGATCCACGACCGCGACTTCGTCAACGCGATCCAGTTCCTGATCGAGCGCGACGACCTCGCCGGACCCGTGAACGTGGCCGCCCCCGGCCCGTTGCCGCATCGGGACTTCATGCGAGCGCTGCGTTCGGCGGCACGGATGCCGGTCGGTCTGCCGGCCACGAAGTGGATGGCCGAGCTGGGCGCATTCGCGATCCGATCCGACACCGAGCTGCTGCTGAAGAGCCGGCGGGTCGTTCCGGCACGGCTCACCGACGCCGGGTTCACCTTCGACCACCCGCGGTGGCAGGGCGCAGCCGACGACCTGGCGTCGCGGCAGCGCAGCACTCACCCGAGGTAGTCCTGCATGCACCAGAACCACAGGTCCAGCGCCGACAGTCGTCGCAGCGTGCTGCGGTGGAACTGCACCTGCGGCAGGCTCAGTTCGTCGTAGCTGTTGGCGTACACGAAGATCCCGGCGCTGAGCGGAAACGTGATCAAGACTCGGTCGACGGCAGCGGTGCCACCGGGCGCACCCCGGTGAACTGGATGTGCTCATACCGGGCGGCGGCCAGCAGCAGGAGCCATTCGTCGCAGCCCTGCCACGGGTACAGGTCGGCGGCGCCACCGCGCACCACTCGGGACCCGTCGCCGTCGCGTGGGCGCGCATCGGCCGGAGCGCCCGCAAAACCGGGAATCCACACGTCGGCGCAGATCTCGCTCACCGAGCCCATCCCGGCCAGCCCGAACGCGTTCTCAGCGGCGGCTGTCCGCTCCTCGTCGCCGAAGTCGTCGAGCAGTTGATCCTCGCCGGGCTTGCCGTCCCCGCGGAACGTCAGGGTCATGGTGCCGGCCCGGGCCGCGTACTCCCATTCGGCCTCGCTGGGCAGCCGGAACGGCAGCGCCTCCAGCAGGTCGTCCAGGTCCCCCTCGAGCCGAGCCGCGCCGGAGTCCGCGCCGGCGTAGTCGTCCTCGTACTCGGGCAGCCAGTGCCGCACCTGGGCGACCGTCAACGGGTGCCGGGCGATCAGGAACGGCTCGATCCGCACCTCACGCGTCGGCTGGGCGTCCCCGGCGCCGGCGAGGAACGGCTCAAGCGTGTCCTCCACTCCGCCGCTGCGCTCGATGGCGCGCACCGCTTCCAGTTCCGCCTCGGACAGGCCCATGCGGAACGTCCCGCCCGGCATCGCGCGGAACACCACCCCCGACGCGACGTGCCGCCAAGCCGGTCGACCGGCCACAACCTCCTCGATCCACATGCGCCGAACGCTAACAGTCCGGGGGCGACCGCTCCGGGCCGCCTGCGTATTTCGATTGTGGCGCTGCGAGCGCGGCGGTGATCATGGTGCGGTGAGTCAGTACTTCGACGATGTGACGACCGGGCAGACGTTGTGGAACCCGGCGACAAGGGTGGCGCAGCTCTTCTTCCGGATGACCGGGGCGTTGGAGCCGGTCGCGGCCCGGCCGTGCGGCATCGTGGACCTGGAGATCGACGAGTATGCCGTTGACCCCGAGGTGTTCGCCGCGTTCGTCGACGCGCTGGTGGCGGAGTATCTCGCGTCCAACCATCCGATCTTCAAGTCCATGCTGGGCGGATACCTGCCACAGGCAATGGTGATGGTCGAGCGGAGCGGCCGGGCGGTGACGGCGTTGACCGTGCCGGTTGGACGCTCGAACCGGGCTGTCTCGCTCAACGACGCGTTCAACCCGCCCGACGATCGTCGGGACCTCGCACAGCGGACCGCTGAGGCCGCCCGCTCGATGCCCACGGGCTAGGGACGACGCCGGCAGCAGCGCCGGTGAAGCGCCGAGCCGCCCTCTCGACAACATCCGCAACGGCTGACGAGGCGCGAACGATGACGATGGCATTGTGCCAACGGCTCGCATGCCGCGGGATGGAGTTACCCGTTCCTGAGGTCCCGCACCAGCCGGCGGTACATCGGCCGCAGCTCGACGTCGGTCTCCGCCGATTCCTGCGGGTCAGCCCACCCGTCGGCGGGAAGGGGCGGCGGCGCATCGGTGAGCATCTCGAGGCGCCGGCCGAGCGGCGGCGTGACGGCGAACGGTGACGCGTGACGGGTCACGTCGGCTTCGCAGCGTGCTGGCATCGACGGTGCGGCCGTTGCCAGGACTTCGGCGGCGAGGACCGGCCAGCCGGCGACGACCGCCTGGGGTTCGTCGCGCGGGACCGCGCCGGAGCGGTCGCCCGCGCGGGCGTCGCGGCGCAGGACGGTCACCATCGATTCGGCGAGCAGCCGCGTGGCGAGGACCGACCGGACCTGCGGCGTTCCGGCCACGGCGGCCGCACGGGCGTCCGCGGCGACGACCGCTCGGAACGCGTCGGGCTGCAGCAGCGTCAGGTAGCCGAGGCGCACGAGGCCGAAGGCGCCCTGCAGGAGCGCCATGAGCGGGCGGACGAGGTCGCCGACGAGATTGGTGTACGACTGTGCGTGCTGCTGGCCGATGCGCTGCGGGTTTGCCGCCATCATGCTGGTGACGTCGTCTTCGCGGCTCGCGTGCAGTCGTTTGTCTGCGGCCGGTTCGAAGATCGTCACCATGGTGGCGAGGGTTCGTTCGACGGTGCCGGTGAGCGCGGTGCGGCTCGGGTCACCGCTGAACCTGGCGAGTTCCAGGGCCACCAGCGCGGTGCGCTGCGCGGGGTCGAGCACCGCCCAGAGCGGGACGCCGATACGCAGGTAGCGGCGGCGCAGCAGGCCGGCGAAGCCCGAGTCGGCGGCGAACCGGTCGTCCATCGCGATGATGTGCGGGGCGGGCACGTTGAGCGCGGCGGCGGTCCGGTCGACCAGCGCGTGCAGCGCGACCGCGTCCGCACGCCGGACGGTGACGGCGTGGCGGGGCAGGGCCTGCGGTCGGGGCAGGGTCAGCACGCCGAAGAGCAGCAGCACCGCGCCGGGCAGCAGCGCGGCGCTGGGGAACCGCACGGTGCACAACCACGCGCCGCACAGCAGGACCGCGAACGCCCCGACCTGCACGACGACGGCGACGACGGCGGTGGCGGCCCGACGCAGCCGGCTCGGCGCGAGCTCGGCGCCGGCCTGCCGTCGAGCGCGTCGCGCCAACCGGGCGTCGAGCCATCGCCAGCCGATGATGTCGTCCACGCCGTCTGTCATGCGCGCATCGTCCCCTTTGGCCGCTCTGCGGCGCAAACCCCTGGAGTGTCGTTGCGTAGGATGGCGGTCTGGAAGGCTCCACCGCAGACCGTAGGAGGGTGATGGCCCGGCCCAGCGCGCGCACGCCGACGCGTCGCGCCGACTGGCTGGCCGGGGCCCTGGCCGCCGCGGTGGTCGGCGGGCTGAGCTGGCTCACCGCACACCTGTTGACCGGGCGGCTGCTGACCCACTCGCATCCCGGGCCGGACGGGACGGCGACGGTCGAGCACCTGCACCGCGGCCACGCCGCGGCGGTGGTCGGGTTGTTCCTGCTCGCATCCTGTCTCGCCGCAGCCGCGGTGGTGACAGTGCCACTGCGGCGACGCAGTGGCGACCCGGCCGGGACCGTCCGCCGGGCCAGCGCGGCGTCGACCGCGACGTTCCTGCTGGTCGAGTGCGTCGATGTCGCCGTCGCCGGGACGCACGCCGTCCCGGCACCGATGCTGCTGCTGTACGGGGCCGCGATCCACGCGCTGGTCGGCGCCGCCGCGGGCCTGGTGTGGCGGCGGAACACCGACCGGGTGCTGCGCCTGGCGGTGCACCTGCTGCGGGCCGGCACCCCCGAGCCCGAGATCACTGCGGTCCCGTCCGCTGACGACACGCTCCCGTTGGCGACCCGCTGGCTGACCGGCTGCGCCGCCGGTCGCGCTCCTCCGGCCGCGCCGGCCTGACCGAACCCCGCTTGCACGCCTGACGCCGTCGCGCGTCAGGCGCGGCGCTGCGCGCCCGAACGGGCCGGTGCCGTGGGCGGTCAGGCCCACTGCGTCCCCCACCGCCGCGCTCCAGGCAGCACGGCGGTCCTCTCCGCGGCCCGCAACGCACACGCGGGGCGTCATCGTCATCAGGAGCGCGCATGCCCGCACCAACCTCGAACCCGACCCGACATCGCGGCAGACACCGGTTCGGCGGCCACGGCACCCTCGAAACCTGCTCCGCCGGCCGCGACAACGGCATGGGATCCATCCGGCTCACCTTGGCCGTGGCCGTCGTCGTCGCCCACGCCACCTCCCTCGGCTTCGGGTGGGAGGATCTCGGCCACTCGCGGTTCCGGAGCCAGACCAACGTCGGCACCCTCGCCGTCTTCGGGTTCTTCGTGCTGTCCGGGCTGCTCATCACCCGCAGCGCCGCACGGACTCCGATCGGCCGGTTCGCCTGGCATCGCGCGCTGCGCATCCTGCCAGGGCTGTGGGTGTGCCTGCTCGTCACCGCGTTCGTCGTCGCGCCGGTCGTGGCGCTGCACGAACGCGGCACCCTCGACGGGTTCCTCGACGGGCCGCGCGGGCCGGTGCAGTACGTGTGGAACAACTGGTTCGTCGGGGTCCGCCAGTACGGCATCCAGGACCTCCTCGCGACCTCGACACCGTGGGGGCGGGAGACGAGCAGCAGCGTCTTCAACGGTGCGTTGTGGTCGCTGATCTACGAGTCGGCCTGTTATGCCGTGGCCGGGCTGGTCGCGGTGACCGGTGTGCTGCGGCGGGCGCCGTGGCTGCTGCCGGTCGCCGCCGCCGTCCTGTACCTCCGGATCGTCGCCGACCAGGTGCAGTCGCGGCTGCCGGTCGGGCCGCCGGCCGGGCACTACGGCTCGACCACGCTGCCGTTGTTCGGTGCGGTCTCCCACCAGTGGTTGATGTACCTGGGATTCGCGTTCCTGCTCGGCTCGGTGCTCGAGGTGTACCGCACGCGGATACCGATCCATGACGGCCTCGGTGTCGCCGGCGTGGTCGTGCTCATCGGGTCGCTGCTGCTCGGTGGGTTCTTCGTCGTCGGGCTGCCGGCCCTGGCGTACGTCCTGGTGTGGGCGGCCGTCCGGGCACCCCGCCGGCTGCGCCGGGTCGGGCAGGACAACGACTATTCGTACGGCGTGTACATCTACGGGTTCGTCGTCCAGCAGGCCCTCGCCACGTTCGGCGTGGCGCGGCTCGGCTACGCGGGGTACACGGCGGTGTCGCTGCTGCTCACGGCCGGCCTGGCGGTTGCCTCGTGGCACCTGGTCGAGCGGCGGGCCCTGGCACTCAAACGATGGCGGCCCGGACGCCGATCAGGGCATCCGGAGGAACTCCAACGCGAGAGCGACTCCCCCTCCGCGCGGCGTCCCGTGTACCGTTCGCCCGGTTGAGCGGCAACCGCGGCATCTGGGACGATGCTGGTGTCGGACGACGATCGCAGACGACGAAGCGGGCGGATGTGGCAGCGGACATCACCGGACGGCTGCGCGGACTGGTGTGGTCCGCGTCGGCGCTGATCGCCGGTGTGTGCGCGCTGCTGGTCGCGGAAGTGCTGATCGCCCGGCTGCTCACCCACGCACACGAGGCCGCCCACGGCACGCCCGCCGGGCTGCCGCACGTCCACAATCAGGCGCTGGCGTCGGCGTTGCTGATCGGCTGCCTGCTGCTCGCCTCGACCGGCGCGGCCGCGGTGGCCGCGAGACGGCGGCACGCCACCCGGCCCGTTGTCCTGTCGGCCAGCGGCCTGTCGATCGTGTCCTTCCTCGTCGGTCATACCGTCGTGTACGGGGCCGGCAGCCTCGCCCGGACCTGGCCGCTGCTGCTCGCCGGGGCCGCGATCCACGCCGGAGTCGGTGCGTGCGCGGGGTTGTTGTGGCGGCGCTGGCTCGACGGCGTGCGCCTGCCTGTCCAGCGTCCGGTCGCAGCGCCCGCCGCGCGGCCGCCGCACAGCACCGCCCGTCATCCGGCGCCGTTGCGCCCGCTGTGGTGGACCGCATCGGTCTTGGGGCGCGCCCCGCCGCTGCGCCAGGTGTGACCTTGCCGGGACGCCGAGCGTCCCGGGCTCGACCTCCCTGCGCACCGGGCCTCGCCCGGGAGCGGACCGGCGCAGTTGCGCACCGTCGCCCGGCCGGGGCTCCCGCGACACGGTGCCGCGCTGCGACACGACGGACGGAGCATCTTTTGGAACCTGACAAACACGACGACGAGGAGTCGACCAGCGTCCCTGGCGCCGGAGCGCTCGTGCTGATCGGTGTGGTGGGAATCCTGATCATTGTGGGCTTCCTGTACACCGTCATGACCGGTTGACGGTGGCGGTCGCGAGGCGGGGCACCGCGTGCGGCAGACGGTGCCCCGCCTCGACGCTCAGCGTGCACGCAGAAGACCACGTCGGTCTCGGCGCGCCGCCGAACCCGACGGACGCCCGCGCGCAGCAGACACGCGCGGGCGGTCCGGTCACTCCGCGGTCTTGGACCGGGGGTCGGCGAACCACGCCTTCACGAACTGCTGCAACGCCGGCAGGTCGTACGCCGAACAGGTCAGCGTGCCGCGCACGTGCGTCGCGGTCAGCAGCGCCGCCTGGTCCGGGCGCGGGCCCGCGGAGACCTTCCCACCCGCCGGGCCGGTGATGTAGGTCCGCAGTTCGGCGAGCTGTTCGGCGGGCAGCGCCGGCTGGTACTGCACGATGACGTGCCCGTCGCCGAGCACATGCCCGAAGTCCTTCAGCGGTGCCGTCTCGGCCGGCTCGTAGAAGTCCCGCGCCGGGTGGCCACCTGCCCCGTACGGCAACGTGTCCTGCCGCTCCCCCGCCGCGCACGGCCCCGACGCCGCTGCCGGCAGCGGATCCGGGCGGTTCGCGCGGTCCAGCAGCACGAGGCCGGCGGCGAGGAAGCCCAGCACGATGAGCCCGACCGACGCGACCCGCTGTGCCTGGTCCGAGGTCAGCTTCGCCGGCAGGTAGCTGGCGATGATCGCGACCGCGAGCAGCGCGAGGACCTGACCGACCTCGATGCCGACGTTGAACGCGACGATCCGGCCGAGGCTGCCGAGACCATGGACGTCGATGTCCTGCAACCGGGTCGACAACCCGAGCCCGTGGATGAGCCCGAACCCGGCGACCGCACCGGCGAACCACCGCCAGTGCATCGGGGTCTTCGGCCGGGCGAACAGCGCGACGGCGCCGACGAACACGACGCTGAGCCCGATGACGAGGTCGACCTTGACCGGGCTGATCCGCCACTCGGCGAGGGACGCGGCGATCAGCGTGACGCTGTGACCGAGCGCGAACAGCGAGATCAGCCCGGCCGCGCGGCGGGCCTGCCCGGCGATCAACGCGACCCCGGCGACGAACAGCAGGTGGTCCCAGCCGAGCAGCATGTGGGTGATCCCGAGCCACACGAACTCGGGGATGGTCTTGCCGGCACCGTCGACGCCGTGCGCGGACGCGGTCGACGGGACGGTGAGGACGAAGGTGAGCGCGAGCCCGAGGCCGATGACGGCACGTAAGGCACGACGGTATGGCATGGCGATGGAAGCCCTCTCGATGGGAGTGGGGGCACGGCAAGCCGGACCCGGTGACGTCTGAGCCGGACGGGACACCAACACCGCCGACCGGACGAGCACCAGGTCAGCGGCTAAGCGAACACCGACCACCGGGGAGGACCACGGCCGGCCCGCCGCAACGACAGCCGCCTGGATCGGCGCTGCGGCGGCGGTCCGAACCCGCCGGGCGCGGGCTGCTCCACGCTGATGGGCACGCCTGCGAGCGCCGCGGCCGCGATGAGGATTCCCTCGACCCCACGCCGGCACAGCACCGCAGCGGTCGCAGCGCACAGTGCGTGCACCGCGAGACCGGCCAGCAGCACCAGCGGCGGCGGCACGACATGCTGCTCGGAGAACGCGAAGCCGGCCGACTCCGCGGCGAGGAACACCCCGACGGACCACCGCCCGGCCTGCCGCACCCCGGCGGGGGCGGCGCCCGGCCGCAGCGACACCGCGCAGGCGACCGCGAGCAGCGCGACCCCGGTCAGCGCCGCCACCAGCACCGCCAGCGCGGCGTCCCGGGCGTGGACGTGCCCGACGCCGGCGGCGACACCGTGCGCCGCCTCATGCTGGTGGGCGAGCAGCCACGACGTGACCAGGTGCGCCATGAGCCAGCCGGAGACACCGAACGCCAGCGCGGACACCGGGACCACCGATCGCCGCACCGGCTGCGACCATTCGTCGCGGTTCGTCGTCCCCACCTCCGCCCGGCCGTCGGGTGCCGTCATCGTACGTGGCCGCCGAGGATCACCGGCAAGGCGTTGGGCGGCTCGGATCCCCGCCACGGAAGCGCTTCGAGCCGGGTGACGGCACAACCTACGTGGCCGGCTCCGGGGAGACAGCGGTGGCGGGCGCGCTGTCCGGCTCCTCGGCGCGGGTCCGGGTCAGCCGGGCGGCGGCGGCCAGGAGGATCGTGGCCGCCGCGGTCAGGGCGGCGCAGTGAAGCCCCGGGTTCGCCATGATGCGCCGCAGGGCGCCGTCCCTGATCAGGTGCGCGAAGCCCGGGTTCGTGCCGTCCATCGCCGTCACCCGGTCCCGCGCGCCGCGAGGTACTCCGCGCAGGACGGCAGGTTCCGGTCGCGGATGACCTGCTCGATGAGGAAGTTGTCGTGGTCCGGGCGCAGGCGCGTGATCGGGGTGTCGTACTTGGCGGCGAAGTACCGGTGGTTCGCCGTGGCGCTGCGGGTGTCCTCCTTGGGGTGCGGGCAGTGCACCGCGGCCGCGTCCCGGCTCAGCAGGAACCGGGCTCCCGCACGATGCAGCCGGTACGCCAGATCGACGTCCTCACCGCCCCAGGACCGGTACGCCTCGTCGAACATCCCGACCGCACGGGCCTGTGCCGTGTTCACCGACACGTTGCAGGTCCAGAAGACCAGCCAGGGCGCCGCGAGGGTCCACAGCCGCTCGCCGTAGCGGTCGTAGTAGTGGTCGCGGATGTCGGGCAGCGAACGGTCCCGCGCGAGCCGCTCGATGGTGCCGTCCGGGTCCGCCGGGTCGACGCTGCCCGGCGGTGGTGTGTTGGTCGACGGCGCGGCCCAGACGTAGCCGATGACCGCGGCCGGGCCGGTCGTGCGCTCGTGTGCGGCGCAGTGCGCGGTCAGCGCCCGCGAGCTGAGCACCACGCCGGAGTCGACGAAGACGCTCACCGGGCCGCGGGCGTCCCGCAGGCCCATGTTGCGGGCCTGCGCCGCCCGGAAGCCTTCGTCCTGCTGGTAGCGGTACCGGATGTGCAGCCGGTCCGCGTAGCCGGCGACCAGCTCGTCGGTGCCGTCGCTGGATCCGTCGTCGGCCACGATCACCTCGAAGTCGTCGACCGGCAGGTCCTGCCGCACGAACGAGTCGAGGGTGTGCCGCAGCAGCGCGGCCCGGTTGTACGTCGGCACGATGACCGTGCAGCGCGGCGGCGCGGTCATGATGTCCATGGCAGATCCCGGCCCCCGTCGCCGCGCATCGACCGTCCTCTTTTCATCAAATCGTGAGAGCGATTTCACAAACTACTGTCATGGCAATCATCGGACGTCCTGATCTGCGGCAGGGCAATGCTGTCGTGCGAGAAACCGCTCTCCCATAGGTCGATACATCGGCCGCAACGGATGACGGTCGAACCGTATCGGAAGATGCACGCATCGGGAAGCCACGATGCGACGAGCAACCGGCGCGTCAGCCGGCCAGCGCGTAGTCGGGCAGCGCCAGATCGGTGGCCCGGTCGTCGGCGAGCTTCAGCTGCAGGGCCATGACAGCGGGCCGGTTCAGCATCCAGTTGCGCGTCCGGGCCGCCCACGCCCGCCGGGGCGCGAGGAACCGGCCGGTGGTGTCGCCGCCCTTCTGGGTGCGCCGGGCATAGTCGTGCAGGAGCCGCTCGTAGCGCGGGAAGGCCACCGTGTGGTCACCACCGGCCGCGACGAGTTCGCCGGCCAGGGTGTAGGCGGCGACGAGCCCGGTCCCGGTGCCCATCCCGCCGATGGTGGCGCCGCAGGCCGCGTCCCCGACCAGCACGACCCGCCCGCGCGACCACGGCGTGATGTCGACCCGGCAGATCGCGTCGAAGTACAGGTCGGGAGTGTCGTCCAGTGCGGCGAGGAGCCGCGGCACCTGCCAGCCGACACCGGCGAACCGGTCCCGCAGGATCGCCTTCTGCGCCTCGGCGTCGCGCCGGTCGAACTCCAGCGGCGGCGAGGCGAACGCCAGGAACGCGCCGGCCCGGGCGGGGTCGCGGTGGTCGCCGCCGACGCTCGCCATGCGGCCCGGCACGTTGTACAGCAGCGAGGTGCGGTCCCGCAGGCCGAGATCGTTGGGCACGCTCCAGGTGGCGACGTAGTAGCCGAGGTGGCGCACGTAGCGCGACTCGGGGCCGAAGACGAGCCGGCGCACCCCCGAGTGCACCCCGTCGGCGCCAACCACGAGGTCGAACCTGCGGTGGGTGCCGCCGGCGAAGGTCACGTCCACCCCGTCGGGCGTCTCGACCAGCGCGGTGACGCTGTCGCCGAAGCGGAACTCGGCGGTCGCCCGGGCATGCTCGTGCAGGACCCGGGCAAGGTCGCCGCGCAGCACCTCGAGGTCGCCGCCGGCGAAGTCCGCGGGCAGCTCCATGAGGCGCCGGCCGTGCTCGTCGACGAAGCGCATCGCGGTGCCGCCGGTCCGCACCCGCTGCAGGTCGGCCAGGATGCCCATCCGCTCCAGGATCGAGCGGTGCAGCGGGCCGCGGAAGTCGACCGCGTTGCCGCCGGTCCGCAGCGTCGGGGCGATTTCCACCACGGTGGTGTCGTAGCCCGCGCGGCCGAGCCAGTGGGCGAGCACGAAGCCGGCGACACCGGCACCGGAGATCAGAACGGAAGGCATCGCAAGGTCCCCCTCGGAAATTGTGTCCGGCGGACACGGTTACTTCTGTGTACGGTAGACGCAGTTTCCGGACCGGGCAAGGGGTGGCCGAGATGACGATCGAGTTCCTGTGGGCGGAGCGGCCGCAGCCGACCCGCGGGCCGAAGCCGGCGCTGACCGCGCAGCAGGTCGCCGACACCGGCGTCGCGCTCGCCCGCGCCGAGGGGCTCGCCGCCCTGTCCATGCAACGGATCGCGGCCGAGCTCGGCTTCACGAAGATGTCGCTGTACCGCTACGTGCCGGGCAAGGCCGAGCTCGTCGCGCTCATGGTGGAGCGGGCGATCGGTGCGCCCCCGGCGGTCCCGGGGACCGACTGGCGGGCCGGGCTCAGCGCCTGGGCATCAGCCATGCTGGAGCGCTTCGTGACGCACCCGTGGGCCCTGGAGGCCACGCTCGGCCCCCGCCCGATCGGCCCGAACGAGCTCGCCTGGATGGAGGCGGCGCTGTCGGTGCTCGCCGACAGCGGGCTGACCGCGGCCGAGCGCCTCGACACCGTCGCGGTCCTCGCCGGTCACGCGCGGATGATCGCCCAGCAGGCGGCCGTCGCCCGGCACGGCGCGGCGGCCCCGGAGGGTGAGCTGCTCGACGCGATCGGCGCCGTCATCGGCCGGCACGCCGACCGGTTCCCGGCGCTCGCCGCGACGCTCGCCGAACCGGCCGAGGGCCGCAACCAGGCGTTCACGTTCGGCATCGACCGCATCCTCGACGGTGTCGGCCTGCTCATCGCCGCTCGTCGGGGCGACACCCCGGGGGCGGGCGGGCTGCCGTAACGGCATCGGGGCCGCCCGGCGCGTCGAGCTGGACCTAAGGCCCATGCCGGCTGCCGCACGGCGTCGTCTCACCAGGGTCGCGGCATGCCGGCGGTGGGGCGGGTGTCGCCGGCGAGGCGGCCGTCGCGCAGGGTCAGGATCCGGTCGGCACCGGCGATGACCTGTTCGTCGTGGCTGGCGACGACGACGGCGTGGCCCGTGTGGGCGTGCGAGCGCAGCACGTCCAGGAGGAGCTGGACGCGGGCGGGGTCCTGATGGCCGGTCGGCTCGTCGGCGAGCAGGAGCGCGGGCGACAGGCGCAGGGCCCGGGCGAGGGACGCGCGCTGCTGCTCCCCGCCGGACACCTGCGCTGGCAGCCGGTCCGCGAGGTGGGCGAGGTCGAGGGTCCGCAGGAGCTCATCAGTCGGGTGGCCGGTGTGGGTCGACAGCAGCGCGGGCAGCTCGACGTTCTCCCGGATGCTCAGCTCCGGCAGGAGGGCGAGGGACTGCGGCACGAAGCCGGTCTCGTGCCACCGGCTGCCGAGCCGCGTCGTCACGGTGCCGGTGTCCGGGGGTTCGTGGCCGGCGAGGACGCTGATGAGCGTGGTCTTGCCCGAGCCGGACGGGCCCGCCACGACGGTCAGCTCGCCGGCGTGGATCTCCACCGAGACCCCGTCGAGCGCGGTGACCCGTCCCGCGCCCGGGTAGCGGCGCGTGACCGAGTGGGTTGTCACCACTGGTGTCGTCACGTCGCCTCCTGGACGACCCGGCCGGCCTGCAGCCGGACCACCCGGTCGGCGCGCTGCCACACGGCGGGATCATGGGTGGCCGCGACGACCGCCACGCCGGCGTCGGCGATGACCCGTAGGGCGGCGACCACGGCGTCGACGTTGCCGTGGTCGAGCTGGCCGGTCGGCTCGTCCGCCACCAGGACCGACGGAGGACCGACCGCGGCGAACGCGATCGCGACCCGTTGCCGCTCGCCGCCGGACAGCTGGTGGGGCAGGTGGTTCACCCTGCCGTCGATGCCGAGCGGCGCCAGTAACGCTTCGCCGGTCTCCTCGGGTACACCGCGGATCTGTGCGGCGAGCCGCAGATGCTGTCGGACCGTCAGATAGGCGAGGAGGTTGTCGCCAGGGTCCTGGCGCACCAGGCCCAGCCGCGACCGGCGCAGCCGGGCCCGGCCGGCCGCCGACAGTGCGCCGATGTCCTGCCCGGCGATCGTGACCGTGCCCTCGTCCGGGCTGTCCATGCCGGTCAGCAGGCGCAGCAGGGTCGACTTGCCGGAGCCTGACGGGCCGATCACCGCGGTGATCATGCCCGCCGGGGCGCTGACGTCCACGTGCACCAGGGCGGGCACCAGATGCCCGTCGACCCGGTACGAGCGGGAGACCCGCACGCAGCCGGCGCCCTGTTCAGTCGATGTCACGCAGCACCTCCGAGGTCCGGCTGCGGGTGAGCCGCCAGTGGGTCACCACCGCCACCAGGACGGCGAAGCAGCCCACCGCGGTGAGCAGGCCTGCCATCACCGGCCACGGGAAGGACAGCACGGTGCCCGGCGGCGCGGCAGGGTCGACGTTGAGCTGGTCACGGACCGCGACAGCGGCGGTGACAGCCAGGCCGAGCCCCGCCGCGCACCCGGCGACGAGGGAACCGGCGAGCTCCGCCAGCAGCAGCCACCCCTGCACGGCGGAGCGCAGCCCCATCAGCCGGAGCATCGCGTACCCACGGCGCAGCACACGCAGGCGCGACTCCAGGTACAGCAGGAAGCCCACCATCGCCACCGTCGCGGTCAGCAGGGACAGCGCGGACAGGTAGGCGAACGTGTACGTCACCGGCTGGTAGAACGTGCCCGCGAGGCGGTCGTCGGCAACGGAGAACGACGCGACCCGCAGGCCCGCCGCGTCGACGGCCGCGCGGATCGGGTCCGGGTCACCGCGCACCCACAGTTGCGGCACGGCGCGGACGAGCACCTCCTGGCCGACGGCCGCCCGGTCGACGAGCAGGACCGGATAACCGCCGCGCGGGGCGGGCAGCGTCGACAGGGACGTGACCTCGAGGTCGACCGGAGGGTCGGCGCCGAACGTCATCGTGGCCGTGCCGTCCGGCACCGGCGCCGATGCGATCGCCCCCTTGGCGGGTGCGCGCAGGGCACGGGTCGCCTCGGCGAGCGTGGTGTCGTCCAGGCGGTCGTCCCAGAACGCGACGTCGGCGAACGTCACCGGGTCGACCGCCAGCAGCGAGACCTGCCGGTCGTCGAGCTGCACGTAGTCCACGCGCAGCACCGGCGTGGCCCGGCCGGCGAGAGTCGCGGGGATCGCACCCGGCTCGGCCAGCGTGATCACCACGTCGCTGCCGGCGCCGAGCCTGGCCTGCGCGGCGAGCGTGGCACTGACGGTCCTGGTCGCCGTCGCGCCGTAACCGGCCACCGCGACGGGCAATGCCGTGATCAGGGCGAGGGTCACCGCCGCCGCGGCCGAGTGGCGCAGCCGCCGCCGGTACAGCAGCCGCACCGCCGACCGCGCCACCGTCGTCGATCGGGTCCACCGCCGCACGGCCGCCGTCGCCAGGCGCGCGCCGAGGACGCAGAGGCACAGCATCGCCAGCATCGGCACGACGAGCAGCTTCCCCGGGAGCTGCACCATGGTCCCGTACTGACTGCCGAGCCGCACCATGGACCGGTCGCCGCCGGTGGACCAGTAGCCGGCCGCGGCCGCGAGCAGCAGCAGCTCCCACGGCGCCACGGCCAGGCGGCGCCGGACCCGTGCCTTGGGAGCGGGCGCGCCGGTCAGGGGCCGGCACGCGAGTGCGGCGGTCACCCCCAGCACCGCTGCCGCGAGGAGGAATGCGGACCCCGCGGCGATCAGCGACTGCACCAGCGCCGCGCCCGACACGTCGCTGCTCGGCCCCACCCGCGCGACCAGGAGCCAGGCCAGTGACCAGCCGCCCACGGCGCCGGCGGTGAGGGCGGGCAACGCCTCCAGGGCGGCCTTGACCCCCAGCCAGGGTGCGGTCGCGCCGAATGTGGCGAGGACGACGAGCTCCCGCTCGCGGCGACGGACCCAGAACGCGCCCGCCGCCATCACCACCGCCAGGCCCACCAGCAGACCGCCGGCGCTGATCGGCAGCACCGTCCCGCGCAGCTCCCGCTCGACCAGTGCCGCCCGCCCCGCCAGCGGTGGCAGGGCGGTGCGGTACAGGATCCGGCCGTCGTACCCGGTGGTCCGCAACCGCTCGTGCATGGTGGTGATGCCGGCGGCGAGCCGGGTCGCCTCGGGCGCGGTCAGGTCGATCGTCGCCGGCGCCCGCTCGATGCGCTGGGCGGTCTGGACGTGCGCGCCGCTCGCGATGGCCAGCATGCTCGCCCGATCGGCCAGGAGGAGGTCGAGCACCGGCACGTCGCTGCCGAGGCCGCCCGCCTGCTGGGCCGGGTCGCCACGGTACAGCGTCGAGATGCCGCACCAGAACGGGTCGTCGCCGGACCGGTCACGCAGGTCCCGGTAGATCGCCACGACCGGCACCGCCGTCGGCGCCCAGACCCGCCGCACGTTGTCGGCGCTCCACTCCTCGACGTTCGGCGAGATCGTGACGGTGTCCCCGGGCCGCAGCCCGTGCTCGGCCGCGAACCGGTCGGGCAGCCACAACCCGTGACCGGGACCGCCGGCGATGCGCTGGACATGTGCTTCGAAGCCGTTGCGCCCGGCGATGTTGACCCTGTTGTCGCCGACCGCCACCGCCGCGCTGACCAGGGTCACGGCCGGATCGCCGAGCCCTTCCGCCGCGGCCTGCGCCTCCTGCGTCACCGCCGTCGCCAGCACGGCGGGATCGACGGGCCGCTCCGGGGCGACCACCTGCGATCCGAGCGCCGCCGGGCAGACCGAGGAGGTCCTCGCCCGCAGCGTTGCGCTGCCGGCCGACGACAGGAACACCGGACCGGCCGCCGCCGGCAGGACCGCTACCGCGACCGCGACCGCGATCGCCACGGCCACGCTGGGCCGACGGAGCAGCAGCAACGGCCCGCGCCGCCACGGCGCCAGCGACAGCCAACCGCCATGAGCCATCCCGCGCATCCGTCCTCCGGCCCGCCGTTGACCAACAGACTGATAGACGCGTGCCGGGCAACCCTGGTTGCGCCCGCGGCGGCTACGGCTCCCAGATCAGCATCTGCCGGTGGTGCTCGAAGCCGTTGCGCAGGTAGAAGTGACGTCGCCGTGCAGCCAGGCGGCGACGTCCACGATCGGACGGTAGTTGACTTCATGGCCGCCGGGGTACACTCTGGATTACAGAGTTCCCTGGATTGCAGAGGTGACCGATGGACAGTTCCACTCCTGACCCGGCGGCCGTCCTGGCCGAGATGGGCGAGCTCAGAGCCCGCAGCCGGCGGCTCGCCCACGCCGGCGCCTGGCTGCCGGCGCTCATCCTGGCCGCGCTGCCACTGCTCAGCATCGGGCTCTACCGGCACCCGTTCGCGACCGTGAACGCGTCGTCCGTCGGCTACCCGTTCTGGGGTGGCCTGCCGGAGGAGCAGCGGGCCGCCCTGGCCTCCTACGTCTTCTGGCTGATCGTCGCGCCGCTCGCGTTCGTGCTCGTCGCCCAGTGGTACCGGCGCCGCGAGCACCGCCAGGGCATCCGCGTGCCGTGGCGGGTGCCGGTGACCGCCGGACTGGCCGCGCTGCTCTGCCTGCTCGCCCTGTTCGCGGCCCCGACCGGCGAGCCCGACCCCACGCTGAGCGCCGACAGCGGCCCGTGGTGGCGGGGGCTGCTCACCCCGCTGCTCAGCATCGCGGTCGCCGTGATCGCGCTCGGCGTGGTCGAGCGCAGCACCGCCATCACCCTGTCCGGGGTCTGGATGGCCGTGCTCGCCTGGCAGTTCTGCGCCATCGGTTTCATCGGCGGCCTGTTCGGCTGGCAGACCTGGATCCTCAACGGCGGCGAGGGGTCCGGCCCGGGCGGCCAGCTGACGCTGTTCGGCCTGGACCGTCCGGGACCTACCCTGATCCTCATGACGCTGCCGCTGCTCCTCGTCGGCCTGGTGCGCGCCGCCCGGTCCCGCGGGCAACTGCGGTGAGCGAGGGGCAGCCGCATCCCGCGGTCGGTCTCGACGACGTCATCCACCAGCGGGTCAGGCTCGGCATCCTCGTCATGCTCGCCGAGATCCGCGAGTGCGCCTTCGCCACCCTGCGCACCGAGCTGCAGCTCACCGACGGCAACCTCAACCGCCACGTGCAGGTCCTCGCCGACGCCGGCCTGGTCGTCGTCACCAAGGGCTACGAGGGCAACCGGCCCCGGACCTGGCTCAAACTCACCACCGAGGGCCGCCGGGCGCTGCGTGCCGAGCTGCTGGCCCTCGAGCAGCTCACCGCCCGCCTGAAGGCAGCGGACCTGGACGGCCCGTAGCCTATTTCTGGTATCCGTTGTTGTCGCAGGTCCGGCGCTGCAGCACGCAGTTCTTGGTGCGCTTGTTCATGGTGGTGACGTCCCACATCACGAACGCGTCGCCGTGCATCGACGAGGCGCTCTTGCCCTCCTTGTCCGAGGACAGGTAGTAGCCCTCCTGGGTGCCCTTCGCCCCGTACTGGATGTCGAAGGTGATCGCCGGGATCCGCACCGGATGGCTGGACGGGCAGCCGTTGCCGGAGCCGAAGGCCACGTGGTCCTTGTGGTTGGGGCTGTCCAGGTGCTTGCCGTCCCAGCAGTCCGGGAACTGCAGCATGAAGTGCAGGGTGGCGGGAGCCCCGCAGATGGGCCAGTTGCCGTTGGTGCTGCGGGCGACGCCGTCCAGGTCGCCCGGCCCGTAGAAGGCGCAGTAGAACTGGCCTTGCGCGCCGCGCGGCGTCGGCTGCTGCTTCTTCGCGTCGCCGGCGATCATGCGCAGGCCGTTGGGCATCGGCATCTGGCCGGTCGAGTTGCTGCGCAGCGAGCGGTAGTAGACCCGGAAGCCGGTGGTCTCCACCGGCTTGTTGGTGCCGTTCTCATACAGCGTCGGCACCCAGTACGCGGAGAGGTCCTGGACCGGTTTGCAGGTGGTGGCCGTGAACTTCGTCAGGTCCCCGGACCCGGTGCCGGCGTTGACGGCCTTGTTGCCGACGAAGGAGTGCATGTGCGAGGCGCCGGCGAGGCCCGGGAAGACGATCGGGTCGTCGGCCAGGGAGTGGCTGTACTGGCAGTCGGCCCGAAACTCCGGCAGGTTGCCCACGCCGGCGGGGACCGGGTCGGTCGCCAGCGCCTGATAGGCGTCGGCCTGCGCCTTCCAGGCCGACCCGACCGGGATCCAGCCGTTGACCGCCGCCTGCTCGATGGCCCCAGCGGCCGCCGGGGCCTTCGCGGACGCCGACGGCCGCGTGGACGCGGACCCGGACGGCACCGCGCTGGGCTGGTCGCTCTGCCCGGACGGGGCCGGGGCGTATCCGGCGGCGACGGTGCCCGCGTCCGCCGGCTCGGGTCCAGTGCCGCCGGTCAGGTACACCGCCGCGGCCGCGACGACGATCCCGGCCACGGCCACACCCGCCACCAGCCCGAGCCTCCCGCGGGTGAACCAACCGCCGGGGCGCACAACGTAGGACACAGACACACTCCAACGAGCAGGACACCACGGCCGCCGGTATCCTAAGCGCGCCCCGTCGCGCCCCCTAGCGTTCTAATGCGACTTTAAAAAAGATCCGGACGAATGCCGGAGGGGGTCAGTCGATCGCGGTCAGGAAGAAGTCGCGGACGTCGCCGGCGAGCAGGTCCGGGACCTCCATCGCGGCGAAGTGGCCACCGCGGTCGAACTCCGACCAGTGCCTGATGTCGTAGAGCCGCTCGGCGAGGGGTCGCACCGACTGCGTGATGTCGTGCGCGAACACCGCCACGCCGACCGGTGCCGGGCACTGCAGCGGCCCTCCCCGCGGGACGTCGTGGTGCAGCCGCCCCGAGGAGGCGGCGGTGGCGGTCAGCCAGTACAACGAGATGTCGGTGAGCATCCTGTCGTCACTGACCGGCGTGCCGGGGTCCGTCCAGTGCGCGAAGCGTTCGGCGATCCAGGCGAGCTGGCCGACCGGTGAGTCCGTCAGCGCGTAGCCGATGGTCTGCGGCGTGGCGGCCAGCAGCGACTGGTAGGGCGGGCGGTTCGCCATCAGGTGCCGGATCTTGTCCAGCCGGGCCTCGTCCGACTCGGAGAAGGTGATGCCGGCGTCCGGGTCCGGCCGGGTCGGCAGGTAGTTGACGTGCACGCCGACGACCCGCTCGGGGGCCACCGCGCCGAGGGCGAGGGAGATGCCCGCGCCGAAGTCGCCGCCGTGCGCGCCGTACCGCTCGTAACCGAGCCGGCGCATCAGCTCGGCCCAGGCCCGTGCGATCCGGGCGGCGTCCCAGCCGCGCTCGCGCGTCGGGCCGGAGAAGCCGTACCCCGGGATGGACGGGATCACGAGGTGGAAGTCGCGCGACAGCGGCTCGATCACGTCCTCGAACTCCAGGAACGAGCCGGGCCAGCCGTGGGTGAGGACCAGCGCGAGCGCGTCGGGCTTCGGGGAGCGGACGTGCACGAAGTGGATGTTCTGGCCCTCGATCTCGGTGGTGTAGTGCGGCAGCTCGTTGAGCCGGGCCTCGTGGGCGCGCCAGTCGTAACCGGTGCGCCAGTATCCGGCCAGCTCCTGGAGCCGGGCGAGGGGGAAGCCGTAGTCCCAGCCGGCGCCGGCGACCTCGTTGGGCCAGCGGGTGCGGCCGAGGCGGTCGGCGAGGTCGTCGAGGTCGGCCTGCGGGACGTCGATGCGGAAGGGCGTGATCATGACCGGACTCCAGGGGTCGGACCGAATAACGTTGGCCGGACCAACGATATCGCATTCGTTGGTACGGCCAACGATTCGTTGGCCACGTCACACCGGCTTGGCGTGGTGCTCCACGATCCGGGTCAGGAGCCGCACGAGCTGCTCCCGCTCAGCGGGCGACAGCGGGGCGCACAGGTCGTCCTGGATCTGCGCCAGGACGCCGTCCAGGCGGGCCAGGTGCCGGGCCGCCGCCGGGGTCGCGGTGATGACGTTGCGCCGGCGGTCCCCGGGGTCCGGGGACCGCTCGATCAGCTGCTGGCCGGCCAGCTCGTTCAGGGCCGCGACGACGTCACTGCGGTCGATGCCCGTGCGGCGGCCCAGCTCGGCCTGGCTGGCGGGCCCGCCGTCGGCCAGCGCGGCCAGCAGCCGGTAGTGATAGCCGCGCGCGTCGACGGCCGCGAACCCCTCGGCCACCAGGCGATGACTGTGCGCCGAGGCCTGGTTGATCAGCCAGCTCGGCGCGCGCTGGAGACGCCCGGATGGCGGCTGCGCGCCCGCGTTCATGACCGCCAGCCTACTGGCCACCGGTCAGCTCCAGGCGATGGTTCTTCCCGGCATCGGCTCCGCCAACGCCGCCCGCCACTGCGGAGGGCAGAAGGGGTCGGCGAAGTACTGGGTCTCGTGGACCACCTGCTCGCCGGCGAACTCCATGATGCTCACCGAGTACGTCGGCGTGCCGTCGTAGGTGATGACGCATTCGCTCACCCACCGGTCGCCGCAGCCCGCGATGCGCAGGACGGTGAAGTGCCGGTCGGCGGGGTGCTCGTCGCGTTGTGCCGCGATCGTCGCCCGGCCCTGGAACCGCTCACCCGACTGTGGGTAGTCCAGGATGGCGTCGTCGGCGTAGATCGCGTGCTCCGGGTCGGTTTCGCCGGCTTCCGACGCCCGCCAGTGCTCCACGATCGCGGCCCTGGTTCTCGTATCGAGTTCCCGTGTGGCGTAGTGCACCCTCCCAGATACCACGCCGGCCGCCGTCAAAACCGGCCCGCGTCGTAGGCCACCCGGGCCTCGGCCCAGGCCTTGATCGCGACCATGATCGGCAGGAGGCCGGCACCCAGCCGGGTGAGGGCGTAGTCGACCGGGCGACCAGGCCGTCGCGCAGCGCCGGGTCACCACGGGGTGAACGGGAACCGTTGCGGCGCCGCGCCGTTGCAGTCCCACAGCTGCAATCGCGTGCCATTGGTGGTGACCCCGCCGGGCGCGTCCAGGCAGCGGCCCGAGTTCGGGTTGAGCAGCGACCCGTCGGCGCGGCGCAGCCACTGCTGGGCCGCGGTGCCGTTGCAGTCCCAGATCTGCAGAGGGGTGCCGGCGGCGGTCGCCGCGCCCGGCACGTCCAGGCAGCGCCCGCGCGCCTCGACCGAGCCGTCGGGGCGCAGCGTCCACCGCTGGACCGGCGCGTCGTTGCACTGCCACGTCTGCACCACGGCGGCGTTGGCGGTGCCGCCGGCGGCCACGTCGACGCACGCGCCACTGGAGTGCGCGAACCGACCGGCGGCGTTCGAGGACGGCGGCAGCAGCGCCTCGCGGTAGACCGCCCGGCAGCCGGCCCCGGTGTCGTCGGTGGTCACCTGCAGCACGCCGGTGCCGTCGACGGTGGGCACGACGACCGGGCTGTAGTTCGCGCAGACGCCCGGGCGGGGGCCGGTGACCGCGACCGGCGCCGCCGTGGCGGCCCAGCTCCCGCCGCTGTCGAGGCTGGTGAACATCGCGGGGGCCGGCAGGTCGGTGCCGTTCGCGGCGCGGACCCGCTGCGCGATCAGCAGCACCCGGCCGGTGGCGGTCGTGGCGAGGGTCGGGGTCGCGGTCAGGTAGCGCCCGTCGGCGGTGGTCACCACCGGGTCCAGCCGCGCCGGGTCGCCCCAGTTCGTCGCGTCGGCCGAGGTGCGCGACCGCACCGCGCAGTCGTACTGCCCGCCGAAGCCGCACACCTCGTACGCGAGGAGCCACCGACCGTCGGGCAGCCGCCGCACCGCGGGCATGCCGGGACGGTGCCCGGGCTGCGGGCCGGTCACGATCGGCGTCCGCGCCGACCAGGTCACCCCGTCGGCGGAGACCGCCTGGACCAGGACCTGGCTGCGGCCGGGCTGGCTCTCGTCGGCGAAGTACGCGACGAGCCGCCCGCTCGGGTCGACGGCCAGCTCCGGCTCCCACAGGCCGCCGCTGTTGCCGGACCGGGCCACCGTCGACAGGAAGCGCCAGCTGCGGCCGGCGTCGGTGCTGGCCCACAACCGGATCGTCATGCGCCGCTCGCCACCGCCGTCCTGCCCGACCGCCCCGGCCCACAGCAGCGTGCCCGCGCCGAGCGCGCCGACCTGCCGGGGCAGCTCGAACAGCGTCGTGCAGCACAGACCCTGCCGCGCCTCGGGATCCGCGACCGTGCCGACCCGACGGAACCCGCCGCCGGCGTGCTCGTAGATCGCACCGGCCGGACCACCCGGCGGGAACTGGGTGACGGTGAGCAGCACCCGCCCGTCGGCGAGCCGGACCGCGCGCGGGTACATCGCCGTGCCGCCGTCAACGGGCGTGCCGGTCGCCGCGACCGCCACCGCCCCCGGCACCAGGAACGCCACCAGCAGCACGACAACGCCGAAGACTCGTCTCACACCGCCAGGCTGCGCCACGCCCATCGACACATCCATCGTTTTCGAAATATTTGGGCCCTCGACTACAGTTCGTCCGATGTCCCATGACGAGCTTGAGATCACCGCTGAACTGGTCCGGGATCTGGTGCTGGAGCAGCACCCCGACCTCGCCGACCGCCCGGTGCGCCTGGGCGCGCGCGGCTGGGACAACCAGTTGTGGCGGCTCGGCGACGACCTCGCCGTCCGGCTGCCGTGGGCCACCGGGGACGCCGACACGCTGCTGCGCAAGGAACATGCCTGGGTGCCCGTGCTGGCCCCGCGGCTTCCGCTGGCGGTGCCCGTGCCCCAGCGAATCGGCGAACCCACCGCACGGTTCCCTCGGCCCTGGCTGATCACCAACTGGGTGCCGGGCACCCCGGCCGACCGCGCCCCGATCACGAGCGGAGCGGACGCCGCGGAGTCTCTGGCCGCGTTCCTGGCGGCGCTGCACCAGCCCGCCCCCGACGGCGCGCCGGTCGGCCGGGGCCGCGGCGGCCGGCTCGCCGACGTGGCCGACGGGTTCGCCAGGAGTCTCACCTTCGCCGCCGAGCGCGGGCTGATCGACGACCTGGACGCCGTCGCCGCCGCCTGGGACGACGCGGTCGCCGCGCCCGCGTGGTCCGGGCCGCCGGTGTGGATCCACGCGGACCTGCACCCGGCCAACGTCCTCACCACCGGCGGCGTCCTCAGCGGCGTGATCGACTTCGGCGACCTCTGCGCCGGCGACCCGGCCTGCGACCTCGCCGCCGCGTGGATCCTGCTGCCGGACGGCGACCGCGACCGTTTCCACGCGGCCTACCGGCCGGCCCCGGATGCCGCGACCCTGCGGCGTGCTCGCGGCTGGGCGTTGGGCCGGGCTCTCGCCGGCCTGATCATCGGCGACAACGGCGTCCGCGGCGAGCCCGGCGGCCAGCCCACCTGGGGCCCGCCCGCCCGCGCCTCCCTGCACCGCCTCATCGCCACCCGCTGAGCCGGCCCACGACCAGCCCACGACCAGCCCACCACCAGCTCACCACCAGCTCAGGACCCGTTCAGGACCGCCGCGATCGCCGCGACCTGGCGGTGCGTGTCGTCGGCGGGTCGGTGCTGGCGCTCGACCTCCGTGAAACCGGCGGCCGCCAACCGCGCGGCGAGCTCGTCGGCGGGCCAGCGGTAGGCCGTCGTCACCTTGTGGTCGAAGGCGCCGAGCTCGTCGTAGTCGAAGAAGCCGACCACCAGCGTGCCCCCCGGCGCCAGCACCCGCCGGAGCTCCGCGAGCGCACCGTCGATCTCCTCCGGCGGCAGGTGGATCAGCGAGAACCAGGCCAGGACACCGGCGAGGGAGCCGTCCTCGATGTCGAGGTTGCGCATCGACCCGAGCTGGTAGTCGCCGTCCGGGTGGGCCGCCTTCGCGTAGGCGACGAACTCGGGGACCATGTCGATCCCCCGCGCATCGACGCCCAGCGACCGCAGGTAGCCGGTGATCTGGCCGGGGCCGCAGCCCGCGTCGAGCACGGTGCCGGGCCGGATCGTCAGATGGCGGCCGATGAACGCGAGGTCCTCGGCGTCCACCTGCTCGCTCGTGCCGAACAGCCCGATGTAGATGTCGGCGATGGCGGTGTACGCGTCCCGAACCTGCTCCACAGTCACCGCGCGGACTCTACGCCGCTTACCTCAGCCTCAGCCGAAGGGCGAGCGCCGTGGGGTCGGGGTCAGCATCGGCGCCACGGCGGTGAGGTCCACGACCGGGACGTCCGGCGCGACGAGGTGCACGGCGGCGATGAACGCCGCGCGGTCCACCGGGAACCCGTTGGTGGAGCGGCTGGCCGCCACCACGTCGGCCGGCACGTGCCAGATCATGCTCACGACGTTGGCCGGGATGCGCTGCGCCAGCGGGGCCGGACCGTCGTGGCCCTCGAAGCCGACGTAGGTCTCGGTCCACAGCAGCAGGCGCACGCGGAACAGGTACACCGCCGAGATGTCCGGCCACGCCACGAAGTCGGACGTCACGCGGTACAGCGGCGGTCGCCCGCCGAACTCGATGCCCCGCTCGTCGACCCGCAGCCCGACCTTGCGGGTGAGCGCGGCGTGGCCGTACAGCGCGAGGATGGTGCCGGGCGCCGCGTAGCAGCCGGCTGCGACGAGCGGCCCCACGTCCGGGCCGCCCACGAGCAGCGCGACGGTGCCCGCGATCAGGCCCGCCGTCACCAGCCCCCACACCGTCCGGCTGACGCGGTACCTGGCCTGATACTCGTTGATCATGCGCCGCATCATGCCTGCCGCAGGTCACGCGGGCAATGGATACTCGCACCATGCCGCATGGTCATGATTTGTTGATCTCCGAGGCGATCCGCGCCGAATTGGGCGCCCCTGTCCTGGTGCGCCGGCTGGACAGCAGCCCGCGTTCCGACGTGAGTCTGGTGGAGTTCGACGGTGCGCCCGCGATCGTCAAACACATCACCGGCGGACCGGACGCGGCCGACCGGTTCCACAACGAGGTGACCGCCCTGCGGCTCGCCGGACAGGTGCGGCCCAGCCCCGTCGCCGCCCTCCTGGCGGCCGACCCCGCCGCCCGGGTGCTGGTGCTGGAACATCTCCAGCGCGGAAGCCCGGCCGAGGTGCGCTGGTCGGTCGAGTACGCCGTCGCACTGGCCCGGCTGCACAGCGCTCCCATCGCCGGGTTGCCGCCCTATCGCGGTGCGGCGCCGGACGACATCGACGCGTTCCTGAGCCTGGCCCAGCGGCTCGATGTCCCCGTCCCGGCGTCCGCCGCCGCCGAGCTCCGCGCCGTCCTGGCCCGCCTCGACGGTGATGCCGCCGGCTCGCTGCTGCACGGCGACCCGTGCCCGGACAACGCCGTGCTCACCGACGACGGGATCCGGTTCGTGGACCTGGAGGGGGCGCAGCGCGGGCCGGCCATGGTGGAGCTGGCATACCTGCGGATCGGCTTCCCCACCTGCTGGTGCGTCACCGCGCTGCCGCCCGCGCAGGTGACGGCGGCCGAGGCGGCGTATCACGACACCCGGCGGTCACTGGGTCACCCCGCGACGGGCGGCGACCTGACCGACGCCTGCGTCAGCTGGCTCATCCAGGGCGACGCCCTCGTCCAGCGGGCCGCCCGGCGCGGCATCGACCACTGGGCGGCGCTGACCCGCGGCGATTGGAAATGGGGCACCGCCACCGCCCGGGAGCGGCTGCTGCACCGCCTCGACGTCGTCGCGACCATGACCGCCGGCCACGCGCAGCTGTCCGGGGTCGCCGCGCTGACGGACGCCATGCGATCCTTGGTGCGGCAGCGCTGGCCCCGGCTCTCGACCCTGCCGATGGCGCGGAACAACCCCCTGACGTTGGGCGATTGAAGGGACAGATCCCGTGGACAGTGATGCCCGGGCCCAGGTCGTCGCGGCCTTCCTGCGCGACGGCAACCGGGTCCTGCTGTGCCACAGGTCCGCCACCCGGCGCTGGTGCCCCGACGTGTGGGACCTGCCGGGCGGGCACATCGACCCCGGCGAACGGGCCGGCGCGGCGCTGGTCCGCGAGGTGCGGGAGGAGCTGGGCATCGCCGTCGCCGAACCGTCCGGCCCGCCGTCGCACCACGTCAGCGGCGCCACGTACGACATGCGGGTCTGGCTGGTCGACAGTTGGGCCGGCACCCCGGTCAACGCCGCACCGGACGAGCACGACGACATCGCCTGGTTCGACGCCACCGAGCTGTCCGGGCTCCGCCTCGCGCACGACAGCTACCTCACGACGTTCACCTCGGTGCTCACCGGCCCGCCCTGGTGAGGTCCGGCGCATAGACTGTCGTCCATGGTGGACTGGGTGCGGCTCGAACTGGACGTGGAGCGGTTCGACGACGCGGAGTTCTCGCCCTACCTGCGGCGGGCCGAAGCGTCGGGCACCAGGTTCGCGACCCTGGCGGAGCTCGGTGACACGCCACCGCACCTGCGCGCGCTCTATGAACTCAACAAGACGTGCTCGGCGGACATCCCGGACCGCGGTTCCTTCTACAGCTACGACGAATACGTCGCCCAGCGCGTCGACGTGCCCTCGTTCAACCCTGGCGGCGTCGTCCTCGCGATCCGCGACGGCACCTGGATCGGGATGTCCGCGACCTCGCTCCATCCGGAGCAGGGATACGCGTTCTCCGAGATGACCGGCGTGCTCGCACCGCACCGTGGGCAAGGTCTGTCCCTGGCGTTGAAACTGCTCGCGATCCGCTTCGTCCGGGCATCCGGGTACCGGCGGCTGGTCGCGTTCCACCACCCACGCAACGCGTCAGCGATCGCGATGAACCGCCGGCTCGGCTTCACCGACCTGGCAGCCGACGACTGACCCGTATCCTCGGGCTGTGGCAGTCGAGGCATTCCTCTCCGCCGGTGACGTGGTGCAGGCCGATCACCCCGCGGTGCGCGCGGCCGCGGCCCGGCTCCGCGAGCGGCACGCCGGCGACGCCGGGTTCTCGCAGGCGGCGTACGAGTTCGTCCGTGACGAGGTGCGGCACTCGTTCGACGTCGACGACCCGCGGGTCACGGTCACCGCCGCCGAGGTGCTCGAACATCGGGTGGGGCTGTGCTACGCCAAGTCGCACCTGCTCGCGGCGTTGCTGAGGGCGGAAGGTGTGCCGGCCGGGCTCTGCTACCAGCGCCTCGCCACGACCGACGGCGGGTTCGTGCTGCACGGCCTCGTCGCGGTGCACCTCGACGGCCGATGGCACCGGCAGGACCCGCGCGGCAACAAGCCCGGCGTCGACGCCCGGTTCTCGCTCGACGGGCCGCGGCTCGCGTTCCAGATCGACCCCGCCGCCGGCGAGTGCGACTACGACGCCGTGTTCGTGACGCCGGATGCCGGTGTACTGGCAGCGCTGCGCGCCACGACCGACGTGCTGACGCTGCGCGCCGCCGGCCTGCCCGGCGAGCTCTCAGGCGAGACCGTTGGAAGCTGATCGCGTCCGCCACGCCCGACGACGAGGTCTTCGACGTCGCACCTGAGGCGGCGCTGACGTCCGTCGGGGGGCGGATCGCGCTGGTCGGCCACCGCCCACGTCGCGGCGAAGATCTTGTCGGTCCTGCGCCCCAGGAGCAGCCCACCGGCGCCCGTGGTCGCCGGGCTCATCACGCGTCCGACGACGTCGTCCAGGCACGGCTGGACCCGCAACGGCTGGGTTTCGTGGACGGGCCGATGGCCCTGCACCGAACACGACGCCCGCGATCAGTAGGCGGGTCGTCCCGCTTCGACCAGGGTCCGGCTGGAGTGGGCGACGAAGGCGCCGTGCTCGCGGATGTGGGCGTCGAGCCGTTCCAGGGGTTCGCGATACGCCTCGACGGTGAAGCCGGGCACCCACCAGACGCACTTGCGCAGGATGTAGACGACCGCGCCGATGTCGAAGAACTCCATCCGGCAGCGCACGGTGCGCAGGTCGACGACCTCCAGCCCGGCCGCCCGCGCCGCCGTCGCCTCGTGTCCGGGGTCGCGTGCGGTCCGCTCCAGCGGGCCGAGGAACCATTCGATGAGCTCGAACGCCGACCCCGGCCCGACGTGCTGGGCGAAGTACGTGCCACCGCCGGCCAGCACCCGGGCGATCTCCAGCCAGTCGGGAGCCACCGGATGGCGGCTGCTCACCAGTTCGAAGCCGGCGTCGGGAAACGGCAACGGCTTGCCCTGCTCGACGTGGACGACCTCGACGCCGCGGGACGCCAACCGGCGGCGGGCGAGTTCGACGTTCGGCGGCCAGCCCTCGGTGACGACCATCCTCGCCGGCAGCCGCGCCGCCTCCCCGATGATCTCGCCGCCCCCGGTGTCGATGTCCAGGGCCGAACCGACCCGCGCCAGCCTCGCCGCGAGCTGCCGCGCGTATCCCCACGGCGGCCGCTCCTCGGTGGCCCGGCCGTCGAGCCAGTCGAAGCTCCACCCGGACACGTCCACCGCGGTGGCTTCCTCGACGAGGTCATTGAACGTTCGCACCTCAACATCCTCCCTTCACCGTCAATCGGATTTGGCGCTTCGCCGCCGTCGGCGGTCGGGGTGCTCCCGACGGACCTGCCGCCCGGATGATGCTAGATGAGTCTGCCGGCGCCTGTGACACTGTTTGCGGATGGAAGGATCAGTTTCGTCCATCGATCAGGTTCCGTTGAGTGACGTGCTTCCGGTCGCCTTTGCCGCAGTCGAAGACGATCTGCGGCGACTGGCTCGCGATCTGCAAGCCCGCCAGGCGGCTGCCGGCCGCGTCACATGGCACTGGTTCCTGGAACCTACCGAAGCTCCGCGGACGCTGTCCGAGCGCGAGGCTCTGCCGATCGTCAGCGGAAGCATCATGCTGTACAACTCTGGCGTGGACTGGCTCGAACTGGATCTCGACATCGCCGGGGAGCCGGAGCTCACCGTGACGGCGTCGGTCCACGTTGCGTGCTGGTGCACCGAAAACCACAACGCGCACTACGTCCTTGAGGCGTGCTGGCCGGTGGCGAGCGCTCACGACCTGATCGAAGGGTTCGCTGCCGGGACCGCGATACTCACGGAAGTTCTCAACGCAGGGCCATTCGACCCGAGCACCTGGCGGATACACGCCGGCCTGCCGGACGCACCCAAAGCGACACCATGAGCGATGTCCGCTCATCGGCTCTCCGGACGCGGGACTCGGTGTACGGCCAGATGCGGGCTGGACGATTGCGGAACTCGCAGCGATGGAGGGGTGTCGGCCTTCAGACGCTTGAGCGGCTCGTCAGCCCCGGGCGAGGCGCCGGCTTCGCCGCCGGGGAGTCGGGGGCGCGCGGCAGTGGCATGATGTACCGACATAGTTGACGCTGGAAGTGTTCATGCCTCGCCGTTCAGCGAGTCAGATCAGGATGCTGTCGTCCTGCGGCCGCCGCTGGTATCCGGTCCCCAGATCACGCGTGCCGTTGCCCGCCAACCTGTCAACATCGACCGAGCACCAGATACGCGACTTCGAGCATCGTCACGGCCTCGGCTCCGACCAGGTCGCACGAGCGTTGCTTCGGTGGACCGGCTGGGCCCGATGCCCGCGGCCAGAACGATGGCGTTACGGATGGCAGTTCAGCCCACCCTTTGCCGACGATCGCGCGTTGCTGGAGGCTCTACTCGCCGAACTCCGTCGACCAGCACGCCGACAACTCTGGCCGATCGTGGCGACGCTGGACGCGCGCTACCGCGCAGTGACGGTCCACGATCCCTTCACGCCCGCCTACCTGCCATGGTGGCGCCGCCGGACAGAACTTTGACTCCGGTCTCCGGCCGTCGATCCCATCCTCACATCGGCACGATCGGAAGCACGACCTCCCCGGGAGCATCCCTCACCCCCGGTGCCGAGCACCTGCCCGGTGCAGAGCGCCCGCAGCGGCATGTCCGGATGCCAAGAGCAGTGCGGCAGGGTGTGCGGCGCAAGGGTGCCCTGGGCGGCGGTCGCGGTTCAGACTTTGCGGGCGCGCATCACGAAGACGCTGGGCATGAAGTGGCGAATAGGGTTGCCGTCCGCCTCGGTCCGCCGATCTTCATAGAACCCATCGATGGTGAAGCCGGCGGCAATGACGCCGCCTATCTGGGTTTCCATCGTATGGCTGAAGTGGAACGTTCCGTTTTCCTGCCGCCGCCGTTGGCGTGCCTCGGGGCTGAGGCTGTCGATCTCGCTGTGCGGCAGCGGGTTCTTGACGACGAAGACACCGTGGTCATCCAGCGCCTCGCTGTCGAACACGAACTCGTCCGGGTTGAGAAAGCCGCTGATCAGGGCGCCGCCGTCGACCAGGACGCGATGGCACTCCGCCCAGACCGGGGTGAGGTCGGGCACGAACAGCGTTGAGACGGGGTTGATCAGCAGATCGAAGCCCTGATCGGGAAGGGCGCTCAGATCTGCCATGTCGGCCTGCATGGTGGTGATCTCAAGACCGTCACGGTCGGCGACGAACCGGTCCTGGTCGAGTTGGCGGGAGGACAGGTCGACAACGGTGACGGCGGCGCCGGCAGCGGCCAGGATCGGCGCCTGTTGCCCGCCACCCGAAGCCAGGCAGAGCACCCGAGCCCCGGCGAGTGGTTCAAGCCAGTGTCTCGGCACTGGCCGCTGCTCGCTGACGGTCAGTGACCAGTCGCCTCGTCGAGCCGCGGCCACGCGCGCGGAGGAGACGATGTGGGTGTACGGGTTGTCGCCACGGTCGACGGCATGGTCCCACGCCTGCTGGTTGAGGTCCTGGACGCGGTCTTGGGCTGTCAACAGTCTCTCCTTCGCAGCGATGACGTCGGTCAAGGCTGGCACGGTGGGTGGCCGGCCACACCCGAATTCCACGTGTACCAGAGGCAGCCGGTTCAGCATCGACCATGGCCGAGCGGGCACGGCGCGCTGAGGGCTACCGGCCCGCCTCGCCTCTGGCTCGACGGAGACATCAGAGCGTTGTCGAGCGGCCCCAACCGGTGGCGAGACGGCGGTAGGCGAACGCGGCGGCTATCGCGCCGACGCCGAGCAGCACGGCGGCCCGCCACAGTGTGCCGCTTGTGTCGCCGCGCATGGCGTGTTGCAGCATGGACAGCGACCAGTATCCGGGCGAGGCGGGCGCAAGCGTCTGTAGCCAGGACGGGAACATGGTGACCGGGATGAAGGCGCCCCCGAGCGTGGTGAGGGTCAGCGCGCCTACGTCGCAGGCCGCGCTCAGCTCGCCGTGACTGCGTACCACGGCGGCCAGGGCGGTGCCGATGGCCAGGAGTGCGGCGCCCCACACGAGGATGCCGAGCAGCAGTAGGCCGTAGGCGCGGCCGTCGTGTGGGTGAGCGCCGATGATGGTCACGCCGTATGCCAGCAGGATGCTCTGTTGCAGCAGGAGCAGCCCGTATGCGGGAAGCGTCTTGCCGACGAGCAGTTCGGGGATGCTGGCGCGGGTGCAACGCAACCTGTCCCAGGTGTGCCACGAGCGTTCGGCGAGGGTGGAGTTGCCCACGATGGAGAGGGCGAGCGCGGAGAAGATGACCAGCGTGCCGGTGGCGATGTGGGTGGTGCCGCCGGTGACGGCGCGCTCGAAGAGCGGCTTCAGTGCCAGCATGAGCACCATCGGCATGACGAGGTAGCTGAGGAACTGGCCGGGGTCGCGTAGCCGTAGGACGGTGTTGTGCCGGGCCAGGGCGGCGATCCGCGACATGGAATCGATCATTGTCAGCCTGCCAGTGATCGGTAGAGGTCGTCGAGGGACGGTTTGCGGATGTCGATCTCGACGATCGGCCCAGAGGTGTTCTGCAGCAGGGTGGTCAGTGTGCGCGCCGGGTCGGTGGTGTGCACGCGGAGGTCGTCGGTGCCGGCGGTGCGTAGCAGCACCTCGCTGGGCAGGCCGTCGAGCAGTTGGGTGGTGGTGCCGCGGGCGATGATGCGGCCGTGCCGCGCGACGGCGACGGTCGCTTGCAGGTCGGCGAGTTCGGGAAGGTAGTGGGTGGCGTAGACGATCGCGGTGCCGCCCGCGGCGCGGTGGCGGAGGGCGGCCAGCAGCGACTCGCGGGTCTGCGGGTCGGCGCCGGCGGTTGGTTCGTCCATGAGGAGCAGTGGAGGGTGGGGCAGTAGCGCGGTGGCGGCCTGGACGCGGCGTTGCTGGCCGCCGGAGAGCAGCCCGACCCGTCGGTCGAGGAAGTCGGTGAGCAGCAGCGCGTCGATGACCTCGTCGGTGGCGGTGGTGAGCGCACGCCCGCGCAGGCCGGCCAGGCGGCCGTAGAGCCGCAGATGTTCGCCGGCTGTAGCGCCGGGGTAGAGGGCGATGTGCTGCGGTGCCACGCCGATGTCGCCGCGCGCCGCGGCGAGGGGGCGGCCGTTGAAGGTCACCGTGCCGCTGTCGGGTCTCACCAGGCCGCACAGCACGTCAACGAAGGTGGACTTGCCCGCGCCGTTGTGGCCGACCAGGCCGGTGATCTCGCCGGGTGCCACGTCGAGGTTGAAACCGTTGAGTGCCAGCACCGCGCCGTAGCGCTTGGTCAGGCCGTCCGCGTGGAGCACGACCACCTCCGGTATACGTCGTAGACTGGTCTACACCGTATACTGGGGTGATGCGAAAGCTCAAGGAGTCACGCCGTCCCGAAATCATCGACGCGGCGCTGGCGGTCGCGGCCGATCGAGGGCTTGACGCCTTGTCGATGCGCGCGGTGGCTCAGCGGGTCGGTGTCACCCCGATGGCGCTCTACGGCTATTTCCGCACGAAAGACGAGCTGCTCGAGGCCGTGGTCGGCCGCCTGCTCGAGGAGATTCCGCCGGCGCCACCGGGCTTGGGCTGGCGTGAAATGCTCCAGCATCTGGCGTACGGGCTGCGTTCGGTCGCAGGCCGATACCCGGCCGTGCTGCCGGTGCTGCTGACGCGGCCCGCGGTCAGCCCCGGCGCCATCCGCGTCGTCGACGTGGTCTACCGGGCATTGCTTGATGCCGGAGTGCCACACGGTCAGGTGGCGCGGCTGGAACGCATGTTCAGCACATTAGCGATCGGTCACATCTTGTCGGAAATGAGTGGCCGGTTCGGCGCGGGGACGCTCGATCCGCCCGCCCGCCGCGCCCAGCTGTCACCCGAGTCGCTTCCCGGCCACCATACCCTCGGCGCCCACCTCGACCAGCCCGTTGACTGGGACGACGAGTTCACGGCCAATCTGCGCGACATGTGCGACCTTGCGGCCGCCCTTGCCGCCGCCGACACCAACCCGCAGGCAACACATTGACATCCGCTCCCGAGGCCATGTACACAGCATCGCCGCTCAGCATCAGGCCGGTAGCGAGCCGGCCGAGCCACACCGCCACTCGACGCCGAGCGCAATAGCCACCAGGTGGGGAGCGCACCGCCGAGCACGAGCGCCGGACGGCCCGCGGACACCCTCGAACCGCTCGTCCAGCATCCAGAACAGGGTGGTCGTCGCGGTGAACCCGGCGAGCTGCGTGCCGTGTCCAGCCTAACAGCGCTCGCCGTTCCGGGTCACTCGGGCGAAAGACCGTTTCCCCTGGCCCGGAACCGTCCGTAAGGTCGGCGACCGTCATCACAGTGACGAAGGAGGATGCCCTGCCGATCGACAATGCTCACCAGACCCGCGCCCGGGTGCGCGGCCTCGGACGCAACCCCGCGCTGCCCGACAGGCTCGTGCCGCGAATCCTGGCCCACCCCGCCGCATCCGCCACCGACGTCATCCATCGGCGTGAGTGGTCCGACGAGCTGTTCGACATCATCGCCGCCCACCCGGACGGCCGCCTCCGCGCGATGCTCGCCCAAGCCGCTCAGGTCACCGCGGAGCAGCGGGTCAGGATGGTCGACGATCCGGACCTCCAGGTCGTGTTCGCTCTGCTCGAAGGTCCGTACACCAGGCGACCGCAACCGCTGCCGGTGTGGGCGTATCACAAGCTCGCCGAACATCCCGGACTGAAGCGGATGCTGCGTTTCCTGCATCCGCCGGAGTTGTCATCCGCCGCCGTGGCGGCCTTCACCGACGCGCAGGACGAGGAGATCGCCGCCTGGGCCCGAACCAGCGATGAGCCGGAGCCGATGACCGCCGAGCGGGCAAGGGCGATCGCCGCGGCCGATTCGGTCTGGGAGAAGGCGAACATCGCACTCGAGCCGGTGCTGCCCGCCGACGTGGTCGCGGCCTTGTGCGCGGATCCCGATCCGAAGGTCCGCACGTACGTCTCGATGCGCCCCGAACTGAGCGAGCAGCAACGCACCGCGATCGGCTACCAGGTGTCCACGAACGACCGCCTGCCCCGGCTCGCCTGGGTCCTCGAAGCCGGCGGGGAACAGCTGCAACGCTGCGTGTCCTCGGCGCACCCGGGACTACGCCGCAGCGCCGCCCGCAACAAGAGGCTGACCGCGGACCAGATCGCGAAGCTCGCCGCCGACGACGACTTCCCGGTTCGGTTGCTGCTCTGCGAGAACCAGGAGGCCGTGCCGACAGACCTCGTCGTACGCACGTACCTGGAGGCCCGGGTCATCACCCGCAGCCAACTGCTGGCACATCCTTCGATCGTCGGCGGGGACCTGACCCGTTATGCCGACTCGCCGCACTGGGGTGCGCGCGCCCTCGTCGTCCTCGACCGCCATGCGCCGGCCGAGCTGATCGACCGCCTCAGCCGGGACGAACACCCCGGCGTGCGGAGTTGGGTCGCTCACGACGCACGGCTGTCCCAGGAACGGCTGCTGGAGCTGTTCGAAGACCCGGAGACCACCGAGGCCGCCGCCGCCAACCCGAACCTGCCCGTTGAGGTCATGGAGGCGATCCTCGAGGCGCCGATCGACACCGGCAACCCGCCTGAGAATCCCACCCTCGTGCTGGGACACACCATGCCGTCACACGAACCGATCACCGAGATCTGACCGCGGTGCGGCACGTTGCGGTCCGTTCGACGGTCCCGCGGCGTAGTGGTCGAACACATGGCTCCGCGCACGCTCGGCGTGGTGGCTCCGGCTGGTCTTGGCGCGCCGGCGCCGACCATCGTCGGCACAGGGTGAGTAACGAAGTATTTCGCATCTGCGTGCCTGGAAGCTGTCAGCGCCCCCGGAGGCCGGCACACGCTCAGCGGCCCGGGCCTCCGGGGGCGCTGACACATCGACGCGCGGCCGCATTCCCGGCCGATAATGGTCGGCATGACGGTTCGGTACGACGATGTCCTCGGTCCGCTGCAGGCGGCGTACGACGCGCGGGCGGCCTGGCGCGACGGGCTCGGCAAGGAGCCGTGGAAGCTCGAGGAGCGGCAGGCGTTCCGGGACCGGCTGGCGCCGGGCACGCGACTGTTGGAGATCGGCGCCGGCACCGGTCAGGACAGCGTCTACTTCCGGGACGAGGGTTTCGCCGTCGTGGCGGCCGACCTCTCCCCGGCGATGGTCGAGCGCTGCCGGGCCAAGGGTCTCGAGGCGCACGTCATGGACTTCCTGCGGCTGGACGTGCCGGCCGGCTCGTTCGACGCGGTGTACACGATGAACTGTCTGCTGCACGTACCGAACCATGACCTGCCCACGGTCCTCGCCGCCATCCGGACCGTCCTGTGCCCCGGCGGGTTGTTCTTCCTCGGGGTCTACGGCGGCACCGACAGCGCGGAGGGGGCCATCGACACCGACGAGTACATGCCGCCACGGTTCTTCTCGTGGCGCACCGACGAACAGTTGCTCGGCTTCGCCACCGCCTGGTTCGACGTGGTGGACTTCCACGTCGTCGGTGAGGGCCGGGGTCACCGGTTCCAGTCCCTGACGCTGCGGCGCCCGGACCTCGTGGGCAGTGGCTCGGATCACGCCGCCGGGGACTCAGAGCGGCCCCGGGGCTACCGATGGACCCCGCTGTACACACCACTGGAAGGGGTCGCACGTGGCGAAGGCCGACGACATGCTGCAGACGTTTGACGAGCTCATCTCCGACGGGGTGCGGCGCGGGCTGGTGCACAACACCGCCGAGGACGACCGCCTCGACGGCCGGATGATCACGCTGGGCGGCGCGCCCACGGTGAACTTCGGCTCGTGCAGCTATCTCGGCCTGGAGACCCACCCGGCGCTGAAGGCCGCGGTGGTCGACGCGGTGGAGCGCTTCGGCACCCAGTTCTCCTCGTCCCGGGCGTACCTGTCAGCACCGACCTATCCGGTGGCCGAGGAGGCGCTCAGCGACCTGCTCGGCCGGCCCACGCTGCTCACCCCGAGCACCACCATGGGACACCTGGCCACGATGCCGACGCTGATCAGCGGCGACGACGTGCTGCTGCTGGACTACCAGGTGCACAACAGCGTCCAGACCGCCGCCAAGCTCGCGCAGGCGCAGGGCACCCGGGTCGAGCTCATCCCGCACAGCGACCTGCGCACCCTGCGGCGGCGCATCGGTGAGCTGCGGCACACGCACCGGCGCATCTGGTACGCCGTGGACGGCCTCTACAGCATGTACGCCGACTTCGCGCCGTTCGAGGCGCTCAACGAACTGATGGCCGAGCAGGAGCAACTCTGGCTCTACGTCGACGACGCGCACTCGTTCTCGTGGACCGGCTGGCACGGGCGCGGGCGGGCCCTGGAGGCGCTCAGCCCGCTCGCCCTGTCGCGCAGTGTCGTGGCCGGGTCGCTGAACAAGTCCTTCGCCGCCGCCGGCGGTGCGTTGAGCTTCCCCGACGCGGAGTCCCGCCGGCGCGTGTTCACCCTCGGCGGTCCGCTCATCTTCTCCGGCCCGGTGCAGCCGCCGATGGTCGGCGCCGTCCTCGCCTCCGTCGAGCTGCACCGCACCGCCGAGGTGGCCCAGCGGCAGGAGCGGCTCCTGCACCTCATCCGCCACTTCAACCACCTCGCCGCGGAGCACGGACTGCCACTGGTGAGCCGCAGCGAGGCACCCATCCGCTGCATCGGCGCCGGCCAGCCCGGGGTCGCGTACAACCTCACCGCCCGGCTACGCGCGGCCGGTTACTTCACCGACGTTGCCAGCGCTCCCGCGGTGCCCGCGAAGCGTTCCGGCGTGCGGATCACGATCACCGCCCACCACACCGAGGACGACATCGCCGGGCTCGTCGACACCCTCGCCGACGCACTGCCGCGGGCGCTCGCCGAGGAGGGCGAGAACGTCACGAACCTGCGCCGGGCGTTCCACCGCCAGCTGTCCCCCATGTACGCCGTCCCGGCACTGAACGCCGCCTGACCCGGGTTGCGGGGCGGGCCCGGGGTTGGTGATGCTGTCCCGATGCCCGCCCACCAACGCGCCTGGCGCTGGGATCCGTCGCTGTACGCCGGAGCCGCCGCGTACTACACCGCCGGCCGGATGGCCTACCCACCCGAGCTCGCCGAAGCCCTGGTCACCGAGCTCGGCCTGGACGGCACGGGCACGCTGCTCGACGTCGGCTGCGGGCCGGGCTCGCTGACGCTGCTCCTCGCGGCGCGGTTCGCCCACGCGATCGGTGTCGACGCCGACCAGGGGATGCTCGACGAGGGCGCCAGGCAGGCGGCCGCGCGGCACGTGGGCAACGTCTCCTGGCGGTGCCTGCGGGCCGAAGACCTACCGGCCGACCTGCCGCCCGTCGACGTCATCACGCTCGCGCAGTCGTTCCACTGGATGAACCGGCCACGGGTCGCCGCCGCGGCGCGCCGCGTCCTGCACCCCGGCGGCGCTCTGGTGCACGTCGGCGCGACGACCCACCGGGGCGACGGCACCGGCGGGCAGAACCCGCCCTGGGACGCGATCACGGCGCTGGTCGAGACGCACCTGGGCGCCAAGCGGCCGGTCCCCGGCGACTCCCCCGGTCACGAGGAGGAGATCTACCGGGAGGCAGGATTCGACGGCCCCCACACCATCGAGCTTCCGGGCCACACGGTGCGCCGGTCGGCGGCCGACATCGTCGCCGCCGTCTACTCCCTGTCGAGCTCCACTCCGCACCTGTTCGGCGACCGGCTACCCGCGTTCGACCGGGACCTCCGCGCGCTGCTGGGCGGCGCCGGCTTCACCGAACGCACGCGACCGATCGTCCTGCAGATCTGGCGCTGAGCCACCGGCTACGGTGGACCGGGGGGTGTGCGAAGCATGCGGATGCTGCTGACGTCGAGCGGTTTGACCAACGACACGTTGCTGGACGCGCTCCGGGGCCTGCTGGGCAAGCCGTTCAGCGAGGCGGACGTCGTGTGCGTGCCGACCGCGTCGGTGGCCGAGTCCGGCGACCACGGCTGGCTCATTCAGCGGCTGCATCGGATGTACGGGCTGGGCTGGCGCACGTTCAACGTCCTGGAGCTCAACGGCCTGCCGCGGCAGACGGTGCTGGACCGGCTGCTGCGCGCCGACGTCATCTACGTCGAGGGCGGCAACCACTACCACCTGGCCCGCAGCATCACCGGCGCAGGCCTGACCGACGACGTCCTGGAGGCGCTGCGCAGCCGGGTCTACGTGGGCGTGAGCGCCGGCTCGATGATCTTCAGCCGGCACCTCGACGAGCACTCCGGCGAGGTCATCGGCGACCTCGCGGACCTGCACGCCCTCGGCGCGACCACGCTCACGCCGCCGTTCGGCCTCTTCGACTGGTACCTGAAGCCGCACCTGGACTCGCCCGACTTCCCGGAACGCGACGACGCCTGGGCCGACCGCATCGCCGCGCGCGCCGACTTCCCGATCTACTTCATCGACGACGACACGGCCATCCGGGTCGTCGACGACACCGTGGACGTGGTCACCGAAGGCCGCTGGCGCCAACACCCGTAAACCGACGGCGCCGGTAACCCTGACCTTCGTCGTGGTCGGGCTGCTGGTCGACGCGGTCATCGGGGTGACGGCCGGCCGGCTCGGCCGCTGGCTGCGGCGGCGGGCCAGCGCCCAGACGATCCTCAACCGGATCGCCGGGACGGTCTTCATCGCGCTCGCGGTCCAGCTGGCCGCGACCTGAGCGCAGGTGAATTGGCCCGGCGCTTGCGAACTTCGGCCCGAGCGCCCGCACCGGCCGTGGTTACGGTGGGCGTATGACACAGCGTCTGCCACAGCAGTTGCGGGACCTGATCGAGTCCGGGCCGTTGGTGCATCTGAGCACCATCAACGCCGACGGGAGCCCGCAGGTGACCGTCGTGTGGGTCGGACTGGACGGTGACGAGCTCGTCAGCGGGCACATGTCGCGGTACGTGAAGCTGCGCAACATCGAGCGGGACCCGCGCGTGGTGCTGTCCTTCGCCGCCCCCCGGGTGCCCGGCGTGTTCCTCAACGAGTACGCCGCGCTGCGGGCGCGCGCCGTCGTCGAGCCGAGCGACGACGCCTGGGATCTGCTCAACCGGCTGACGAAGGTGTACATGTCGCCGGACACCGAGTTTCCCGCGCCGAAGGGGCCGGGGTTCATCGTGCGGTACACCGTCGAGCGCATCGGTGGCGTCGGCCCGTGGGTGCCGCCCGCGCGATGAGGCCTCAGCGGCGGTGTCGCCGTCAGGGGATGAGGGCGACCTTGCCGCCCGGGTGGGTGCCACGGACCAGCTCGATCGCCGCGAGGGCCTCGTCGAGCGGGAAGGTCCGGGCGACCGGGACGACGAGCCGGCCGTCGGCGGCCAGGTCGAGCAGCCGGGCGCGGACGGCGTCCCGGAACGCGGCGCTCGCCGGTTGCGCGCCGCCGATCGCGGTGACGCCGGCCGCCCGCGAGCGGTCCGACACGACGATCGTCACGGCGCGGCCGGCGTCGGCGAGCAGTTCGCCGGCGGAGTCGATGGCCTCGTCGGTCCCGACGGTGTCGATGACCGCGGCGACGCCCTCCGGCGCGGCCGCCCGCACCCGGTCCATGAGCCCCGGCCCGTAGGCGATCGGCTCCGCGCCGAAGCCGCGCACCAGGTCGAAGTTGCGTTCGCTCGCGGTGCCGACGACCCTGGCGCAGATGAGCCGCGCCTGTTGCAGCACGCTGACGCCGACCGCGCCGGACGCGCCGTGCACGAGGATCGTCTCGCCCGCCGCGACCCGCGTGACGTGCAGCGCCTCCGCGGCGGTCGCCCCGGCGAGCAACAGGTTGGCGGCGGCCGGATAGTCCAGCGCGGCCGGCTTGGCGAAGACGTCCTTCGCCGGCACGGTGACCTGCGAGGCGTAGCCGCCGCTGATCCGGAACGCCACGACCGGGTCGCCGGACGCGCCGCCGCCGGAGGCGATCTCGGTGCCCGGCCCGACGGCGCTGAGCACGCCGGCGACCTCGTAGCCGATCAGCAGCGGCAGCGGCCGGTCGGGGCCGCGCCCGGCGGCGAGATGCTTGTAGTCGGCCGGGTTCACGCCGGCGGCCCGCACGTCGATCGTGACCTCACCCTCAGCGGGTGGCGGGACCTCCGTCTCCACCAGGGTGAGCACTTCGGGTCCGCCGAACGTCGGTGCGATCCACCGCACTGCCATGGTCGGTTCCTCTCGTTGGGTCGGTCATGCGTGACGGTGGGCGGTCGAGGCCGAGGTCGGTGCAGCCGACCGACGTTTCGGGCTGCCACGGGAACGCGACGTTAAACCCGGCGACGTCGAAGGCTTGCCTCGTGCGGAGGTGGCCCCGGTGAAGTTCATGCTCCCGCCGCACCGGCACGTCGGCCATGAGATCTTCCCACGTCCACATCCACGTCCAGGTCGACCGGGTCGTGCTCGGCCGGGCGGCCTCCACCGGGTCACTGGAGCTGTTCTTCGCCGAGATCGCCCCGGTCATCCGCCGCGAGCTGACCAGCCGCCCGCTGGAGCGGTCCGTGCCCGCCGCCGGGTAGCGGCGTCCGATCGCCGGAAACCGTGCCGTCCACCGGAACGCCCCGCCTGCTGCGGCGGTGCCCGCGCCGACACTCGGAAGGGTCCGAGCCCAGCGATCACGACGGGACCTCCATGACCGAGTCAGCACATGCGGTGGCCGAGGCGGCCGTGCGCCTCACCGACGCCTGGATCCGGCGGCGTACCGTGCCGCCGGTCCGCCATCTCTTCGCCGCGGCCGACGTCGCGGGCGCCTACGCGGTGCAGCAGGTGCTCACCGGGTGGCGGATCGTGGACGGGGGCCGGGTCACCGGCCGCAAGGTCGGTCTGACGTCGGCGGCGGTGCAGCGGCAACTCGGGGTGGACCAGCCCGACTTCGGGGTGTTGTTCGAGGACATGGCGGTGGCCGACGGCGGCACGGTCGCGATGGGCCGGCTGCTGCAACCGCGGGTCGAGGCCGAGGTCGCCTTCGTGCTGGCCGAGGACCTGGACGGCGACGGACTCACCACCACCCGGTGCGCCGGCGCCGTCGCGTACGCGGTGGCCGCGCTGGAGATCGTGGACAGCAGGATCGCCGGTTGGGACATCGGGATCGTCGACACCGTCGCCGACAACGCCTCCAGCGGCCTCTACGTGCTCGGCGGCCACCGGCTCGCCCTGACCGGCTTCGCGCCGAAGGAGGTCGGCATGACCATGACCGTCGGCGGGCGCGTGGTGTCCACCGGCAGTGGGGCCGCCTGCCTGGGCGACCCGCTGGAGGCGCTGGCCTGGCTGGCGCGCACCGCCCGGGATCTGGGCGACCCGCTGCGCGCCGGCCAGGTGGTGCTCTCCGGGGCGCTGGGGCCGATGCACACCGTCGCGCCGGGGGACGACGTCCGGGCCGAGATCGGCCCGCTCGGCACGGTCTCCGTGCGATTCGTCGAGGGGGAAGCATGAGCCGCACCAAGGTGGCGGTGATCGGCTCCGGCAACATCGGCACCGATCTGATGATCAAGATTCTGCGGTTGTCGCCGGCGCTCCAGCTGGCCGCGATGGTCGGCGTCGACCCAGCCTCGGACGGGCTGGCCCGGGCCGCGCGGCTCGGCGTCGCCACGACCTCCGACGGGGTGCGGGGGCTGATCGCGATGGCGGACTTCGCCGACATCCAGGTCGTCTTCGACGCGACGTCGGCGAAGGCACACGTCGCCAACGCCGCCGCGCTGGCGCCCTACGGCAAGCGCATGATCGACCTGACACCGGCCGCGATCGGCCCGTACGTCGTGCCGTCGGTCAATCTCGAGCAGCACCTCGACGCCACGAACGTCAACATGGTCACCTGCGGAGGCCAGGCGACGATCCCGGTCGTCGCGGCGGTCTCGCGGGTCACCGCGGTGCCGTACGCGGAGATCGTGGCCTCGATCGCGTCGCGGTCGGCCGGTCCCGGAACGAGGGCCAACATCGACGAGTTCACCGAGACCACGGCCGCCGCCATCGAGGCCGTCGGCGGGGCCGGCCGCGGCAAGGCGATCATCGTCCTGAACCCGGCCGAGCCGCCGCTCATCATGCGTGACACGGTGCACTGCCTGATCGGCGACGCCGACCGGGACGCCGTGCGCGCCTCGGTGGCGGACATGGTCGCCGCGGTCGGCGCGTATGTCCCCGGCTACCGGCTCAAGCAGCAGGTGCAGTTCACGGACCTGCCCGCCGACGCCCCGGTGCACACCCTGCTGCCCGACGGAGCCGGGCCGGTGACCACGCAGGTCACCGCGTTCCTCGAGGTCGAGGGTGCGGCGCACTACCTGCCGGCCTACGCCGGGAACCTCGACATCATGACCTCGGCCGCCCTGCGGGTCGCCGAGCGCCTCGCCGACCGGAAGGCCGTCCGATGACCGCGATCTACGTCCAGGACGTCACCCTGCGCGACGGCATGCACGCCCTGCGGCACCGCATCTCCCTGGCGGACATCCAGCGCGTCGTCACGGCGCTGGACCGGGCGGGCGTCGACGCGATCGAGGTGGCGCACGGCGACGGCCTCGCCGGGGGCAGCCTCACCTACGGGCCGGGCAGCCACACCGACTGGCAGTGGCTGGAGGTCGCCGCCGGCACCGTTACCAGGGCCCGGCTGACCACGCTGCTGCTGCCCGGGATCGGCACCATCGCGGACCTGCGGCGGGCGCACGCCCTCGGCGTCACCTCGGTGCGGATCGCCACCCACTGCACCGAGGCCGACGTCGCCGCGCAGCACATCGCCACCGCGCGCGAACTCGGCATGGACGTCTCGGGGTTCCTCATGATGAGCCACCTGGCCGCCCCGGCGGCCCTCGCCGAACAGGCCCGGCTGATGGAGTCCTACGGCGCCCACTGCGTCTACGTGACCGACTCCGGCGGTCACCTGACCATGGCGGACGTCGCCGCGCGGGTCCGGGCGTACCGCGACGTGCTGGACGACACGACCCAGATCGGCATCCACGCCCATGAGAACCTCTCGCTGTCCGTGGCCAACAGCGTCGTGGCGGTCGAGGAGGGCGTCACCCGTGTCGACGCCTCGCTCGCCGGGCTCGGCGCCGGCGCCGGCAACTGCCCGATCGAGCCGCTCATCGCGGTGGCCGACCGGCAGGGCTGGCGGCACGGCTGTGACCTGTTCGCGCTGCAGGACGCGGCCGACGACATCGTCCGGCCGTTGATGGACCGTCCGATCCGGGTCGACCGGGAGACGCTCACGCTCGGCAGTGCCGGGGTGTACTCCAGCTTCCTGCGCCACGCCGAGGCCGCCGCGGCGACCTACGGTCTCGACACCCGCGACATCCTCACCCAGGTCGGCGCGCGTCAGCTGGTCGGCGGGCAGGAGGACATGATCGTCGACATCGCCCTGGACCTCCGGGCGGCCCTCTTGGCAGGAGGCGAAACACGGACGTAACATCCTCACTAGAACGACGTTCTAGTGAGGGAGGACAGATATGGCGACCCACGCATCCTCGACGGACGGCGCCGCGCCGTCCGTGCTGTGGAAGGCGTTCGACGTCCTCGCCGCCTTCAACCAGGGCCATCGGATCCTGACGCTCAGTGACATCGCGCGGCGCAGCGGCCTGCCGAAGTCGACGGTCCACCGCCTGCTCGGCATGCTCCTGGACGTCGGGGCCGTCGAGCGGGTCGGCACCGGGTACAAGATCGGGCTCAGGATGTTCACCATGGGCGCCCTGTCACTGGACGTCAGGCTGCGCGAGACCGCGCTGCCCTACCTCGAGCGGCTGCGCCGCGTGACCGGCCAGACCGTGCACCTCGCGATGCTGCACGGCGCCGACGTCATCTACCTGGAGAAGCTGACCAGCCCGCAGTCGCCCAACACCCCGGCGCTCATCGGCGGCCGGCTGCCCGCCGGCCGCACCGGCGTCGGCAAGGCGATGCTCGCCTTCGGCGACCGCCTCAGCACCGAGTTGGCCACGGAGCACCTGCAGGAGGTCCGCCGACGGGGCGTCGCAACCGATCGGGAGGAGGCGGCGCCCGGCCTGGCCTGCGTCGCGGTCCCGGTCCTCAACAACGGCAGGGCGGTCGCCGCCGTCTCCGTGGCGTTCGCCGCCGCCAACGGCAGCGGCGACCTGTTCGTCAACCCGCTCCGCGAGACCGTCACCGGGCTGAGCCGCGTGATGGCGACCTCGCCCGACCTCGCCGCATGAGCCCGACGGCGCGACCCGCCCAGGCGGCCCCGGCGGCGGCCCCGGACGAGCAGGTCCGGCACTCCCGCGACGTCATCCTGGACGTCGCCGAACGGCTCATGACCGGCCAGGGCTACGACAAAACCTCGATCGCCGCCATCCGCCGGGAGTCCGGGCTGCCGGTGGGATCGATCTACCACCATTTCACCGGCAAGGCCGGCATCCTCGCCGCGGTCATGGAGCGCTGGTCGGCCCGATTCTTCGCGGACATCCCCGGCTACACCGCCGGCACCGGCGACCCGGACGCCCGGTTCCGGGCCTACTGGTCCGGTGCGATCGCGGCGATCATCAAGGAGCACGCGGCGTTCCTGCTCGACGCCGATCTCATGCGGCTCAGCCACAGCGACCCCGAGCTGCGCAAGGTGATGGCGCAGCTGCGCACGACCACGCAGCGGGAGCTGGAGCCGACGTTCCTGGCGTTCGCCCGGGATCACGGCGCCGCCGACGCCGCCGGGCTGGCCCGGCGGCTCGCCGTCCTGACCGAGGCCGCGACCCGGGGGCTGATCCTGACCTGCGGTCCGGACCTCGACGCGCTGCGCCGGTCGATGGACGACCTCTTCCAGGCCGTCCGGGCCTCCGTGATCGCGGCCGCGCGGGACTGAACCGCGGTCAGGCGGCCGCGGTGCCGGCCCGGACCAGCGATCTGAGGTCCACGGACGGATCCGCGAGTGCGGCGGGGTCGACCGGGATGCGGCGTTCGATCAGCGGTTTCGCCGCCCGCAGCTGCCTGGCCGCGTCCAGACCGGCGGCGGCGACCAGGCACCCGTCGCGGACCCAGAAGCCCAGGAAGTGTTCCGGGCCCGCGTCCGGCCGCAGCACCATCCGGTCGCCCGGCCGGGCCCGGCCGAACATCTGCAGCCGCCGGTCGTACTGATCCGACCAGAAGTAGGGTGCCTCCGCGCTGACGGTGTGGACGCCGGCCATGCTGGCACCCACGGCCCTGCCGTGCCGCGACGCCACGTCCCAGTGCTCGATGCGCTGGACCCGGCCCGTATACGGGCTGAAGTAGGCGGCGACGTCCCCGGCCGCCCAGACCCAGGGCACGCTCGTGCGGCCGTGCCCGTCCACCCGGATCCCGTCGCCGGTGTCGGCGCCGGCCCGGCGGGCCAGTGCGTCGTTGGGCACGACCCCGCAGCCGACGAGGACCGTGGCCGCCGGCAGCCGGGTGCCGTCGTCCAGCTCCACCTGCTCGACCGCGCCAGCACCGTGCAGGGCGGTCGCGTGCCGACCGGTGTGGAACCGCACGCCGTGCGCAACGTGCTGCTGGACGACGAGCCGGGCGAGTTCGGGGCCGAGCGCGGCGCCGAGCGGCAGCGCCGTCGCTTCGACCACGGTGACCGGCAGGCCGCGCCGGCGGGCGACCGCCGCGGCCTCCAGGCCGATGAAACCCCCGCCGAGCAGGACGACCGGCCCGGCGGCAGCCAGCCGGGCCGCCCACGCCCGGGCGTCGTCGATGTCGCGCAGGACCAGGACGTTGTCCAGGCCGCGGCCGGGGATGTCCAGCCGCCGCGGCGACACCCCGGTCGCCAGCAGGACCGCGTCGGCGGCGATGCGGTCACCGTCGTCGAGGGTCACGGTGCGCGTGCCGGTGTCCAGGTCGCGCACGGCGACGCCCAGCCGCAGCTCGATCCCCTGCTCCCGGTAGGCCGACGACGGCATGATCGGCCGCGGCGCGGGGTGCCCGCCGGACGGTTTCGACAGCGGCGGCCGCTCGTAGGGCAGGTCGGTGCCCGCGTCCACGAGCGTGACGCGGCCGGTGAAGCCGTGCTCGCGCAGGCCGAAGGCGGCGGCGACGCCCGCCGCGCTGCCGCCGACGACGACGTGGTGCGGCGGTGCCGGTGCCACGTCAGGCTCCCGGGGTCGCGGGACGGGCCGGGGTCCCGAAGCCGCTGGCGTCGATGACGGCACCGGTGATGGTCGAGGACTGCGCCTTCGCGGCGAGCAGCACGTACGCGCCCACGTAGTCCTCGGCGCCGGGCGCGATGTGCAGCGCCGACGCCTGCCGCATCACGTCGTTGATCGGGAACGCCTGCCCGATGCGGGTCGTCGCCAGGCCCAGCGACTCCGGCCCGCGCAGGTCGGTGTCCATGCCCCCGGGCGCGACCGCGTTGACCCGCACCTCGGGTGCCAGCTCGTAGGCCAGCTGGCGGACCAGGCCGACGCCGGCGTGCTTGGAGGCGACGTAGAGCGGGCCACCGCCGGCCGGGAAGAACGCGGCGTTGGACAGCGTCAGGACCACCGAGCCGCCGGACTCGCGCAGTGCCGGCGCCGCCGCCTTCGCACCCAGCAGATAGCCCTTCACGTTGACCCCGAACAGTTCGTCGAACCCCTGGTCCAGCCGATCGGCCGGGGTGTCCAGCAACGATCCGTTGAAGTCCCAGAGGCCGGCGTTGCCGATGAAGGTGTCCAGCCGGCCGAACGCCTCGACGGCCGTCTCCACCGCGTGCTGGTTGTCGTGCGGGCTGCGCACGTCACCGGCGACCACCTCGACCGCGGCGGCGTGCTCGGCCTTGACCGCCGTGAGCTTCTCCGCCGACCGGTCGAAGGCCAGCACCCGGGCGCCCTCGGCGACGAACCGGTCCACGATGGCCCGGCCGAGCCCGGAACCCGCTCCCGTGACGAGCACCGCCTGCCCCTCAAGCCAGCCCATCGCTGTTCTCCTTCATCAGATCCGACTTCACCAGGTACGACACCGGAAGCGCCACGTACACGTCGCCGCCGACGGTCGCCACCGGGTGGGTGGCGACCGCACGGGTGGCCGGCGGCGAGACCGGCGCTCCGGTCTTCAGATTGAACTTGGCCAGGTGCAGGGTGCACTCCACGACGCATCCCTCGACCCAGCCCTCGGCGAGGGAGTAGTCCTCGTGGGTGCAGGTGTCGTCGATGCAGAGGACCTCGCCGTCGCAGTTGAACACCGAGGTCCTGGGGACGGTGCCGAGCACCAGCCCCTCGTCCTGCGGAATCCGGTCGAGCGGGCCGGCACGGTGCCAGGTGCGGCCCTTCACCGGCTCGATCCCGGGCCCGGGCAGCGCGCTCACAACAGGATGCTGATACTGGGCGCGAGCAGGGTCGTCTGCTCCAGAACGATCTTGCGGGCGGCGATCTCGAAGGGGTAGCCGGTGGCGGCGGGGCCGGCCGGTCGCAGGACGTCGAACCGCTCACCGACGAACCAGTCCTGGTGTCGTTCCAGCCGGCTCCGGTACACGTAGAAGTTCGAGGTGACGTCCAGCGCCCCGTCGTCGCGCGGGCTCACCCGCACGTTGGTGATCAGGCGGCGGGTCCGGGACGGCGGCTCCTCCGACCAGGAGATCCCCGAGGTGAGCCGGCGGACCCGCCCCTTGAGGTAGTACAGGGTGTCGTCGATGAAGGCGCTCTCGTCCTCGGCGGCGACCTCCCTGGCCCGCTCCCGGTGCGTCCGGGTGGTCCGGGTCGGCGCCCAGTAGTGCACGTCCTCGGCGAACAGCTCGACCCACTCGAGGTAGCGGTGCTCGTCGAGCAGTTGCGCCTCGGCGTACAGGAACTGCTCGACGGTGTGCTGCGTCTGCACGTCGACCTGGCGGAAGACCGTCCCGGTGGCGGCGTTGACGGTGGCGGTCATGCTCCCTGCACCTCTCTCGGGGCCGGCTCGTTCGCGCGCCGAGCGGCGTCGAGCACCGTGATGCCGGCCCAGGACAGCCCGGACATCAGGTCGCTCCACCGCTGGTAGAAGCCGCGGGCCGCGGTCTCGCTGAAGACGTCGTTGGACAGGCCGGGCAGGCCGTGGGCGTCGCGCTGCTCATGCCCGAGACCCATCTGCGCGTTGAACGGCTGCTGCCGGGCCTTCCAGCCCTTGAGCACCTGCTGGATCTCCGTCCAGTTCTCACCGTCGTCGGTCTCGAACGCACCGGCCGGGCTGAACGTGCGCTGGACCCCCCGCCGCAGGTCCGCCTTGATGTGCGCGGGCGCGTCCTTCGGCAGGTAGGTCCACGCCCAGACCTCGATCTGACCGGGCCCGCGCGGGTGCCAGACGCGCATCGTCGAGTTCTGCCCCAGCCACGAGAAGTTCGGGAAGATCGTGTTGTGGGCGAACACCTTGTGCGCCCGCTCGGCGCCGATGTTGCGGAACACCTCGTCCTGGTTGGCGACCAGCCAGTCCACGTAGTCCTGCCCGGCGCCCGCGTCGGGCATCGCGAGCGACGGCAGCCAGAAGCTGCCGGACCCGTGCCCGTTGCCGGCGAACTGACGGCCCGGGGCCTCGTCGGGCGGGCTCATCGACCAGAGCTCGGGGTTGTCGGTGAGCGCCATCATGGCGGAGGCGTGCGACACCGGCGCGTGGTACATGTCGCTGGCGAACTGTTCGGAAGCGAACTTCCAGTTGCAGTCGATCACCCACTTCGACGTGCCGGGAACGAGCTCGAGCCCGTTGTCCCAGCGGCCGACGACCGCGTCGAAGTAGTACGCCATGTCGCCGAGGTACTCCTCGAACTCCGGCACCTCTTCCGACCAGGTCCCGAAGTAGAAGCCCTTGTGGTCTGCGATCCGCGGCACCCTCAGGGCGCCCCACCGGCCCTTGTCGAGCTCGTTGCGGTAGCCGCGCTCCTCCTTCGGCACGTTGATCAGGTTGCCCTCGAGGTCGTACGCCCAGCCGTGGTAGCTGCACGTGAACGTCTTGCTGGTGCCCTGGTCGCTGCGGCAGATCCGCATGCCGCGGTGGCGGCACTGGTTGAGGAACGCCTTGACCGAGCCGTCCCGCTGGCGCACCACGAGGACCGGGTCCTCACCCATGTAGGTCTGCAGGAAGCTGCCCGGCTTCGGCAGCTGCGACTCGTGCGCCAGGAAGAGCCAGCTCCGACCGAACACCTGCTCGAGCTCCCGCTCGTAGACGGCGGGATCTGTGTAGATCGCGGGGTTGAGGTAACCGGTGGTGGCGTCGAAGAGCTCGTCTCCGGTGCCGTGCGCGCCGCCCGACATCAGCCCTCACCTCCGGCACCGGCCGCCGCCGCCACGCCCGCGCCCGGCGGGGGCGGCGGAGGTGCCGTGAAGTGGTGGCCCCAGACGCTCGGCGAGTCGTAGTGCCCGACCTTCCAGGTCGCGTCGTCCTCGACCAGCTTGCCGTTCCAGCCGTACTCCACCGCGAAACCCGACGGCGTGAGCACGTAAAACGACGTCATCCGGTCGTTGGTGTGCTCGCCGAGCGACATCTGCACCTGATGGTCGCGCTCGACGAGGTCGAGGGCCCGGCCGACCGCCTCGAGGGAGTCGACCTCCACCATCAGGTGCCCGATGCCGGGCGGCGGGCCGGGGATCGCCGCGAACGCGACCGTGTGGTGGCGCGGGTTGCAGCGCAGGAAGATGCCGTTCTCCGGGCCGAACGCGATGGTGTCGGAGATCCGGAAGCCGAGCACCGAGGTGTAGAAGCCGGCGGCCTTCTGCCCGTCGCCGGTGAACAGGAAGACGTGGCCGAGGCCGAGGTCGCCGCAGACGAAGCGGATGCCCCGCGGGGACACGAACGGAGCGTTGCTGGACTCCTGGCCGACGTGCGCCTCGATCACGTTGCCGTCCAGGTCGGCGAAGCGGACCAGGCGGCGGACCCGGCGCAACTGCGCGAGCCGCGGATCCTCCTCGACCGGGACCGCGGCCGCCGTCAGCTCGGCGACGAGCGCGTTCAGGGCCGCGTCGTCGGCCACCTCGAACCCCAGCGCCACCAGGGCGTCCGGCCCGGGCGGCCCGTCCTGGACGACGATCCTGAACGCCCGGTCGTCGGTGCGGAACATCGCCGTGGCCGCGTCGGGCCCGTCGATCAGCTGAGCGCCCAGCACCTGCGTGCCGAAGCGCTTCCACTCCTCCAACGGCCCGCGTACCACCAGATAACCCAAGGCTGCGATTTTGCTCATCGGTTCTCCTGCACTCGGTCGGGGTGCTCCCCCGGCTGACCGAGTCTGTGCCGCAGGTCACGCCGCCGGCCGGGCCTCGTTCCGGCCGTCGGAACGCTTTTCTCGCCGCCTCGGCAGGGCCGGCGGCACCCGTTCCGGCGGCTGGAACACCCCGGTCCGGCCCGCCCGCGACCGGCGTACACCGGACCCATGACCATCACAGAGACCCTCGACGCGCAGGACCGCTTCGTCAACGTCCCCGGATTCCGGATCCACTACGTCGAGGCCGGTCAGGGACATCCCCTCGTGCTGCTGCACGGCAGCGGTCCCGGCGCCACCAGCCGCACCAACTTCACGGCCAACATCGCACCGCTGGCCGCGCACTTCCGGGTGATCGGCATCGACATGCCGGGGTGGGGTGAGAGCGACACACAGACCGACGAGACCGGCCGCGACCACGTCGCCGCCCTCGTCGGAGTCCTTGACGCGCTCGGGATCGAGCGGGCGGCACTGGTGGGCAACTCGATGGGCGGGATGACGTCCGTCGCGACCGCCATCCACCACCCGCAGCGGGTGTCGCACCTGGTCACGATGGGCGCCCCGGCACCGGTGCCGCTGCTGTTCTCCGCGGCCAACGGCCCCTCCGAGGGCATGCGGGTGCTGCTGCACGCGTACCGCGAGCCGACCCCGCCGAACATGCGCCGTCTGGTGGAGGTCATGTGCTTCAACCCGGCGATGGCCACCGACGAGCTCGCCGCCGCCCGGTCCGCCGCGGCGCTGCGCCGGCCCGACCACCTCGACAGCTGGAACGCGCAGTTCACCGGCCCGCCGACGCCACCGCCGTACTTCTCGCTCGGCGACCGGCTCCGCGAGATCACCGCTCCCACGCTGGTGATCCACGGCCGCGACGACCGGGTCGTGCACTACGAGAACGGTCTGGTCCTGTCCAGCCGGATCGCGGACAGCCGGCTGGTCCTGCTCAACCGGTGCGGGCACTGGGCGCAGATCGAGCACGCGGAGGAGTTCAACCGCCTGGTGACGTCCTTCGTCGGCGCCCACTAGGTGGCCCCGCCCGCGCGCGCGTCCTACCGTGCGACGTTCGCGGTCCTGATCGCCGCCGTCGCCGCGTTCTCCCTCATCCAGTCGCTGCTCCTGCCGGTGCTGGACGGCCTGGCCGGCCGGTTCGACACGGACCGGCCGACGATCGCCTGGCTGCTCACCGCCTACCTGCTGTCGGCGTCGGTCTGCACGCCCGTCCTGGGCCGCCTAGGCGACGCGTGGGGCATGCAGCAGGTGCTGGTGGGATGCCTCGCCGCCCTCGCGGTGGGCTGCGCCGTCTCGGCCGTCGCGCCGAGCCTCGGCTGGATGATCGCCGGGCGGGTGATCCAGGGCGCCGGCGGTGGCATCCTGCCCGTGACGTTCGGCATCATCCGCGAGCGGCTCCCGCCGCACCGGGTGCCGGCCGCCATCAGCCTCGTCTCGTCGCTGCTGGCGGTGGGGGTCGGCGGCGGCATCGTCGCCGCCGGGCCGGTGGCCGACCACCTCGGCTACCCGGCGCTGTCCTGGCTGCCCTGCGCCGCCGGCGCCCTGGCCGCGGCCGCGGCCCACTGGTTCGTGCCGAAGTCCCGGCCGCGGCGTCCGCGGCGCATCAGCGTCGGCCCGGTGCTGGCGCTCACCGGCTGGCTCGTGCCGCTGATCCTCGGTATCAGCCAGGCACCGCGGTGGGGCTGGCTGTCGTGGCCGACGATCGGGCTGCTCACCGGCGCCTGCGTCGTGCTGGCGCTATGGATCCGGGCCGAGGCCACCGCCCGGGCTCCCCTGGTCGACCTGGCGTTGATGCGCCGGCGCGGCGTGTGGACCGCCAACGCGGTGGCGTTCCTCGTCGGATTCGGCCTGTACGCCTCGAGCACCCTCATCCCCCAGCTCGCCCAGACCACACCGCCCGCCGCCGGCTACGGGCTCGGCGTCAGCGTGACCGAGTCCGGATTGATGATGCTGCCGTCCTGCCTGGCGAGCTTCCTCGCCGGTCTGGCCGCGGCGCCCGCGGCCGCGCGGATCGGCGGCAGGGTCCTCGTGGTGCTCGGCTGCCTCGCCGGAGCGGGTGGCATGGCGCTGATCGCGCTGGCGCACGAGGAGCGGTGGCAGATCTACCTCGGATCCGGGCTCTCCGGGCTCGGTATCGGGCTCACCCTGGCCCTGCTCGCCAACCTGGTGATCGCGGCCGTGCCGCAGCCCCAGACCGGGGTCGCCACCGGCATGAACGCCAACATCCGCACGATCGGCGGCGCCATCGGCTCGGCGGTGCTCGCCGGTGTCCTCGCCGCGAACCCGGGGCGGGCCGGCACGCCGGCCGAGTCGGGCTACGTTATCGGCTTCCTCGCGCTCACCGTGGCGATGCTGGGCGCCGCGGCGGTGGCGCTGGCCATTCCCGGCCCGTCCGCCGTCCGCCCGGCGCGCGCACCACGGACGCTCGCCCCGATCCGATGACCGGCGGGCGCCTCAGTCGCCGAGCATCGAGTCGTACGGGCCGTGTTCGCTGATCGGGCGGTGGGTGTCGTCGGCGGCCGCCGCGTGCAGGGCGGCGAGCAGCCCGTCCGCGGGTGGCAGGTCCAGCTCCCCGCGGACCTCGGCGCGGGTCTCGTCCAGCTCCGGGAAGTCGGCGCGGATCTCGGCGTCGCACTCGGCGAGCCACGCCGCCAGGTCGGCGTCGAACGGCCGGGACAGCGCGTCGTGCAGGCTCGGCAGGCCGACCACGAGGGCGAGCGCGTCGCGCAGGTCGTGGGCGATCAGGCCGCCCTCGCCCTCCGACCCGGCGTAGACCACCGCACCGGCCGGCGTCAGCAGGAACGAGCCACCGGCGGCGTCACCCGCGATCGGGGTCAGCCGCACCCCACCGGCGAGGTGGACGTCCTCGACCGGGTCCAAGCGGGTGAGGTCGAAGTCGAAGTGGAGCGCCAGCTGCTCGGCGAGGCGCGGCGTCGCTCTGATCCGCGCGAGGAGATCCGTCACGCGCACATCGTAGGTGTCACGCCGCCCGGCTGAGGTCGGCGAACACCACGACGTTGTCGCGGTAGTGGCCGGTGGCGCGGTCGAACTCGCCGCCGCAGGTGATGAGGCGCAGGCCCGCGTGGTTGACGGGGCCGTACACGGCGTCGGTCGGGAACGCGTCCTTCGGGTGCCGCTCGACGCGGCGCACCGTGAAGACCGCGCGGCTGCCGTCCTCACGGTCCACGGTGACCTCATCGCCAGCGACTTCACCGCGACGTCCCGGGCGAGCACCTCATCCCGAGCCAGCCACACCCTGCCCATGCCGCCGTGGCCGACCACCCGCAGCAGCCGGTAACCACGCCCTCGACGCCACTGTCCACCGCCATGACCGCGGTTCGGAGCCGGCGGCCGTCCGGATGGGTCACCCGCGCACAACGCGTCGAGTCGCGACCGGCACGATGCGGAGTGACGAACCCGGCGGCCGTCGATCGTGGAGGATGGCCGGGTGGAGGCGTTGCTGCTCGTCATCGTGCTCGGGGTGACGGTGTTGGTCGGCACGACCGTGGGCCGGCGTTACAGCGTGGCGCCGCCGGTGCTGCTCATCTTGTTCGGCGGGCTGTTGGCGCTGGCCCCGCCGCTGGCCGAGGTGGAGCTGCCACCCGAAGCCGTGCTCGGGCTGTTCCTGCCCGCGGTGTTGTACTGGGAGAGCCTCAACACCAGCTGGCGGGAGATCCGGGCGAATCTGCGGGTGATCGTCCTGGCGGCGGTGGTCCTGGTGCTGGCGACGATGGCCGCCGTCTCCTACACGCTGCAGGCGGTCGGGGTGGCCGCGGCGGCGGCCTGGATTCTCGGTGCCGTGCTCGCCCCGACGGACGCGACGGCCGTGGCCGGGCTGGCCAAGCGGATGCCGCGACGCATCCTGACGACCCTGCGCGCGGAGAGTCTCATCAACGACGGCACGGCCCTCGTGCTGTTCGCCGTCGCGGTCGGCGTGCTCGGCGGCGCGGCGACGCCCGGCCCGCTCGGCGTCGCCGGGCGGCTGGCCTGGTCGTCCGTTGGCGGTGTGCTGGCCGGGGTGGTCACCGCCGGGGTGGTCATCCTCATCCGGCGCCGGCTCGACGATCCGCTGCGCGAGGGCGGTCTGAGCATCCTGACGCCGTTCGGCGCGTTCGTGCTCGCCGAGGTCGTGCACGCCAGCGGCGTCGTGTCCGTCGTCGTGGCCGGGCTGGTCCTGACCCAGGCGAGCCCGCGGGTGGTCCGGGCCCGGTCCCGGGTGCAGGCCTTCGCGTTCTGGGACCTCGCCACCTTCATGCTCAACGGCAGCCTGTTCGTCCTGGTGGGCATGCAGATCCCGCAGGCGGTGCGGGCGATCGAGGGGCCCGCGATCCCGCGGACGCTCGGCATCGCGCTGCTGGCGGCGGGCACCGTGATCCTCACCCGGCTGGTCTGGGTGCACGCCATGACGGGCCTGATCCGGGCCGTGGACCGGCGCGCGGTCCAGCGGACCCGCCGGCTCGGCTGGAAGGTGCGCACCGTCAACGGCTGGGCCGGGTTCCGGGGTGCCGTCTCGCTCGCGGCCGCGCTGGCCGTGCCGACCGTGCTGCCCGACAAGACCCCCTTCGCCGACCGGGACCTCATCGTCTTCACGACCATCGTGGTGATCGTCGTGACGACGCTGGTCCAGGGTCTGACGCTGCCGCGGGTGATCCGCTGGGCGGGCCTGACCGCGGACGACGGACGCGACGAGGAGACGCTGCGGGCCCAGATCGCCGCCACCGAGGCCGGCCTGGAAGCCCTGGACGCAGTCGGCCGGGAGCTCGGCGCGCCGCAGGAGATCGTCGACCGGCTCCGCGCCGACTACGAGGACCACCTGCAGGAGATCCGCGCCAGGTCCGGCGACGACCGCGAGGCCCGCCGCATGGAGCAGCTCGAACGCCGCCTGCGCCTGCAGGTGCTGCACCACAAGCGCCACGCGGTCACCGCGATGCGGGACGCGAACACCATCGACGACATCGTCCTGCGGGACCTGCAGGCCGCGATGGACATCGAGGAGCTGCGCCTGCTCGGACCGGCGACACCCGATTGAGCGAGATGGTTCAGACGGCGAAACCACCGTCGACGGCGATGGCGGTGCCGGTGATGTACCGGCCGCTGTCACCGGCCAGGTGCGCCACCGTGGCAGCGACGTCGGCGGGACGGACCTCGAGGCGGTGGCCGCCTTCTACACGACCGTCCTGCACGGCATGGCCATCCAGTCACGCGACGGTGCGACCCGGGCCCAGTTGCAGGCGGTCATCTCCCGCGCCCGATCAGCCTGGGACAGCGTGGTCGACACGCGATCCGCGTCGTAGCACCGGCGACCGCACTCAGTGCTCGCGGAGCAGGCGGCCGGCGCCGGGGACCCGGTCGGCGATGCCGTGCTCGCGCAGCGCGTGCCAGAGCGTGGCGGCGTTGATGGCCACGACCGGCTTGCCCAACTCCTGCTCCAGGCGGTCGGCGAGGGCGACGAACGACAGGTTGGTGCCGACCTGCACGACCGCGTCGACGTCCGGGCCGTCGAGCTGCCCGACCACGTCGCGCAGCCGGTCGTCGGGGACGCGGGCGATGTCCATGGCCGTCGGGCAGCGCAGGCCCGTGATCGCGGCGACGTCGAAGCCGGCCTCGGCGAAGAAGCGGCCGACTTCGCGGTCGGCGATCGGCTGGTACGGCGAGAACACCGCGATGCGCCGGCACCCCAGCTCGCGCAGCGCGGCCCGGCAGGCGCTCGCCCCGGTGGTCACCGGCAGGCCGGTGCGCTCGCGCAGGCGGCGTTCGAACGCGGCGTTGCCCTCGACTCCGCCCCAGAACGTCTCCGCGGACATGCCCATGACCATGCGGTCGGGCTCGGCGGTGAGCACGTCCCGGACCGCCGTGTCGATCGAGGCGCGGATCTGGCCGAGCAGGGCCTCGAAGCCGGCGTCGTCGCGCATCGCCGGGTCCGGGATGTACATGGAGCCGGCGCGGTAGGCCACACCGGGCACCCGGGCGGTCCAGTAGTCGTGCTCGACGACGGTGTTGGTGCTGGGCACGACGACGCCGAAGACGGCGCGTGGTCCGACGGTGTTGGTCACGGGGTCAGCCTCCGGGCGGTGCTGTCGACGATGCGGTGCGCCCTGGTGCGTGCCGCGGGCCGGTCCAGCAGCAGCGCGTCCAGCAGCAGCGGGGAGACGATCGCGGCGACCGCGTCGTCCCGGTCGGTGGCGGCCACGCCGGCGGCGCGCAGCACCGCGTGGAACGGCGCGAGCAGGTCGCCGACATAGCGGTGGCGCAGCTGCGCGGCGGCCGGGTCCGTCGCCGCGGCCACGATCAGCGCCTGCAGGAACGCGCCGACGGGCCGGTCGCGGAGCCGGTCGCAGAGCTGGTCGACGGCGGCGTGCAGGTCGCGGGCGAGGTCGCCGGACGCCTCGCCGGGCGGCAGCGGCGCGACGTCGATCAGGGCCGCGAGGACGGCGGCCGGGGTGGGCCAGTGCCGGTAGACGGTCGAGCGGGACACACCGGTGACCTGGTGCAGGCGCTGCGCGGTCAGCGCCGCGGCCCCCTCGGCCAGCAGCAGCTCCAGGGCCGCGGTGAGCACCACGGCCTCGGTGTCGGTGGTGGGGCCGGCGGGGCGGCCTGGTCGGGTCACGAGGGTTGACGGTACACCTTGTACTCGAAACTCGTAAGCGATACATTCCGCACCGGAAACCCGAGAAGTCGAGTCTGGAGGCCGCATGCGCCCGCACGTGGAGATCATCGATGAGCGCGACCTCATCTGGCACGTCGCCGAGTTCCAGCACGCGACCGGCCCCGCCGAGCAGCGCAACCTCAGCTACGACGAGGAGGACGGCTCCGCCTCGCTGAAGGTCCGGTTCACCGGCGACTGGTCCCGGCCCGCCGGGGTGCACCACGCCGACACCGAGTGGTACGTCCTGTCGGGGCAGGTCGTCATCGGCGGCACCACACTCGGCCCGCAGGGCTACTGGACCGCACCCGCCGGCGTCTGGACACCGCCGGTCACCGCCACGGCCGGCACGGAGATCCTGCTGTTCCGCGAGTACGGCGACTGGCACTTCGACCTCGCCGACACCGGCCGCGACACCGTGCGGCCCGACCAGCACCTCGTCGTCCTGAACACCGCGGACATGCCGTGGATCGACGTGAAGGACGGCAGCCCGATGCGCTTCGACCTCGGCGGCACCCCCGTGCCCGGGCTGTACATCAAGCTGCTGCACCGCGACGAGAAGACCGGCTTCTACACCCGCCTGATCAAGGCCAAACCCGGCTGGCGCGAAGTGCCCCTCGCCCACCACCCGTGCTCCGAGGAGGCGTACTGCCTCGACGGCGGCTTCGACTACAACTTCGGCCAGATGTGGCCCGGCACGTACTTCTGGCGGCCGCCGCTGATCCGCCACGGCGACTTCACCGCCGACGCGGAGACCGGCTGCACCTGGATCGTGCGCTCCGACGCGGACCTCGTCGACTGGTACACCGACAACGCCCGGGTGCAGATGCACGGCGACGCCACCAACTGGGGCCCCGGCCACCCGCACAGCGCCGCGCCCCGCTTCATCGAACCGGTCCGCTCCCGCAGCGTCGGCCGCTGGAGCGACCCGACGTACCAATAGCCGCAGACGACACGCCGGCACAGGATCTGGTGTTGCACATTCTGTACCCCTCCCATATATGGTGGTGCACGCAGCTGGTTCGGCCGGGCCTCCGGGGTCGGTCGTGGCAACAGGGAACCCGGTGTGAATCCGGGACTGCCCCGCAGCGGTGAGTGGGAACGACCGCCGTCATCGAGCACTGGACCGCGAGGTCTGGGAAGCGACGGCCAGTAGGCGACCGGAAGGTCACGCCCGCGAGTCCGAAGACCTGCCAGCGCGCCGCACGCCGACCGGTGTGCGGCGGTCGGACGCCGCGCGGGTCGGCTGACGCCATCGCCGGGCGCGCGTTCGCGCGTCTTTCAGTGGCGGCTCCCCCGTGCGTCCGTCCGGCCTCTGGTGCCCGGATGACGAGGGGAAACATGATGCGGGTGCGCAAGCGCGACGGCGACCTGGAGCCGGTCGACGTCAACAAGATCGTCAAGGCGGTCGAGCGGTGGGGCGGTGACCTGGCCGACGTCGACCCGCTGCGGGTCGCCACGAAGACGATCAGCGGCCTCTACGACGGGGCCACGACGGCCGAGCTGGACAAGCTGTCGATCCAGACCGCGGCCGAGCTGATCGGCGAGGAGCCGCAGTACTCGCGGCTCGCGGCGCGGCTCCTGGCCGCGTACGTCGACAAGGAGGTCCGCGGCCAGGGCGTGGCGAGCTTCAGCCAGGCGATCCGGCATGCGCACCAGCAGGGGCTGATCGGCGACGACACGGCCGGGTTCGTGGCCCGCCACGCGAGGAAGCTCGACGACGCCGTCGACCCGGACGGCGACCTGCGGTTCGAGTACTTCGGGCTGCGCACCGTCGCCGACCGGTACCTGCTGCGCCACCCTTCGTCGAGGTTGGTGGTGGAGACGCCGCAGTACTGGCTGCTGCGGGTGGCGTGCGGACTGAGCACGACACCCGGAGAGGCGATCGGGTTCTACCGGCTCATGTCGAGCCTGGCGTATCTGCCGAGCTCGCCGACGCTGTTCAACTCCGGCACCGTGCACACCCAGATGTCCTCGTGCTTCCTGGTCGACTCGCCCCGCGACGAGCTGGACTCGATCTACGAGCGGTACCACCAGGTCGCGAAGCTGTCGAAGTTCTCGGGCGGGATCGGCATCTCGTGGTCGCGGGTGCGTGGGCGGGGGGCGTTGATCCGCGGTACCAACGGAAAATCCAACGGCATCGTGCCGTTCCTGAAGACGCTCGACGCGGGGGTCGCCGCCGTCAACCAGGGCGGCCGGCGCAAGGGCGCCGCGTGCGTCTACCTGGAGCCGTGGCACCCGGACGTCGAGGAGTTCCTGGAGCTGCGGGACAACACCGGTGAGGACGCCCGCCGCACCCACAACCTCAACCTCGCCAACTGGATCCCGGACGAGTTCATGCGCCGGGTGGAGGCCGACGCCGACTGGTCGCTGGTCGACCCGTCCGACGCGCCGTCGTTGCCCGACCTGTTCGGGGCCGAGTTCGACGAGGCCTACCGGGCGGCCGAGAAGCACGCGGTGAAGACGGTCAAGGCGCGCGACCTGTACGGGCGGATGATGCGCACCCTGGCACAGACCGGCAACGGGTGGATGACGTTCAAGGACCGCGCCAACGCGCTGTCGAACCAGACCGGCGAGCCCGGCAACACCATCCACCTGTCGAACCTGTGCACCGAGATCCTCGAGGTCAACAGCGACGACGAGACCGCGGTGTGCAACCTCGGCTCGATCAACCTCGGTGCGCACGTCACCGCCGGCGGCGTCGACTGGGAGAAGCTGCGCGGGACCGTCCGCACCGCGGTGCTGTTCCTCGACCGGGTCATCGACGTCAACTACTACCCGTCGCCGCAGGCCGCGGCGTCGAACCCGCGGTGGCGTCCGGTCGGCCTCGGGCTGATGGGCCTGCAGGACGCGTGCTTCACGCTGCGGCTGCCGTTCGACTCGCCCGGCGCGCGGGAGCTGTCGACCCGCGTCCAGGAGGAGATCTTCCTGACCGCTCTCGAAACGTCGGCGGGGCTCGCGGAGCGGTTCGGGCCGCACCCGGCGTTCGCCGAGACCCGCGCCGCCCGCGGCGAGCTGCACCCCGACCTGTGGGGCGCGCCGACCGAGGGCCCGCGCTGGGACGCGCTGCGGGCCCGGGTCGCGGCGACCGGGCTGCGCAACTCGCTGCTCATCGCCATCGCGCCGACGGCCACGATCGCGTCGATCGCCGGCTGCTACGAGTGCATCGAGCCGCAGGTGTCCAACCTGTTCAAGCGCGAGACCATGTCGGGTGAGTTCCTCCAGGTCAACACGCACCTGGTCGGCGAGCTCAAGGGGCGCGGGCTGTGGACGGCGGCGATCCGGGAGCAGATCAAGCGGGCCGAGGGTTCGGTGCAGGCCGTCGCCGAGCTGCCCGCGGACCTGCGGGAGCTGTACCGCACCGCCTGGGAGCTGCCACAACGGGCGCTGATCGACCTGGCCGCGGCCCGGGCGCCGTACATCGACCAGTCGCAGTCGCTGAACCTGTTCCTGAGCACGCCGACCATCGGCAAGCTGTCCTCGATGTATCTGTACGCCTGGCAGGCGGGCCTGAAGACGACGTACTACCTGCGCTCCCGGCCCGCGACAAGGATCCAGCAGGCCACCGTGCCCGTGCTCACGGTCCCCGACGCGGTCGCCTGCTCGCTGGAGAACCCCGAGTCGTGCGAGGCGTGCCAGTGACCCTCCTCGACCCCGGCATGGACCTGACCCTGCGGCCGATGCGCTACCCGCACTTCTTCGACCGGTTCCGGGACGCCATCAAGAACACCTGGACCGTCGAGGAGGTCGACCTGCACACCGACCTCGCCGACCTGGCCCGCCTGTCCGCCGCGGAACGGCATCTGGTGTCGCGGCTGGTCGCGTTCTTCGCCACCGGCGACACGATCGTGGCCAACAACCTCGTGCTCAACCTGTACCACCACATCAACAGCCCAGAAGGCCGGCTCTACCTGTCCCGGCAGCTGTTCGAGGAGGCCGTGCACGTCCAGTTCTACCTGAACCTCCTCGACACCTACGTCACCGACGACGCCGAGCGCTCCGCGGCGTTCGCGGCGGTGGAGAACATCCCGTCGATCGCCCGCAAGGCCGAGTTCTGCTTCCGCTGGATCGACTCCCTCGCCGACCTGCGCGAGCTTCGCGACAAGGACGACCGGCGGGCGTTCCTGCTCAACCTGATCTGCTTCGCCGCGTGCATCGAGGGCCTGTTCTTCTACGGCGCCTTCGCCTACGTGTACTTCCTGCGCTCCCGCGGCCTGCTGCACGGGCTCGCCTCCGGGACCAACTGGGTCTTCCGCGACGAGTCGATGCACATGGCGTTTGCGTTCGACGTCGTGGAGACCGTCCGTGCCGAGGAGCCCGACCTGTTCGACGCCGGCCTGCGGGAGCAGGTCCGGCAGATGCTCGCCGAGGCCGTCGAGTGCGAGGTGCAGTTCGCCGCGGACCTCCTCGACCAGGGCGTCTCCGGGATGTCGCTGCCCGACATGCGGCTGTACCTGCAGCACGTCGCCGACCGGCGGCTCGCCACCCTCGGCATTGCGCCGATGTACGGCAGCCGCAACCCGTTCGCCTTCATGGAGTTGCAGGACGTGCAGGAGCTGTCGAACTTCTTCGAGCGGCGCGTGTCGGCGTACCAGGTCGGCGTCAGCGGCACGGTCACCTTCGACGACGACTTCTGAGTCCTCAGGTGCACCCGGGGGTGTCCGGCGCGGGGAAACGCTCGTCGACGAACGTGACCTGCCAGCCACCCTCGGGCTTCACCTGCATGCCGATGACGAACGCCGACGCCTGCCCGCCGATGGTGCCGCGGAACACGGCCTGGCAGGCGCCGCCGACCGTCGCCCACAACGCGTTGACGAACGCGACCGACGCGACGACCAGCGGTTTCCCGCCGTAGCGCGCGAGCTGGTCGTCGATCATGGCCTGCTCACCGGCCGTCCTGCCGCGGCCGGATGGCTCCGCCAGCGCGGCCAGGGCGTCCCGGTCGTTGCCCGACAGGGCCCGCAGGTAGCTGGTGACCGTCGCCAGCGGCGTGGCGTCGCGCCCGTCGGCGCCGCGGTTGAGCGTCACGACCAGCGCCACCGCGACCGCCACCACGACCGCACTTGCCGTCAGCGCCCGTCTCCGCATCGTTCGACACTAAGGCCCGTGCGCCAGCCTCCGGTCGGTCCGCTGGGCGGCGTCGGCCGGCCGCGACTTCGTCTCCGGCGAGGGCATCGACGACTTCGTGACCGCGCGGCTCGCGCACCTCCGCGAGCACCGCGCCGTCGTCGGCACCGGCGCCGAGATCGTGGACCGGCTCTGCGCCGACGCGGCCGTGCAGGAGCTGCGCCTCGAGCTGCCGTACGAGTTCAACCGGACCGGGTATGAGCAGATCCTGCACGACGTGGTCCACCCGGTGGCACCGGCGCTCGGCTGGCAGCGCTCCTGACCGCCGGGCGGCGCGGGCCCAGCCGGGCCAGGCGCAGCACGAGCCCGAGCTGCAGCAGCGCGCTCAGCCCCATGGCCAGCCAGACGCCGGGCAGGCCGATCGCGGTGGCGAGGGACCAGCCGAGCACGGTCTGCGCGGTGATCCCGACGACGGTCACCGCGAACAGCCGTGCGCCCCGCCCGGACGCCACGAGGAAGCCGCCGAGCGCGATCACCCCGGCGATCGGCACGAGGTAGCCGCCGACGCAGCGCAGGAACACCGTGCCGGCGGCGATCACTTGGGCGTCGCCGGTGAAGAGCCGCATGAGCGGCGCGGCCGACCCGGCGAACACCACGCCCGCCAGCACGCCGGCGCCGAGGGCGAGTCGCAGGACCTGCCGCCCGACCGCCTGCCGCCGTGCCTCCGACGCCTCGCCGCCGACCGCGCCGCCGGCCTCGCCACCGACCGAGCCGAGGACGCGCGGCGTGTGGATCGTCGCGGCGTTGCGGATCGCGTAGAAGGCCATCGTTGCGAAGTACAGCGCCTTCATGCCGATGCCGTACGCGGCGACCGCCGTCACGCCGAACCGGCCGACCAGTGCGACGACCGCAAGGGCGCCCGCCATCCGCACCAGGAAGTCCCCGGCGATCGGCGCCCCGGTCGCCACCAGTGCCCGCACCGCGGATCCGGTCGGCCCCGCCGGCTCGGTGAACGCTCGACGGCGGCGCAGGAGCAGCAGGCCGATCGCCAGCGCCACCGCGCGTCCGAAGGCGGTCGCGACGGCGGCACCCACGACGCCACATGCCGGTGCTGGACCCCACCCGTAGATCACCACGGGGTCGAGCGTCACCAGCAGGGCATTGGCGACCAGCGCCAGGCGCATGGGCGTGCGGGTGTCGCCGTGCCCGGCGAAGATGCCGTCGACGACCTGCTGGGCGTAGAAGATCGCGACGGCCGGCAGCGACACCGCGAAGTACTCCACGGCCAGGCTCGCCGCGCCGGGTCCGGGCAGGAAGAGGGCCGCGAGGGGACGGCGCAACGCCCAGCCGGCGAGCACGACGACCGGCGTCAGCGCCGCGAAGATTCGCCAGGCCGCGCGGATCGCGGCCCGCGCGCCGGGGCGGTCGCCGGCCGCGATCCGGCCCGCGAGCACCACCACGACCCCGCCGTTGACCAGCAGGATCACGCCGAGCAGGGCGTTCTCGACGTTCGTCGCGACGGCGACCGCGGCGACCGCGGCGGGGCCGAGCCGGGCCACCCAGGCCACGTCGACGATGCCGGCCACGACCGCGGAGAGCAGGGCGACGTAGTTCGGCAGTGCGAGCCGCAGCAGTGGACGGAGATGACCCACGACGTACCTCGTTTCGTAATACCTCGAATCGAGGTATCGCGAAACGATATAGGCTGGGCCAGCGGACGGCAATGACGGACGGGAGGCCGGGCATGCTCGCGCTGGCGATCCTGGGATTCCTGCATGAGGAGCCGCTGCACGGCTACGAGCTCAAGGAGCGGATCAAGGCGCTGACCGGCCACGTGCGGGCGGTCAGCGACGGCGCGCTCTACCCGGCGATCGCCCGGCTGGAGGCAGCGGGCCAGCTGGAGCGCCGGGTCGAGCCCGGCGTCGCCGCCGCACCGCGGCAGACGCTGTCGCTGACGGAGGCCGGCGAGGCGGAGCTGCAGCGGCGCCTGCGCGAGCCGTCCGAGGTCGACATCACCGACCGGAACCGCTACTTCACCGTCCTGGCCTTCCTGCGCCACCTGCCGTCGCCGGCCGCGCAGGCCGAGGTGCTGCGCCGCCGGCTGGCCTTCCTGGACGCGCCGGCCACGTTCTTCACCCGGGGCGGCCGGAGGCTGACCTCGGCCGATGTGCCGGACCCGTTCCGCAAGGGCATGATCGAGGTGGCCAGGGCCACCCGCGACGCGGAGCGCGCCTGGCTCACCCGGACGATCACCGAGCTGGGATTACTCCCCGAACCCGGCCTAAGATGAAGAGTATGAGCCGGGGTGAGGACGCCGCTGACATTGCCGGCCACGAGCGGCGGGTGGCGATCTGGGAGCAGCTCGCCCGCGAGCGCGACCTGCTGGCCGACGAGCGCGACGCCGCCGCGGACCAACGGGACATCGACTTCGAGTCCAGGCTCAGCGCCGCCGAGCGCCGCGACGCCGACGCCGACGAGCGCGAGCAGATCGCCGATGAGCGCGACCTGGCCGCCGCCACCCGCCATGCGCTCGCCGACGAGCGGGAGCGGATCGCCGACGTGCGGGACCGCGCCGCCGACCGGCGGGACGCGACGGCCGACCAACGCGAGGTCGACGCGGAAGTCCGCCGCTGGGCCGGGCCGCGCAGCTGAGCCGGGCCGCGCAGCTGACCCGCGACCCGGCGCCCGCGCCCGAGCCAGTGGATGCCGGCGTGCTCGGCGCACTACCGGACAGGTGCCCCCGACAACCCCGGACGAGACCCCCGCTCACCGCCACGCGGGCAAGGGACCGTGCCGGAACGACGCGACGCACACCCCCGGACCGCTTCGTACCCGGACACCAACCGGATCATGAAACAGGCCTTAGGCTCGGCCGGTGACCCCGACCGCTCCGCGGGAGCCCCGCGCCGCCGCGACCGTGCTGTCCCATTCCTGACGCCGTGCCGCGCCGAGGCCCGTTCGTCGCGCTGATCAGCGCGTACGTGGTGTCGGTGACCGGCACCTCGATGTCGGCGATCGCCATCCCGTGGCTGGTGCTCACCACGACCGGCAGCGCCGCGCAGACCGGTGTCGTGGTCTTCGCCCAGCTGCTGCCCTACGTCGCCACGCAGCTGCTGGCCGGACCGGTGGTCGACCGGCTCGGGCTGCGCCGCTCGTTCGTGTGGGGCAACGCGGCGGCCGCCGCCGCGATCGCGGTGATCCCCCTCTGCCACGCGCTCGACGTCCTGACGCTGCCGGTGCTCATCGGGTTGGTCGTGGTCGTCGGCGTGTGCCGCGGCGTCGCGGACTGCGCCAACGGCCCCCTGGTGCCCGTGACCGCCGAGGCCGGCGGGATCCCGCTGGAGCGGGCCGCCGGCGTCAACGCCGGGGCCAACCGCACGGCACTGCTCCTGGGCGCACCGCTCGCGGGCGTCCTGGTGGCGATGTTCGGATCGCCGGCGGTGGTGGCCATCGACGCGGGCACGTTCGCGGCGGCGGCGGTCATCGCCACGATCTGGATCCGGGTCCCCGAGCCCACCCCGGTGCCGGGACTGGGCGTCCGCCGATACCTCCGCGACCTCGGCGAAGGGCTACGGTTCGTCCGCGGGCACCGGCTGATCCTCGGCATGATGACCATGGTCGCCGTCACCAACCTGCTCGACCAGGGCCTCGCCGAGGTCATGCTGCCGGTGTGGATCCGCGACGAGGTCGGCACCCCCGCCGTGCTCGGCCTGATCAGCGGGGTCGCCGGTGGCGCGGCGGTGCTCGGCAGCCTGCTCGGCGCCTGGCTCGGCCCGCGGCTGCCCCGGTGGTCGGTGTTCAGCGTGTCCTACGTGATCAGCGGGGTGCCCCGGTTCGCCGTCCTGGCCCTGTCGGACTCGCTGCCGCTGATCCTCGCCGTCTGGTTCGTCTCCGAGGTGTTCAGCGGCACGCTGAACCCGATCATGAGCGCGGTGATGTACGAGCGGATCCCGCCCGACCTGCGGGCCCGGGTGTTGGGCGTGGCCCGCTCGACCGCTTGGCTCGGCCTGCCGTTCGGCGCGCTGGCCGGCGGTTACCTCACCGAGGCGTGGGGCCTCTACCCGGCGCTGTGGGTGTTCGGCGGCGCCTATTTCGTCACCACCCTCGCGCCGTTCGTCTTCCCGTCCTGGCGCCGGCTGAACGACCGCCCGCCGGTCGCCGACGACGGGCGCGTCGACGGCGAGGACAGCGGCTCGAGGTCCACCCGACCGGCCCGGCCGGAACCGCCCAGCCGGCGGGAATGACTACCATGACGGGCTCAGCACCGGTTCGAGGGAGAAGTCCGTGGCACTGACCGACGACGCCATCGCAAGGATCCGCAGCATGATCCAGTCGGGTGAGCTGCCGCCGGGCACGCGCCTGCCCACGGAGCAGCAGCTGTCCGCGCAGATGGGCATCTCCCGCAGCGGCGTGCGGGAGGCGGTGAAGGTCCTCGAGGCGGCCCGCGTCCTGGACGTGCGCCGGGGTGACGGCACGTACGTCACCAGCCTCGCGCCGCGGCTCCTGCTGGAGGGCCTCGGGTTCGCCGTCGAGCTGCTCCGCGACGACACGCTGCTGGAGGTGATGGAGGTCCGGCGGATGCTCGAGCCGGTCGCGACCGGGCTGGCGGCGCTGCGCATGAGCGACAGCGACCTGGACGAGCTGGAGAAGATCCTCGACGACATGCACGACGCGGCCGACGACGCCGAGCTGCTCATCCAGTACGACACCGCCTTCCACCGCACCGTCATCGCCGCGACGGGCAACGAGACCCTCACCTCGCTGCTCGACGGCCTGTCCAGCCGCACGGTGCGGGCCCGGGTCTGGCGTGGGCTGATCGAGGGCAACTCGGCCCACATCACGCTCAGCGAGCACGAGGCGATCTACCGGGCCCTGTGCGCCCGGGATCAGCTGCTGGCCCACGCGAGCGCGCTGCTGCACGTCAACACGTCCGAGGCGTGGCTGCGCACCGTCCTGTCGACGTCCTCGGACGCCCCACCCACCGGGTGAAACCCGGCGCGGCTCACGACGGCGCGGCGAGGCCGTAGGTCCGCACCGCCGTGGCGCCGAAGACCGCCGCGACCGCGGCCGGGTCCAGCGGCGGCAGCGCCTGCCGCAGCGCGTCGAGCACGCCGGCGTAGTCGGCGACGAGCAGGCACACCGGCCAGTCGGAGCCGAACATCAGCCGGTCCGTCCCGAACGCCGCCACGGCGGCCGCCACGAACGGCCGCAGGCCCTCGACCGTCCACTGTGCACCCGCCTCGGTGACCATGCCGGACAGCTTGCAGGTCACGTTGGGCCGCGCGGCAAGCTCGGTGAACGGCCCGAGCCACGCGCGCAGCCCCGGCTCGCCGGCGTCGATGCGCGGCTTGCCCAGGTGGTCGAGCACGAGCCGCAGCTCCGGCACCGCCTGCGCGGCCCGGGCCGCGGCGGCCAGCTGGTCGACCCGCACGACCAGGTCGAAGGCGAGCCCGGCCGCGGCGACGGTCGCCAGGCCATGGCGGACGTCCGCGCGGTCCAGGTAGTCCGGGTCCACCTCGCCCTGCACCTGCGACCGGACGCCGACCAGGAGCTCCCCGCCGCGCAGCCCGCGGTAGGCCCGCAGGGTCGCGGCGAGGTCCGGGTCGGCGACGTCGGCCCAGGCCACCACCCCGGCGATCGGGCCGCCGTTCGCCGCGGAGTCGGCGGCGTGGCCGAGGTGCTCCGCCGCCTCATCGGCGTGGCACCGCCCGCCCTCCACCAGGACGCTGTGCCGGACCCCGGCGCGGGCCAGCTCGACGCCCAGGTCCTGCGGCGTGAAGGGCCGGCGGATCGCGGCCAGGTCCGGGTCGTCCAGCCACGTGTACCCGCGCTCGGGCCGCCACAGGTGGTGGTGTGCGTCAACGATCACCGGTGCTCCTTGCGTCAAAAGTTGCCATTCATCTGATGTCTAGCACATCAATATGGAAATCTGAATGCCTTTATGTCTGCTTTATGGGTGTTTACAACGCGAGTTTGTCGACCAATCTTGACGGCCCCCACCGGCAGGCGTATCAAAACATCTCATCACTTCTTTGCAAATCCCGTCACCCGTTTCCCGCCAGGACGAAGGAGGAGGCGATGGCGCTCAGCACCGCTCGGCCGCGCACCGCCGCGACCGGTCCACCACCCACCACCCGCGCCCGCGGCCCCCGGCTCGCGCTGGCGCTGATCCGCACCGGCCCTCTCCTGATGCTCGTCGCGGTCGTCGTGACCGCCAGCGCGCTCTCCCCGGTCTTCTTCACCACCCGCAACCTCGGCAACGTCCTCGCGCAGACCGCGGTCATCGCGATCCTCGCCATGGCCCAGCTGCTGGTGATCATCACCCGTGGCATCGACCTCTCGGTCGGCTCGACGGTCGCGCTCGCCGCGGTGGTCGGCGCGCTCACCTACGAGGCGGTGCCGTCAGCGACGCTGGTGGTGCTCGCGATGCTCGGCACCGGCCTCGCCGTCGGCACCGTCAACGGTGTCGCACTGGTCTGGGGGCGGCTGCCGCACCCGTTCATCGTCACCCTCGCCACGCTGAGCGTCGCCCACGGCCTGGCGCTCTGGCTGGCCGGTGGGCAGCCGCACCGCGGGATGCCCGACGTCGTCCAGCTCATCGGCGGCACCTCGATCGGCTGGCTGCCGTATTCGACCCTGCTCGTCGCCGCCCTCGCCCTGCTCGTGCTGCTGCTGACCACCCGCCTCGTCTGGGGACGGTGGATCTACGCCGTCGGCGGCAACCCGGACGGCGCCCGGCGCGCGGCGATCCCGGTCAACGGGGTGCTCATCTCGGTCTACGTGCTGAGCGGCCTCGCCGCCGGCATCGCCGCGATCATCACCGCCGGCCGGCTCAACGCCGGTTCGCCCACCTTCGGCGAGCTCGCCGAGCTCGACGCGATCGCCGCCGTGGTGATCGGCGGCGCCAGCTTCCTCGGCGGGCGCGGGTCGGTGGCCAACGCGCTCGTCGGCGCACTGATGATCGGCGTCATCCGCAACGCGATGAACCTGCTCAACGTCGACGCGTTCATCCAGCCGATCGTCATCGGCGTGGTCATCCTGATCGCCGTCGAGCTCGACGTCATCCGCGGCGCCCTCGAACGGCGCTTCCAGGTGATGCGGGCGGTCGCGGCATGACCGCCGGCACCGCCCCGCCCGCCCTGCGGATCGCCGGGGCGACGAAACGGTTCGGCGCCGTCGTGGCGCTCGACGCGGTCGACCTCGAGGTCGCCCACGGCGAGGTGCTCGCGCTGCTCGGCGACAACGGCGCCGGCAAGTCGACGCTCATCAAGTGCGTCAGCGGCGTCCACCAGTTCGACGCCGGGACCGTGGAGATCGACGGCACCGCCGTCTCGCTCGGCTCCCCCGCCGACGCCCGCGGCGCCGGGATCGAGACCGTCTACCAGGACCTGGCGCTCTTCGACAACCTCGACCCGGCGGCGAACTTCTACGCGGGCCGGGAGGACGCCGGACCCCGCTGGCTGCCGCGCGGGCTGCGGCTGCTGCGCCGGCGCGCCATGTCGGAATCGACCGCCGAGGTCCTGAGCCGGTTGCAGGTCGGGCTCCCCGATCAGCGCGCCGGCGTGGGGCTGCTGTCCGGCGGGCAGCGCCAGGCCATCGCGGTGGCCCGGGCCGCCGCCTTCGCCTCCAGCATCGTCATCCTCGACGAGCCCACGGCCGCGCTCGGGCTGCGCGAGTCGCGCCGGGTGCTCGACCTCATCCTGCGGCTGCGCGGCGAGGGCCGCGCGGTCATCGTCGTGTCGCACGCCATGGACCACGTCATGGAGATCGCCGACCGGGCGGTCGTCATGCGCCGGGGCCGCAAGGTCGGCGAAGAGCGGCCGACGCCGGAGAACCAGCAGAAGATCGTCTCCCTGATCGTCGGCGGGGTCTGACCCGTCCCGACCCGCACAACCCCTCATCACCATTCCCAGCGAAGGGACGAACACCCCATGGACCGTGTTCCGAGACTGGCGGCCGTACTGGCGGTGGCGCTGGCCTTACCGCTCGCCGGCTGCGGCGACAGCGGCGGCGGCAGTGACAATGCTGCCGGCGGCGGCGCCATCAAGGTCGGCCTGATCACGAAGTTCCCCGTCGACTTCTACGACACGATGGTCGACGCGGTGAAGCAGTACGACGCGGCGCACGCCGACGTCGAGGTCGTCTACGGCCAGGGCAAGAGCGGCACCGACGACGAGGGCGAGATCGCCATCATCGAGAACATGATCACGCAGGGCGTGAAGGCGATCGCGATCACCCCGACCAGCCCCAACGTCCAGGGCGCGCTGGACAAGGCGGTGAAGGCCGGCATCAAGGTGGTGCTGATCGACAACGACATCCCCGGCTGGTCCGGCAAGTCGTCGGTCGTGGCCACGGACAACCTCGCCGGTGGCAAGCTCGCCGGGCAGTGGCTCGCCAAGCAGCTGCCCGCCGGCTCGACCATCGCGATCCTGCAGGGCCGCCTCGGCAACCCGTCCCTGGACGACCGGGTCAAGGGCCTGAAGGAGGGCCTGGCCGGCGCGGCCAAGGTCGTCGCGGAGCCGGCGACGGACTGCGACGAGACCAAGGGACTCAACGCCGCCCAGGACATCCTGACCGCCAACCCGGACGTCGCGGCCATCTACGGCGCGTGCGGCCCGCCGATCACCGGCGCCCTGCAGGCGGTCAAGGCGGCCGGCAAGAAGCCCGTCGTCGTCGGCTTCGACGCCTCGCCCGACGAGATCAAGGCGATCGAGGCCGGCACGCAGGCCGCGTCGGTGGCGCAGTTCCCGGCCAAGATGGGCTCGCTCGGCATCGAGACCGCGGTCGCCGCGGCGAGGGGCGAGACGGTCAAGGCGGCCGTCGACACCGGCACGGAGATGGTGACGAAGGACAACGTGGCAAAGTTCAAGTAGGCAATCCTCCGGTAGGGACCGGCGGCGTCGCGATGGCGGTCGCGGCGCCGCCGGCCGTCACCCCAGGCGCAGGCCGCCGCCCCCGTCATTCGAAGCGCAGGCGGCCGGCCGTCACCCGAAGCGCAGCTCGAACCGCGCGGGTCGCGAGCAGCGTGACGTCGGTTGCACGGGGCGTCCGAGATTCTGTGCGAGGCGCCCTCGTCCCGGAGGGCCCTCCCGGAGGCTGGCGCGCAGGGCAGTGAGCGTTGGACTGCCTTCCAGATAAGGCACGACTGTCATCAGGACTTCTTTCAGAACCGGATGTTGCCGGCGGCCATGCCGGTCTTCAGCCTCGTTGCCAGGTCAGGAACACCAGCCTCGATCGGCCCCCTTCTCGCAGATAGATCAGATGTCTAGCCGCATCATTGAACAGTGTCAACCTCGCGACGCGCGACCACCGGCCCGTGAGGAAGATTCCTTCCGGCATCGCCCAGTGGCCCGCAAAGGGTCCCCGCGGTTGACTTCCACTCATGTGAGCGGTAACAATCGCCACACCCGCCGGGGTCCGCCGCCCCGCCGATCAAGGATCTGTGTCGTGCGGCACCGCAGATCATGAACGGAACATCTGATGAAAGGTTCAACCCGCGCGCTGCTGACGGTCGCGGTCACCGTCGGCGCCATCGTGGTCGTCACCCGGCCCGTCGACGCCGCGACGGTGGACCCGACCGCCTACTACCAGCTCGTCTCGCGCAGCAGCGGCAAGGCCGTCGCCGTGGAGAACGCCTCGACCGGCGACAACGCCCGCATCGTGCAGTACACAGTGGACACCGCCGCGCTGTCGCAGCAGTGGCAGTTCGTCGACGCCGGCGGCGGCTACCACCGGCTGCGGGCCCGCCACAGCGGCAAGGTCGTCGACGTCGCGGCCCGGTCCACCGCGGACGGTGCGAGCGTGGTGCAGTACACCGACAACGCGGCCGTCAACCAGCAGTTCCGGCTGGTCGACTCGGACTCCGGCTACGTCCGCCTGGTCAACCGCAACAGCGGCAAGGCCCTGGACGTCTGGGGTCGCTCCACCGCCGACGGCGCGGTGATCTCCCAGTACACCGACACCAACGGCACCAACCAGCAGTGGCAGTTGCGGCGGGTGACCGGCGGCACGGCCCTGAAGAACCCGGTGATCCCGGGCTACTTCGCCGACCCGCAGATCGAGTACCTCGCCGGCCGGTACTGGATCTACCCGACCAGCGACGGCTACGCCGACTGGAGCGGCACCAGGTTCCGGGCGTTCTCCTCTCCCGACCTGGCCGTGTGGACCGACAACGGCGTCGTTCTCGACCTGGCGGACGTGAGCTGGTGCCACGCGAAGGCATGGGCGCCGACCATCGTCCACCGCAACGGCGTCTACTGGCTGTACTTCAGCGCCTGCCAGCAGATCGGCGTCGCCCGCTCGAGCTCGCCCGGCGGGCCGTTCGTCGACGCGCTCGGCGCGCCGCTCGTGCGCACCAACCAGTACGGCGAGCAGGAGATCGACCCCGACGTGTTCGTCGACGACGACGGCACCGCGTACCTGTACTTCGGCTCCGGCCGGGCCGAGGTCGCCCGGCTGAGCAGCAGCATGACGGCGCTGGCGACCGCGCCGACCCGGGTCACGCCGGCCGGCTACCGGGAGGCGTCCAACGTGTTCAAGCGCAACGGCACCTACTACCTCATGTACTCCGAGGACGACACGCGCAGCGCCGACTACCGGGTCAGCTACGCCACCGCGAGCTCACCCCTGGGTCCGTTCACCAAGGCGGCCGGCAATCCCGTGCTGGCCAAGGACACCGGCAAGGGCATCCTCGGCACCGGGCACAGCTCGGTGGTCCAGGTGCCCGGCCGCGACGAGTGGTACATCGCCTACCACCGCTTCGCCATCCCCGGCGGCGACGGCACCCACCGCGAGGTGTGCGTCGACCGGCTGACGTTCGCCGCCAACGGCGCCATCAACACCGTCCACCCGACTCGCTGATCCCTCTGACGTCTGGAAGTTTCATGAAAATCCACCATCTCGTGTATGGGGCCACGGCGCTCGCCGTCGTCGGTGGTGTCACCGCCTTCGCCATGGCGCCCGCCAGCGCCGCGACCATCGACACCGCCGCCTGGTACCAACTGCTCAACCGCGGCACCGGCAAGGCCCTCGACATCTACGAGGCCGGCACCGCCGACGGCGACGACGCCGTGCAGTGGGCCGCCAACAGCGCCGCTGCCAACCAGCAGTTCCAGTTCGTCTCGTCCGGCAGCGGCTGGTACCGGCTGAAGGCCCGGCACTCCGGCAAGGTCCTGGACGTCAACGCGGGCAGCACCGCCGACGGCGGCGACGTCATCCAGTGGGCCGACAACAACGCCACCAACCAGCAGTGGTCCGTCACCGACACCAACAACGGCTTCGTGCGGCTGCTGAACCGCAAGAGCGGCAAGGCCCTCGACGTCGAGGGCGGCGCCACCGCCGACGGCGCGAACGTCATCCAGTGGACCTACAGCGGCGGCACCAACCAGCAGTGGCAGCTGGTCAAGGTCAACGGCACCACGCCCGGCGGCACGCCGCCGAGCATCCCGGGCAACCTCGGCACCCACGACCCGTCCCGCCTCATCAGGGACGGCAACGCACACTTCTTCTACTCCACCGGCGGCAACCTGCCCGGCTGGTACACCACCAACGGCACCACCTGGCAGCAGACCCCGGCCGTGTTCCCCAACGGCATCCCCGCGTCGGTGCGCAACGCCGTGCCGGCCAACGACGGCCACGACGTGTGGGCGCCGGACATCATCTGGAACCCCAACACCGGCCTGTTCAGCCTGTACTACTCCGTCGCGAACTGGGACAACGGCACGCGCTCGGCGATCGGCCTGGCCACCAGCCCCACCCTCAACCCGGCCTCGTCGAACTACAGGTGGACCGACCGCGGCGTCGTCATCGCCAAGACGCCGACCGCCAACACCTACAACGCGATCGACCCGGCGCCGTTCTTCGACGCCAACGGCGACATGTGGATGGCGTTCGGCTCCGGCTACGGCTCCACCCGGGACACCGCGCTGAACATCGTCGCACTGAACAAGAACACCGGCCTGCGCTCGGACAACCAGGTCCACACGGTGCAGAGCTGCGGCTGCGAGGCGGCCTACGTGCAGTATCACAGCGGCTACTACTACCTGTTCTGGAACACCGGCGGCTGCTGCTCCGGCGCCTCCAGCACCTACGTGGTGCACGTGGCCCGCTCGACATCGGTCACCGGTCCCTACACCGAACGCAGCGCCAAGTTCATCTCCTCCACCAGCACCCGCCACGGCCCCGGCCACATCGGCGTGCTGACCGAGGGCGGCAAGGACTACTACTCCTATCACTACTACCCCAACAGCGGCGGCTCGGTCCTCGGCTTCGGCACGATCACCTGGGGCTCCGACGGCTGGCCCAACAGCTGAACCACCACCGGTGGCGCGGGACCGCACCGGTCCCGCGCCATCCGGGGGTCAGCTGGGTCACCGGGCCAGCCAGCCGCCGTCCACCGCGAGGATCGTGCCGTGCACGTAGGCGGCGGCGTCGGAGGCCAGGAACACCGTGGCCCCAGCGATGTCCTCGGGACGGCCCCACCGGCCGGCCGGGATCCGGTCCAGGATGGCCTTGTTGCGTTCGGGCTGGTCCTGCAGCGCCTGGGTGTTGTCGGTGGCGATGTAACCGGGGGCGATGGCGTTGACGTTGACGCCCCGGCCGGCCCACTCGTTGGCCAGGGCCCGGGTCAGCCCGGCGATGCCGGACTTGGCCGCGGCGTAGCCGGGGACGTTGACGCCGCCCTGGAAGCTCAGCATCGAGGCGGTGAAGATGATCCGGCCCCGGCCGCGCTGGAGCATGCCCCGGCCGACCTCACGGGCCAGGACGAACTGCGCGGAGAGGTCGACCTCCAGGACGAGGTCCCAGTCGGCGTCGCTGTGCTCGGCGGCCGGTGCCCGGCGGATGGTGCCGGCGTTGTTGACCAGGATGTCCACCGGGCCCAGGGCGGCGGCGAACGCGGCCACCGCGGCCCGGTCGGCGAGGTCGACCCGGTGCGGGGTGAAGGCCCGGCCGTGCGCCTCGACTCGCCGGGCGACCTCGCTGCCGCCGTCCTCGAGGGCGGCGCTGACACCGATGATGTCGGCGCCGGCCGCGGCGAGGGCGTCCGCCATCGCCAGGCCGATGCCGCGGCGGCAGCCGGTGACCACGGCGGTCCGTCCGGTCAGGTCGAACAGGTTCACGCGTCGCCTCCACAGTCGATGAGCACCTTGACCACGCCACCGCTCTCCAGGGCGGTGAACGCCTCCGTCGCGGCCTCCAGGGGGAAGACGCGGGAGATCAGCCGGTCGGCCGGGACCTCCTCGGCGGCGACCAGCCGGACCGCCTCCTCGAAGTCGGCGCGGTCGTAGACCCGCACGCCGAGGAGCTCCAGCTCGCGCCAGAAGACCCGGTGCAGGTCGACCTCGCGGGGCTTCGGGTGGATGGCGACGACGACGAGCCGTCCCCGGACGGCAAGGACGTCGGACGCCGTACCGACGCCGCCGGCCGAGCCGGAGACCTCGAACGCGACGGCCGCGCCCGCACCGCCGGTCCAGTCCTGCACGTGCCGCACCACGTCGACCGCGGCCGGGTCCACGGTGGACAGTCCGAGCCCGGCCGCCACCTCGCGGCGGTGCGGGTCCAGTTCGAGCACCAGCACCTCGGCGCCGGTGGCCTGGGCGACCTTGCCGATGAGCAGTCCGACCGGGCCCGCGCCGACCACCACGGCGTGCTCACCGGCGCGCAGCCGGGACCGGCGCACGTCGTGCACGGCGACCGCGGTCGGCTCGATCAGCGCCGCCCGGTCCAGCGGCAGGTCCGCGGGGAGCCGCACGAGCACCGCGGCCGGGACCGTCCACGTGTTCTGCATGGCCCCCGGAGCGTCGATGCCGATGAAGACGAGCCGGTGGCAGATGTGCCGGTGCCCGGCCAGGCAGGCGGGGCACTGCCCGCACCAGGACAGCGGCATCACGGTGACGTGGTCGCCGACGGTCCAGCCGTCGACGCCCGGGCCGAGCTCGGCGATCCGGCCCGACATCTCGTGGCCGATGACGGCCGGCACGCTCACCCGGTGGTCCATGGCGCCGTGCGCGATGTGCAGGTCGGTGCCGCAGATGCCGGTGTACGCGACGTCCACGCGGACCTCGCCGGGCCCGGGCGGGACGGGCTCGGTGCCGGCGACCGCGAAGGTCCGGTCGCCGAGATACTGGGCGCTGCGGGTCATGCCGCCACCTCCGCTTCGCTCCGGCGTCGTCCTGACCCAAGACTGCGCCCCTGATGCCCGGTCACTCCGCTTCGCTCCGGCCCGGTCATGTGCTCGTCTCCTCGTTGAGGTGCCAGACCTCCTGCATCGGGGCCCACCATTCGCCGTCGGCAACCGGCTCCTGGCAGGGGTCGGTCAAGGCCCACCACTGCTGGGTCGTCGGGTCGGCGGCGATGCGGGCCTGGTCGGCGTCGTGGTCGTCGCCGACGTACTCGTAGTAGCCGAACAGCAGGTCGCCGTGCAGGAAGATCGTGTAGTTGCGGATGTTCGCGGCCCGCAGCGTCGCCTCGACGCTGGGCCACACCTCGGCGTGCAGGCGCAGGTACTCCTCGCGCCGCTCGGGCCGGAGGCGGATGACGGATCCGTATCGGCGCATGTCAGCTGTTCTCCGTCCGGCCGCTGGGCCACGTGTAGCCGAGCACCGGGGCCAGCACCTGCTCGATCTCGGCGATCAGCGCGGGGTCGACCGGCTCGAGGGCCCAGCGCACGTTGCGGGCCATGTTGCCGGGGTCGGCGGTGCCGACGAAGGTGGTCGCGAACACCGGTGGCTCGGCGGCGAACCGGATCGCGACCTGGGCGATGTCCACGCCCCGGTCGGCGCACAGCCGGGCGGCGGCGGCCGACGCCTCGCGCACCGCCCGCGGGGCGGGGTGCCAGTCCGGGGCGCCGCGGTCCGACAGCAGCCCCATGCCCAGCGGCGAGGCGTTCATGACCGCGGTGCCGGCCGCGTCGAGCGCCGGGGCCGCGTCGAGCAGGGCCCGGTCCAGCAGTGTGTAGCGGCAGTAGGACAGCACCGTGTCGACGTCGGTCGCGGCGGCGACGCGGGTCAGCGCGGCGACGGGGTAGCCGGTGACGCCGACGAAGCGCACCTTGCCCTCGTCCTGCAGCACGCGCAGGGCCGGCAGCGTCTCGGAGACGATCTGGTCCAGGTCGCCGAACTCGATGTCGTGGCACTGGATCAGGTCGAGGTGGTCGGTGCCGAGCCGGGCGAGGCTCTCCTCGACGCTGGCGACCACCCGGGCCGCGGAGAAGTCGAACGTGTCGGTGTCGTAGCGGCCGGCCTTGGTCGCCAGCACGTAGCTGGACCGGTCGACGCCCCGCAGGGCCTTGCCCAGCACGGTTTCGGCGGCGGTCCGGCCGTAGTACGGCGAGACGTCGATGATGTTGACGCCGAGGTCGAGCGCGGTGTGGACGGTCCGGATGCCGTCCCGTTCGTCGATGGCTTCGAAGACCCCGCCGAGCGGCGAGGCGCCGTAGCCGAGCATCGAGACCCGCAGGCCGGTGGTGCCGAGTTGGCGGTACTCCATGACGTCCTTCCAAACTCAGGAAACATCTGATGTCTTTATAGGCCAGCACCCCCCACGTGTCCATAGGACCGGTAACACCACTGGTTAGATATGATGTCTGTCGCCCGAGACGAGGAGCACTGAGTGGCACTGACCGACGACGCCATCACCCGGCTGCGCACGATGATCCAGCTCGGCGAACTGCCACCGGGTTCGCGGCTGCCGACCGAGGCCCAGCTCTCCACGCAGATGGGGATCTCCCGCAGCGGCGTCCGGGAAGCCGTGAAGGTCCTCGAGGCCGCCCGCGTGCTGGACGTGCGGCGCGGCGACGGCACCTACGTCACCAGCCTCGCGCCGCGGCTGCTGCTGGAAGGGCTGGGCGTCGCGGTCGAGCTGCTGCGCGACGACACGCTCATGGAGGTGATGGAGGTCCGCCGGATGCTGGAGCCGGCCGCCACCGGCGCGGCCGCGCTACGGATGTCGGACGCGGAGCTCGACGAGCTCGGCCAGATCCTGGAGGACATGCGGGCCGCCAAGGACGACGCGGAGCGGCTCATCGGCTACGACGCGGCCTTCCACCGCACCGTCATCGCCGCCACCGGCAACGAGACACTGACCTCCCTGCTCGACGGCCTGTCCGGGCAGACCCTGCGGGCCAGGGTGTGGCGCGGGCTGATCGAGGGCAACTCGGCGCACGTCACGCTCAGCGAGCACGAGGCGATCTACCTGGCGCTGCGCTCCCGGGATCCGCTGCTCGCCCAGGCCAGCGCACTGCTGCACGTCAACACGTCGGAGTCGTGGCTGCGCACGGTGCTGTCCGCGGCGTAGGCCCGGGTTGACCAGGCCTACGGCGCGGCGGGTCAGCGGAAGGAGCCCGCGCTCATGCCCTTGCGGATGATCCGCGACATGAAGGCGTAGAAGATCAGCACCGGCGCCACCGAGATGAGCAGACCGGCGTAGAGCAGGCGGTAGTCGGTGATGAAGACGCCCTGATACGCGATGATCGCCGCGGGGAGCGTCTGCTTGCTGGGGTCGGTCAGCAGCACGTAGGAGAAGAGCAGCTCGCTCCAGATGCCGATCGCGTTGACGATCGCGACGCCCGCGATGGGGCCGCGCAGCACCGGCAGCACGACCTGGAAGAAGATCCTCAGCTCACCCGCGCCGTCGACCCGGGCGGCCTCCAGCAACGCCCGCGGGAAGGCCCGGAACGCGGCGCGCAGCAGCAGCACGCTGAACGGCATCCAGAACGCACCGTAGACGAGGATGATGCCGGTGTACGTGTTGCGCAGGCCCGCGCCGTCCAGCATGTCGAAGACCGGGATGAGGGTGGCCTGCACCGGCACCGCCAGCAGGATCAGGATGCCCTGCGTGACCCACTTCTCGCCGGGGAACGAGAAGCCGCCCAGCGCGTAACCGGCGAACGCGGCGAGCACGGTGACCAGCGCGACCGTGCCGCTGGTCACGATGACGCTGTTGAGGAAGTTCTGCGCCAGCGGCGCCCCGGAGGGCCCCTGCGACCAGGCGTCCGTGAGGTTGCCGAAGTGGGGCGGGACGGGCGGGCCGATCGGGTCGGCGAGAACCTCGCCGCTGCCCTTGAGCGCGTTGAAGATGAGCAGCACCAGCGGCAGCGCGGTGGCCGCGGCGCACAGGACGAGCCCGACGACGCCGACGGCCCGGCCGAACCGTGCCAGTGGCGTGTCCGCCGCCGCGGACTGGCGCCGCCGGACATTACCGGACGGCGCCGGCCGGATCGCTACCGTCACTGTTCCTCGTCCTTTCCGAGCAGCCTGCGGTAGAACACGACGCTGACCACCAGCATGATCACGGTCATCCCGACCGCGACGGCTGAGCCGTAGCCGTAGCGGCCCTCGGCGAAGGCCTTCTGCACCAGGTAGGTGCCGAGCACGTCGGTGGCGTTGCCGGGCCCGCCCGCGGTGAGGGCGAACACGATGTCGAACGCCTTGAGCAGCCCGATGAACTGCACGATGGTCAGCGTCCCGAGGGTGCCCCTGATGTACGGGACGACGATCGAGACCAGCCGTCGCAGGGCACTCGCCCCGTCCAGCGACGCCGCGTCGTGCAGCTCCGCCGGGACGTCCTCCATCGCGCCGAGGATCAGCAGCATCGTGAAGCCGCTCGCCTGCCAGATCGACACGAAGATGACCACCCACGGGGCGACGCGGTAGTCGCCGAGCCAGTCCGGCGGCAGGTCGACCCCGAACCATCCGATCGCCTGGTTGACCGGGCCCTGCACGTCCAGCAGCAGCGCCCACAGCAGCGCGGAGATGGTGATCGGCATGATGACCGGGATGAACAGCAGGAACCGGTAGGAGCGCCAGCCCGGCAGCCGGCGTTCGATCCCGTAGGCCCACAGCAGCCCGACGACCATCGACCCGATGGTGCCGAGGACCGCGAGGAGCAGGCTGTTGCCGACGACCTTGCGGAACAGGGCGTCCTGCACGAGTTCCTGGTAGTTGCCGAGGCCGATCCAGGTCGCCTTGCTGATGCCGTCCCAGTCGTACACGCTGAACCGGAAGCTCTGCACGATCGGGTAGACGAGGAAGACGGCCATCAGCAGCCCGGCCGGCGCCCCGAACACGAGCACCCGGGTGAGGCTTCTGGTGACGTTGCGGCCACGGCGGGGCCGCGGCCCCCCGGCGAGGGGGGCCGCGGTGGCTGCGGCGCGCGTTGCCGTGGGCTGCCGGCGCGGCGCGTCGGGTGCGGTGAGCATCCGGTCTGATTGGTTCATCGTCAGCGTTTCTTGGCCTTGAGCTTCTCGAGCTCGGCGCAGAACGCGTCGACGGTCAGCGTCCCGGCGAGCACCGCCTGCAGGTTGTTCCGGTCGTACTCGATCATGTCAGTCGGCGCCGGGTCGTCCCAGCCGAACTGGGACCGGTCCTTCTGGTTGGCGAACTCGACCATCGAGCCGCCGATCGGGCCGAGCGCGTCCTGCAGGCCGGGGACGTCGGTGCGGGCCGGGACCGCCTGACCGATCTTCGCGCCGTCCAGGGCCGCCTCGGGCGAGACGAGGTAGCTCATGAACTCCTTGGCCTGCTTGTGCCCGCCGGCGATGGCCGGGATCACCACACCGCCACCGGCGTAGATCGACATCTTCGCCGGCAACGCGCCGATGGGCGGCAGCAGGCACCAGTCGAGGTCCTCGACCGGCGTGCCGGCCTTGACCACGAGCGGCTGCCAGACGTTCATGCCGGTGGAGAAGCCGACCTTCTTCTGCCCGAACAGCGTGTTGCCCTGGTCGGTGGAGCGGCCCAGGAAGCCGCGGGAGAAGTAGCCCTTCTGGTTCCACTCGAGCAGCTTCTGCACCGGCGCCTTCCACTCCGGCGAGTTGTAGTCGATCTTCAGTGGGGAGTTGATGAGGTCCGGCGCCATCACCGAGGACAGCAGGCCGTCCTGCAGGTGCGACAGCGGATACCCGTCCTTGCCGCCGACACTGAGCGGCTCGATGCCGGCGGCCTTGAGCTTGTCGCACGCCGCGTTCCACTCCGCCTCGGAGGCCCAGACGTGGTTGGCCGGCGGGGTCACGCCCGCCGCCTGCAGCACCGACTTGCGGTAGAACAGGCAGCCGTAGCGGCTGGTGTTCGTCGGCACGCCGTAGACCTTGCCGTCGCCGGTGAACTCCAGGTACTTCTTCTTGATCAGGTCGGGAACGGCCTTGTTCAGCCCGGAGGACTCCCACACGTCGGTGAGGTCCAGCAGTTTGCCACCCTTGGCGAGGTCGGTGAACCGCCCGCCGTCGATGAAGAACCCGGCGATGTTGGGTGCGTCCGAGGCGGTCGCGATCCGGGGGAAGTTGTCGGCGTAGGTCGACGAGTCGGTCTGGCGGACCTCGACCTTGGTCTTGGTGTACTTCTCGCTGATCGGCTTCGCGGTGGGGTCGTCGGCGTTGGTGAGGAACACCAGCTTGTCGACGTCCTTGTCGGCGGCGGCGCCGGTCTTGGTGTCGCCGTCGTCGCCGGGTGAGCCGCAGGCCGACAGCGCGCCGGCGGCGGCGACGCCGAGGGTCCCGATGAGGAACCTCCGCCTGTCAACGTTGAGAGCCATCTGCGTCCTTCCTGGATGGCCGGAGCGCGGCGCACAGGCTCGCGCTTCCGGTGGGGGTGCTCAGGGTGTCGATCAGAGTTCGCAGCGCCTGGCGCGGGGGTGTGAGCGCTAACAAACTTGGCACCGCGAACGCTCATTCATCTGATGAGTGATGCCGGAACCGTAGATCGCAGTCCGATCGATGTCAAGGCGCCGTTACCAGCTCGATGCACGAAACCGTTATCGAACAGCACTTCTGCCCGTTTGACGGCCGGCCTTCCAGCCGAACCCCACCCGCGCAGGTCTGACGTCTGCAACCGAATCATCGAATGACTCCCTCGTTCGTGCGCAGCCGGAGCACGTTCCACGACGTCGGCGGCAGCGTCACGTCCAGCGCCGTCTCCGTCCGCCTCGCCGCCCCGGTCGCATCGCCCGGAGTGACCCGCTCGGGTTCGGCCCGGCTGTTGACGGCCAGGGGATCCGGGTCGGCCAGCACCGAGTGCTCGACCAGGTCGTAGCCGGGCAGGGCGGCCAGGTCCAGCCGCAGCGGCACCGGCTCGGTGCGGTGCCGGCTCACCGCGAACACGGTCAGCAGGCCGGCGTCGGCGTCGTGGACCGCGGTCGCGTCCACCACCGGCACCTCGCCGTAGCGGGCCGTCTCGTACGTCGGCCCGGACAGCCGCGTCTGCAGGACCGTGCCCCGGGCGTGCCGTGCGGCCTGCGCGAAGGGATGAAAGATCGTCTGCCGCCACGCCGGCCCGCCGGGCTCGGCCCGGATCGGGGCGATCGCGTTGACCAGTTGCGCCTGGCAGGCGGCCGCGACCCGGTCGGCGTGCCGCAGCAGTGAGATGAGCAGGTTGCCGACCACCACCGCGTCGGACACGGTGTAGGCGTCCTCGCTGATCCTCGGTGCGACCGTCCAGTCCTTCGGCAGGCAGTCGCCGAGCCGGGACTGATACCAGACGTTCCACTCGTCGAACGAGACCATGATGCGCTTGCGGCTCTTGAGCTTCGCACCGACCGCGTCGGCGGTCGCCACGACCGCTTCGATCATCCGGTCCATGTCGACGGCGGAGGCAAGGAAGCTGCCGGGATCCTCCGGGGTCGCCTCGTAGTACGCGTGCGCCGACACGTGATCGACCAGGTCGTAGGCGAGCTCGAGGACGGTGTGCTCCCATTCGCCGAACGTCGGCATGCCGGAGCCGCTGCTGCCGCAGGCGACGAGCTCCAGGCCCGGGTCGAGCATGCGCATCGCCCGGGCCGTCTCCGCGGCCAGCCGCCCGTATTCGGTGGCGGTCTTGTGCCCCGTCTGCCAGGGCCCGTCCATCTCGTTGCCCAGGCACCACATCCGGATGCCGAGTGGGTCCCCGGTGCCGTCGGCGACCCGCTGGTCGGACAGCCGGGTGCCGCCCGGATGGTTCGCGTACTCCAGAAGGTCCAGGGCCTCCTGCACGCCGCGGGTGCCGAGGTTGACCGCCAGCATCGTCTCGACGCCGGCCTTCGCCGCCCAGCCGGCGAACTCGCCGAGCCCGAACCGGTTGGTCTCGACGCTGCGCCAGGACCCGTCCAGCCGGACCGGGCGGTCCCGCACCGGGCCGACGCCGTCCTCCCAGCGGTACCCGGAGACGAAGTTGCCGCCCGGGTAGCGCACCACGGTGACGCCCAGCTCCCGGACCAGGTCGAGCACGTCGCCGCGCAGGCCCTCCTCGTCGGCCTTGGGATGCCCGGGCTCGTAGATGCCGCCGTAGACGCAGCGGCCGAAGTGCTCCACGAACGACCCGAAGAGCCGCGGCCGGACGGGACCCACCGGGAACGCCGGATGGCAGTGCAGGACCGTTCGCATGTCCTCACGAGACATTGAAGATCACCGTTTCAGGAACGCCGGCACGCAGGGTCAGTTCGGCCGGGCCCTTGACCCCGTCGGGCAGCCCGAGCGCCACCTGCCGGTCCCGGTCGGCGGTCAGCGTCGCCTGGGTGAGCAGACCGTCGCGCCACTCCAGGTCGACGAGCACCGGCCCGCGGGCCCGCAGGCCGCGCACCGATCCGTCGGGCCAGGCCGGGGGCAGAGCGGGCAGCAGCCGGATCCGGCCGCGGTGGCTCTGCACCAGCATCTCGGCGATGCCGGCCGTCGCGCCGAACGTGCCGTCGATCTGGAAGATGTCCACCGGGTGCACGTCGTACATGTTGGCGGCCGTGTACCGCTGCAGCAGCGTGGTGATGCTCCGCTCCGCCGCGGCGCCGTCGCCGAGCCTGGCCCACAGGCAGATCGCCCAGGCCCGGCTCCAGCCGGTGCTGCCGCCGTCGGCGTCCAGCCTGCCCAGCAGCGACCGGCGGGCCGCGCCGGCCAGCTCCGGGGTGTCCTCGACGTCGATCTCCTCGCCCGGGTACAGCGCGTAGAGGTGCGACACGTGTCGGTGCCCGGGCTCGAACTCCGGGAACGGCCCGGACCACTCCAGCAACCGGCCGTCGGCGCCGATGCGAGGCTCCGGCAGTCGCGCCAGGGCCTGCTGGATCCGGTCGCGGAGGTCCCCGGTGCACTGTTGCGCCGCAAGGGTGCAGCGGAACAGGTCCCGGACGAGCCAGATGTCCATGGTGGTCATGACGTCGAGCGAGACCTGACGGCCGGCCGGGTCGAGGAAGGTGTTCTCCGGTGACGTGGACGGACTGCTGACGAGCCGGCCGTGGCCGTCCTCGTGCAGGAAGTCCAGGACGAACTCGGTGGCGCCGCGCAGCAGCGGCCAGTCCCGCGCGGCGCCCTTGTCAGCGCCGGCGAACTCCGCGTGGTCGACCAGGTGCCGGACCAGCCACGGGCCGCCCATCGGCCACATGGCATACATTGGGTCGCCCTCACCCTCGCCGACCGGCCAGGAGGTGCACCAGATGTCGACGTTGTGGTGCACGGTCCAGCCGGCGCAGTCGTACAGCGACCGCACCGTGCGGGCACCGGAGACCGCCAGCCGCTCGACGAGGTCGAACAGCGGCTCGTGGCACTCGGCCAGGTTGGTCGTCTCCGCCGGCCAGTAGTTCATCTGGACGTTGATGTTGCTGGTGAAGTTGCTGCTCCACGACGGCTGCACCTCCTCGTTCCACACGCCCTGCAGGTTCGCCGGCAGCGTGCCCGGGCGGGACGAGGCGATGAGCAGGTAGCGGCCGTAGTCGAAGAGCAGCGCGGCGAGGTCGGTGTCCGGCGCGCCGTCTCGGAGGCGGCGCAGCCGCTCGTCGGTGGGCAGGCGGTCCGCGTCGCCACCGGGCACGCGCAACGCCACCCGGTCGAAGAGCGCGCCGTGGTCGGCCTCGTGGCGCTCCCGCAGTTCGTCGGCGGGGATCGCGGCCGCCCGGTCCAGGGTCGTGGTCACGGCCGCGGCGAGCCGGGCCGCGTCCTCGTGCGGTGGCACGTCCCAGTCGACGTACCCGGTCTCGGCCGCCACCAGCAGCGTGACGTCGGTGGCGCCGCGCACCCGCAGCCCGGCACCGGCCGGTTCGACGCTGCCGTCGGCGGGCACCACCCTGACCCCGAACACGAACCGCGTGCCGATGCCGGGCTCGTAGCGCACCGGGTCCGCACGGCCCGCGTGCGGCGGCGACACGTGCGCCGGGGCCCGTCCGCCGAGCAGCAGCGTCGCCGGGCCGGGCGTCCCGGGCGGCGGGTCGTCGGTGTGCGGGTGGCGCAGCGACACCGTGAAGTCCAGGGGGTCGTCGTGATCGGCCCGCAGCCGCACGACGGTGACACCGTCCGGCGCGGAGCAGTACGCCACGCTGCGGTAGCCGGATCCGGCGGTGACCGTCGCCAGGGCCCGGCCCAGGTCGAGGTCGCGGCGGTAGTCGCCGGTCCGCGGCCGCTCGTGGCGCACGATCAGGTCGCCCAGCGGCTGGAACGACTCGCTGTTGGGCCCCTGCAGGTCGATCGAGGCGGCGCCGGCCGCGACCCGGTCCCCGTCGCGCAGGTGGCCGCGGACCGCGGCCAGGGCGGCCGGGCCGCCGGTGACGCCCGCGTCGCGGGGCACGCCGGACCACAGGCTGTCGACGTTGAGCGCGACGCGTTCGGTGTCCACGCCGCCGAACACCATCGCGCCGAGCCGGCCGTTGCCCAGTGGCAGGGCCTCCATCCAGGTTCGGGCGGGCCGGTCGTACCACAACCGCCGGTGCGTCTCAGAGGGGTATGGCATTGCGCTTCCTTCGTCGTAGGCCGGTGAATTCATCCAACCACTCGCGATCTACCAACGCCAGTGATCATGCCACCGGGGCTCAGGGCAGCCATCTTGACACGCAACTTCGCGGATCTCTACGCTCGGGTCCGACAGTCATCGAATGAATTCCGGAAGGCTGGTGCGCGGTGGCGCTGAGCGACGACGCCGTCGGGGGCATCAAGGCGATGATCCTCGACGGTCGCCTCCGGGCCGGTGATCGGCTGCCGGTGGAGAAGGACCTCGCCGCCGAGCTCGGCCTGTCCAGGGGCACCCTCCGCGAGGCGGTCCGGGCGCTGACCCTGATCGGCGTCCTGGACACCCGGCAGGGCGACGGCACCTATGTCACCAGCCTCGAGCCGCACCAGCTGCTCGGCTCGCTGTCCATCACGATGGACCTGCATCAGGACAGCGCCGAGCTGTTCCTGCTGGAGACCCGGCGGGCCCTGGAATCACACGCGACGAGCCAGGCCGCGGTGCGCATCCAACCGGCCGAGCTGGCCGAGCTGGGGCAGATCCTCGACGCCGCGGAGCACCTGCTCGTGGCCGCCGACGTCGACCATGACGCGCTGCTGGAGCACGACCAGGCCTTCCACCGGCTGATCGTGCGCGTCGCCGGCAACCCGGTGCTCGCGTCCCTGACCGAGTCACTGTCGGGGCAGACCATGCGCGCGCGGCTCTGGCGGGAGCTCGCCGACGAGGGCGCGGCGCGGCGGACCCTCGGCGAGCACCGCGCCATCCTGGCCGCGCTCACCGCACGGGACCCCGAGCTGGCCCGCATCCGCGCCGCCGTGCACGTCGCCGGCGTCGAGGACTTCGTGCGGTCCCAGATGGCGTCGGGCCGCACCGCACACCCGGTCGTCCCGACGACCGGCGCGACGGGCCGGCGGCGCGCCCGCGGCTGACCCGGCCTTCGCGCCCGGCTCCTCTTTGCCCGCCAATATGTGAGCGCTCACACCCCGCAACCCGACAAGGAGCGACGTTGACCACCACACCGCCCATGGGCTGGAACAGCTGGGACTGTTACGGCACCACCGTCACCGAGGCCGAGGTGCTCGCCAACGCCGAGTTCATGGCCGCGAAGCTGCTGCCGCACGGCTGGGACACCGTCGTCGTGGACATCCAGTGGTACGAGCCGACCGCCCGCGCCGGCGGCTACAACGACGACGCGCCGCTGGTGCTCGACGGCCACGGCCGGCCGCAGCCGGTCGAACACCGCTTCCCGTCCGCGGCCGGGGGACAGGGATTCGGCCCCCTGGCCGGGCGGATCCACGAGCTGGGCCTCAAGTTCGGCGTGCACATCATGCGCGGCATCCCCCGGCTCGCCGTCCGGGACAACCTGCCGGTGCTCGGCACCCCCTACGGCGCGCGCGACGTCGCCGACGGGACCTCAACCTGCGACTGGAACACCGACAACGTCGGGCTGAACCACGACCACCCCGGCGCGCAGGCCTACTACGACTCGCTCCTGGCGATGTTCGCGGCGTGGGGCGTCGACTTCGTCAAGGTCGACGACATGCTCGGCCCGTACCACGACCGGGAGATCGCCGCGTTCTCCACGGCGTTGCGCGGCTGCGGCCGGGACATGGTCCTCAGCCTGTCCCCGGGCCGGGACCTGTCCCTGGAACACGACGCGCACCTGCGGGCCAACGCCGACATGTGGCGCGTCTCCGACGACCTGTGGGACCGCTGGGAGGACGTCTACGACCAGTTCGACCGGTGCGCGCGGTGGGCCCACCTCGCCGGCCCGGGCTCCTGGCCGGACGCCGACATGCTGCCCCTCGGGCGGGTCGGCATCCGCGCGGAACGCGGCGTCGACCGCGACTCGCTGCTGACCTGGGACGAGCAGCGCACCCTCATGACACTGTGGTGCATCGCCCGCTCCCCGCTGATGTTCGGCGGTGACCTGCCGCGCAGCGACCCGCGGACGCTCGAGCTGCTGACGAACGACGCGGTGCTGGCCGTGCTCAAGCGCAGCACCGGCAACCGGCAGGTCCTCCGCGAGGGCGACCTCGCGGTGTGGACCGCCGACGGCGACGGCGGCAGCCGCTACGTCGCGGTCTTCGCCACCGGCGACGGGCCGCTGACCGGGTCCGTCGCGCTGGGCTCGCTGGGCTGCCCGCCCGGCACCCGGGCCGTCGAGCTGTGGACCGGGCAGGACCTCGGCGCGCTGCCGGCCGAGCTGCCGGTGGACCTGCCCGCGCACGGCAGTGCCCTGTTCCGGATGATGGGCACATGACCGGAACGCAGCCCAACGGAGGAGCCGGCATGACCGATCAGGGGTTGGCGATGCGGTTGCACGGTGTCGGGGACCTGCGGTGCGCCGCCGAGCCCCGGCCCGTGCCCGGCGACGGGATGAGCCTGGTGCGGGTCACCGCGGTCGGCATCTGCGGCTCGGACCTGCACTGGTTCTCCCACGGCGGGATCGGCGACGCGCAGCTGCGGCAGCCGGTCGTCCCCGGGCACGAGTTCGCCGGCGTCGTGGAAGGCGGTCCGCTGCACGGCCGGCGGGTCGCGGTCGACCCGGCGATCCCGTGCACGCGCTGTGAGCACTGCCGTGCCGGGCACGGCAACCTGTGCCCGCAGGTCCGCTTCGCCGGGCACGGCGAGCTCGACGGGGCGCTGCGGGAGTGGATCGCCTGGCCGACCGAACTGCTGCACCCGCTGCCCGACGGCCTGTCCGACGCCGACGGCGCGATGCTCGAGCCCCTGGGCGTGGCGATCCACGCCGTCGGCCTCGGGCATCTGCGCCTCGGCGGGTCGGTCGCGGTCGTCGGCTGCGGCCCGATCGGGCTGCTGCTCGTGCAGCTGGCCCGGGTCGCCGGGGCCACCCGGGTGCTGGCCGTGGACCGCCTGGAACACCGGGTCGCGGCGGCGCGCCGCTACGGCGCGGACCAGGCGATGCTCGACACCGGTGCGGACGTCCTCGACGGCGCCGACGTCGACGTGGCGTTCGAGGTGGCCGGCAACGACGACGCGGTGCGCACCTCGGTGCGGGCGGCCCGTCCCGGGGGCCGGGTCGTGCTCGTCGGGATCCCGGACGAGGATCAGACCACGTTTCCCGCGGGACCGGCCCGGCGCAAGGGTTTGACGCTGGCGCTGTCCCGCCGGATGCACGAGGTGTACCCGCGCGCGATCGACCTGGTCCGCAGTGGCCGGATCGACGTCGGCTCACTCGTCACGCACCGCTTCACGCTGCTCGACTCGGCGGAGGCGTTCCAGACGGCGGCCGGCCGCGCCGGCCTCAAGGTACTGATCACGTCCTGATCATGCCCGGCAAGGGGAGCGCCTCACGGTGCTCCCCTTCGTGGTGCGGTGCTGTCGCGCACCACCAGCTCGACCGGCACGACGACGGCCTGCGCCTGCCGGGGCGCGCCGTCCAGCTGGGCCAGGAGCAGCCCGAGGCTGCGCCGGCCGACCTCGGCGAAGTCCTGCCGGACCGTGGTGAGCGGCGGCGCGAAGAACGTCGCCTCGGGGATGTCGTCGAAGCCGATGACGCTCACGTCGCCCGGGACGTCCCGGCCGGCCTCGCGCAGGGCCCGCAGCAGCCCGAGGGCCATCTGGTCGTTGGCGGCGAACACCGCCGACAGGTGCGGCACCTGGGCGATGACGCGGCCGTGCAGATATCCGGACCGCGCGCTCCAGTCACCGACCAGCGGCGGGTTGACCGGCACCCCGGCCTCCCGCAACGCGGTGCGCCAACCGCGTTCGCGACCGCGGGCCTCGAACCAGTCCGGTGGGCCGCTGATGTGCCACACCGTCGGATGCCCGAGGTCCAGCAGGTGGCGGGTGGCCGCGGCCGCGCCGGCGACCTGGTCGACCGTGACGATCGGCGCCGCGACGTCCGGCATGCCCTCCACCGCCACGATCGGCAGGTCCGGCAGCCGCTGCAGGGCACGGACCGCGGAGGCCTCCGGGGTGATCACCACGATGCCCTCCACCGACTGGCGGCGCAGCCGCTCGATCGCGTCGGACAGCGACCGTTCGCTGGACTCCCGGGTGGTGGCGATCGACAGGAAGTAGCCGGCCTCGTGCGCGGCCCGCTCGATGCCCTGCAGGGTCGAGGCGGGCCCGTAGAGCGTGGTGTCGAAGCTGACCACGCCCAGGGCGCCCGAGCGCCCGGTGACGAGCGCCCGGGCGAGGGTGTTCGGCCGGTAGTCCAGCGTGTGGATCGCGGCCAGCACCCGGGCGCGCGTCTCCGGTGCGACTCTCACGTGTTCGTTGAGGACGCGCGAGACGGTCTGATGCGACACTCCGGCGAGCCTTGCCACGTCGTCCATGGTCGCGGGGCGCAATCGTGGCCCGCGCCTCGGTCGCATACCGGGGTTTCAGGCGGCCGTCGCCGCGGCCCACTCCGGGCCGTCGGGGAACCGGTACGCCGCCACCGAACCGGCGACCATCTCCGCGCTCATCCCCGGTGCCGTCGGCGCCAGATACCGGCCGGCGCTGACCCGGACCGGGTCGACGAAGTGCTCGTGCAGGTGGTCGACGTATTCGATCGCCCGGTTGTCGGTCGACCCGGACACCGCCACGAAGTCGAACATCGCCAGGTGCTGCACCAGCTCGCACAGCCCGACCCCGCCGGCGTGCGGGCACACCGGCACGCCGAACTTGGCCGCCAGCAACAGGATCGCCAGGTTCTCGTTCACCCCGCCGACCCGGCAGGCGTCGATCTGCACCACGTCCAGCGCGCCGGCCTGCAGCAACTGCTTGAACATCACGGCGTTGTGCACGTGCTCGCCCGTCGCCACCAGGACCGGCGCGACGCCCTGCCGCACCGCCGCGTGGCCCAGGATGTCGTCCGGGGACGTCGGCTCCTCGATCCAGTACGGGTCGAACACCCGCAGCTCTCGCATCCACGCGATCGCCTCGCCGACGCCCCAGATCTGGTTCGCGTCCACCGCGATGCGGATCTTCGGCCCCACCGCCTGCCGGGCGATCCCCATCCGGCGCACGTCGTCGGCCAGGTCGCCGCCGACCTTCAGCTTGATCAGCTCGTAGCCGTCGTCGACCGCTTCCTTGCACAGCCGGGCCAGCTTGTCGTCGTCGTAGCCGAGCCAGCCGGGCGTGGTGGTATACGCCGGATACCCCTCCTCGAGCAGCAACCGCGTGCGCTCCTCGCGCCCGGACACACCACCGCGGAGCAACGCGACGGCCTCGTGCTCGGTGAGCGCGTCACGCAGGTACCGGAAGTCGATCTGAGCGACGAGCGCCTCCGGTGTCATGCCGGCCAGCAGCTGCCACAGCGGCTTCCCGGCCCGCCGGGCGGCCAGGTCCCAGACCGCGTTGACGAGCCCACCGGCGGCCATGTGCACGACGCCTTTCTCCGGGCCGAGCCAGCGGATCTGGCTGTCGCCGATCATCCGCCGCGCCAGGGCGCCGGGGTCGGCGATCAGCTCCTCGACCGATGCGCCGACCACCATCCCGGCGAGCGACCGCACCGCGGCGACCTCGATCTCCGTGCCGCGGCCCACCGTGAAGATCAGACCAAAGCCCTCCGCGCCGGCCGTCGTGCGCAGCACCACGTAGGCCGCGGAGTAGTCCGGGAACGGGTTCATCGCATCCGAACCGTCCCGGTGACGTGATGTGGGAAACCGCACGTCAAAGGTGTCCACAGACGAGATGCGCTCAGTCACCGGTGCTCCTGGAATGTTGATCGGCGCCGCCTCGCGGCACGCGTCGTTCGGGGGGACGTGAGGGCGCGAACCGCATCACTCACGACGAACATCTGATGTATTTGTACCCTGACCGCAACCCGGACGTCCAGAGCCATCTCCCGCTGCTTGGGAAACAACGAGTTTGCGCGCTGTGACGAAACCCGGACCACGGCGGCATCCCCCAAAAGTCGGATGAATGACGCTGACGGTCTCCGGAAACGGCGGATGGCCCGCGGCGGGCGCCGCGGGCCATCCGAGCAGACGGTTCAGAACGGGTTCACGGGGTGTAGACCGACGGCTGCGGCGGCGTGGTCATGCCGTTGCCGATGAAGAAGCTCGGGTGCGGCGGCTGGTTGTAGGCGGTGTTCTGCCAGGCGATCGCGGTGCGGTACTGCACGTCGTGCATGAGCGTCGGGATCCGCCGGTCGGTCAGGCTGGTGGTGCTGTAGACGCGCAGGGCCCGGCTGTCCGAGGTGCGCCAGACGACCTCCTCCCGCCAGTCGCCGAACAGGTCGCCGGACAGGTTCGGGGTCGACTTGGTGCTGTTGTTCGACGAGACCCCGGCGGCCGTCAGCAGCCGGGTCTCCCCGGACGTGCCGTACTTGTCGATCCTGGTCCCGTCGAGCAGTTCCCGGACCGGGTCGGCGTCCCACCAGACGGTGAAGTTCATCGACGACGGCTTGCGGCCAACGATCGTGCCCCTGGTGTTGCGGATGCCGTCGCCGCCGGCGGCGGACCAGGACTCCGCGCCGGGGCTGCCGGCCCAGATGTCGTCGGAGACGCCGCGGCCGTTGTCGCCGGCGGCGGGGGTGGACCACAGGATCTGCCCGGTTCGGGCGTCGGCGAACCAGGAGCTCGGCTTCGACGCGTCCTCGGACACCTTGAACACCTCCAGGCCCGGCCGGGCCGGGTCGAGGTCCCCGACGTGCAGGGCGTCGCCGTGGCCGTTGCGGGTGTTCCACAGCGCCGCGCCGTTGTCGTCGACGCACATGGCGCCGAAGACGATCTCGTCCTTGCCGTCGGCGTCGACGTCGGCGACGGCCAGCTGGTGGTTGCCCTGCCCGGCGTACTGGCTGCCGGCGGTGTTGCTGTCGAAGGTCCACCGCCGGGTCAGCGCGCCGTTGCGGAAGTCCCACGCGGTGATGACCGTCCGGGTGTAGTAGCCGCGCGACATGATGAGGCTCGGCCGTTTCCCGTCGAGGTACGCGGTGCCGGCCAGGAAGCGGTCGACCCGGTTGCCGTAGGAGTCACCCCACGCCGACACGGTCCCGCGCGCCGGCACGTAGTCCACTGTGGACATCGCGGCGCCGGTGAGCCCGTTGAAGACGGTGAGGTACTCGGGGCCGGACAGGATGTAGCCGCCGGACGTGCGGTGGTCGGCGGACGCGCTGCCGATGACCGTGCCGCGGCCGTCGCGGGTCCCGTCGGCGGTCTTCGCCGCGACCTCGGCCCGGCCGTCGCCGTCATAGTCGTACACCTGGAACTGCGTGTAATGCGCCCCGGCCCGGATGTTGCGGCCCAGGTCGATCCGCCACAGCCGGGTCCCGTCGAGGCGGTACGCGTCGAGGTAGACGTTGCCGGTGTACCCGGACTGCGAGTTGTCCTTGGCGTTGGACGGCTCCCACTTCACGATGAACTCGTAGCGGCCGTCGCCGTCCACGTCGCCGACGCTGGTGTCGTTGGCCGAGTAGGTGTACGCCTCACCGCTCGGCGTGGTGCCGCCGGCCGGCACCTGCAGCGGCACGTCGAGGTAGCCGCCGCCGGTGAAGCGCAGTGAGGCGGGCGAGGCGGCCTGCTCGGCGCCGTTGACGACGGCCCGCACGGTGTAGGACGCGTCGGTGGCGGCGCCCTGGTCGAGGTAGTTCGTCGACGCGGTCAGCGGTGCGGCGTTGAGCCTCGTCGAGCCGCGGTACAGGTTGAACGCGACGGCCGCCGGGTCGGTGCCCAGCAGGCGCCAGCTGACGAGGTTCCCGGAGCCGGACCGGACGCTGGTGACGCCCCGGTCCAGCCGCTCCACCTGCCGCGCGCCCGCGGGTGGCCCGGGGTCCACGGTGCCGAGCTTGACCAGCCGCCACTGCTGGTTCGCCGAGTCGTTGTCGGTGTACTGCGAGATCCGCGCGCCGGCGGCCGACGAGTTCTCCCAGACGTCGAGGACCTTGCCGCTGTTGCGGTTCACCAGGCGCACCGCCCCGTCCGCCGAGTCGGCGAGCCGGAACTGCTGGTTGGTCCCGTTGTTGTCGGTGTACTGCACGACGTCGGCACCGTCCACCGTGGACCGGGCCGCGACGTCGAGCACCTTGCCGCTGTGCCGGGCGCGCAGCCGGTAGTACCCACCGCCGGCGTCGACGAACTGGAACTGCTGATAGGCCGCCGCGGTGTCGGCGTCGCCCTGGGTCACGGCGGCGTTGTCGGCGGTGGAGCCGCCGGTCACCTGGACGGCCTTGCCGCTGGAACGGGAAACGAGCTGGTAGTAGGCGCCGGTGTCGACGGTGGCGGCGTCGGCGGCCGGCAGGATGACGACGGCGCCGACGCCCGCGAGCACGGTCGCCGCGCCGAGCGCCAGGAAGCCACGCGCACGGCGCGGCCGGGTGGGTTTCACGATGTTTCCTCCACTGTGGACTGGCGGGTTCCAACGCGGGGAACATATGACGTCTGGCTCGATGTAGCAACGAATCAATCCGGACAGACCACTACAGACCTGAAACTTTCACGGTCCGTCGCTCGGATTCATCTCATGTATGGTCGCTTGACACATCAGATGTGACCGCTCACACTTCCGTCACACCGACTTCGATACCGCGCCCGCCACGCCCGGTTTCATGCTTGAAAGGAGCCGCTCGATGCGGCGACGTTCCTTCCTCCTGCGCGCCCTCGTAACGGGCGTGACCGCCACCGTGCTCGGGCTGGTCGTCCAGCCGGTGCCCGGCCTCGCCGCCAACCCGGTCGTCACCGTGGACCTGTCCGCCGGCACCGGCGCGGTCATGCACGGCGCCACCGGCTGGCTCTACGGCCTCGCCTTCGACAACCAGCCCGGCCCGTCGATGCTGGCCGGCCTCAAGCCCCAGTACACCGGGCAGAAGCCGCCGGGCGGCCTGCAGCACGCCGAGGGTGACGCCTTCGACGTGGCGCCCGACTTCCTGCAGGCCGGCGGGAAGGCCGTCATGATCTACATGCAGGACGACTACGCCCAGTGGCCGTACCCGAACAACGGCATCAGCGAATACCTCAACCACGTCACCGCTATCACCAACAAGGTCGTGGCCAACCCGAACCGCAGCAGGTTCATCTACGTGCCGTTCAACGAGCCGGACTGGATCTGGTACGCCAACAGCGGCACCAAGCTGACCCAGCTGCTCAACGACTGGAAGGCCGCGTACCAACGGATCCGCTCCATCGACCCGACCGCGGTCATCGCCGGCCCGAACTTCCTGAGCTACAACAGCGCGGCGATGCGCACGTTCTACACCTTCGCGAAGAACAACAACGTCGTGCCGCAGATGACCACCTGGCACGCGCTGGACAACGCGGCCCTGGCCAACTGGTACACCAACTACGACGACTACCGCCGCATCGAGTCCGACCTGGGCATCGGCCGGCTGCCGGTGAACATCAACGAGTACGGCCGGCAGAACGTCGACATGGGCATCCCCGGCAACCTGGTGCAGTACCTGTCCCGCTTCGAGACCAGCAAGGTGTACGGCTGCCTCGCGTACTGGACCCCGGCCGGCACCCTCAACGAGCTGCTCACCCCGGGCGGCACCCAGAAGGCCAGCGCCTGGTACCTCTACAACTGGTACGGCAACATGACCGGCAGCACGGTCCGCACGACGCTGCCCAACCAGACCGGCGCCCTGCAGGCCCTCGCCTCGCTCGACGACGGCAAGCAGCAGGCGAGCGTCATCCTCGGCGGCGCGGCCGGCAGCACCGACGTCGTCGTCAAGGGCTTCGCCTCGGCGTCCTTCGGCAGCACCGTCACCGTCACCGTCTCCGCCCTCGCGAACTCGGGCGCGGGTGTTTCCAACGGCCCCACCCAGCTGTCCCGCACCACGGCGACCGTCGCCAACGGCCAGATCACCGTGACCGTGCCGAACCTGGCCGCCGCCAACGCGTACAACGTGGTCATCACCGCGGGCGGCAGCGCAGCCACGTTCGACCCGACCAGGACGTATCAACTCCTCAACCGCAAGAGCGGCAAGGCGCTGGAGGTCTACCCGGCCGGCACCACCGACGGCACCACCATCGACCAGCGCACCTACACCGGCGCCGCCAACCAGCGCTGGTACCTGCAGGACGCCGGTAGCGGCTACTACAAGGTGATCAACGCCGGCAGCGGCAAGGCCCTCGACGTCGACCAGGCCTCCACCGCCGACGGCGCCCCGCTCATCCAGTGGACCTACAGCAGCTCCGCGAACCAGCAGTGGACCATCGCCGACGCCGGCAGCGGCTACTACCGGCTCACCGCCCGCCACAGCGGCAAGTCCGCCGACGTCAACGCCGCCTCCACCGCCGACGGCGCCAAGGTCATCCAGTGGCCGTACGGCGGCGGCACCAACCAGCAGTGGACCATCCAACTGTCCTGATGGTTGCCGAGCCGGGTGCGTCCGACCCCATATAGTTCCGGGGTGGCAGGCACCCGGCTCGGCATCGACTTCGGCACCTTCAACACCGTCGCGGTGCTCGCCACCGGCGGGGAGCAGGCCAGGCCGCTGCTGTTCGACGGCTCGGAGCTGCTCCCGTCGGCGGTGTGCCGGACCGCGGACGGGGAGCTGCTGGTCGGGCGGGACGCGCTGCACGCGGCGCGGGCGCTGCCGGAGGCGTTCGAGCCGAACCCGAAACGGGTCATCGACGAGGGCACCGTCCTGCTCGGCGGGGCCGAGGTCTCCTCGGTGGTCCTGGTCGCGGCCGTGTTCCGACGGGTTGCCGTGGAGGCTTCCAGGGTCGCCGGGGAGGCGGTCGAGGACGTGACGGTCACCTGCCCGGCCGGGTGGGGAACGGCCCGCCGCGGGCTGCTGGCTGAGGCCGCGGCCGCCGCCGGGCTCGGGACCGTCACGCTGGTCGCGGAGCCCGTCGCCGCCGCCCACGCGTTCGCCGCGGGTCTTGCCGTCGGTTCGCAGGTGGTGGTGTACGACTTCGGCGCCGGCACCTTCGACGCATCCGTAGTGCGCCGCACCGCCGACGGGTTCGAGGTGCTCGCCGAACGGGGGCTGGAGGACACCGGCGGGCTCGACGTGGACGCGGCCGTCGTCGCGTACCTCGGGACCGTCTTCGCGTCGCGGGACCCGGAGCGGTGGGCCAGGCTGGCGCAGCCGGTCACCGGCGAGGACCGGCGGCTGGCCCGGATGCTGTGGGACGACGTGCGGACCGGCAAGGAGATGCTGTCGCGGACCGCCTCGACGCTCATCCACGTGCCGTTGTTCGCCACCGACGTGCCGCTCGGACGGGACCAGCTGGAGCAGCTCGCCCGGCCGATCCTGGACCGCACCGTCACCGCGACCCGCGCCGTCGTCCGGGCCGCCGGGAAAGCACCCGAGCGGGCCGTGTTCCTGGTTGGCGGGTCGTCCCGCATCCCCCTCGCGGCGACGCTGCTGCACCAGGCCCTGGGTGTCGCGCCGGTCGTCCGGGAACGGCCCGAGCTGGTCGTCGCCGAGGGCAGCCTGCGCGTCGCTCCGGCGCCGGCATCGATGGCGTTGCCCGTCGTCTACCCGGCGCCGCGGCTCCCGGTCGCGGAGCCTTCAGTGCAGCTCGTGCCGTCGGACGTGACGCTCGGCTCCCCGGCGTCGGCGACGCCGCCCGAACCTGTGCCGGAGCCGGCTCCCGCTGCCGTGCCAGCCGCCGCTCCCGTTGCGGTGCCGGATGCCGATCCGGCTGCGGAACCGGATGCCGCTCCCGCTGCCGTGCCGGATGCCGCTTCCGCGGAGGAGCCAGGTGTCGCTGCGGTGCCGGCACCGGCCGGCACGGCGGTGCGGTCACCGGCCGTTGTGCCTGCGCTACCGGGGCCGCCCCCGAACCGTCCGGGCCGCCGGGTGGCGATCGCCGTCGTGGTGCTCGCGGCGGTCGTCGCGGCCGCCATCTATCTCCCCGGCGCCGGCAACGGCGGGAACACTCCGAACGACGGCGGCTCCTCCCCCACCCGATCCGCCTCACCGACCCCGCGGATCCCGGAGTTCCGGCAGCTCGAGATCACCGACGCCAACGCCAGCTACGTGACCGGGGTCAGCGTCACGCCCGACGGATCGCTGTACGCCACCAGCAGCCTCGACGGCACCGTCCGGCTGCGCCAGCAGGGCAAGACGGACGGCGTGGTCCTGCACGACACCAGGAACGCCCTGCAGACGATCGACACCGTCGCGCTCAGCCCGAACGGCCAGGTCGTGGCGTTCGCCGCCGAGGCCGGCGTCACCGTCAAGGAGGTCGGGTCGAAGGCTCAGATCGGCAGGATCGGCGGCGGGTACGCCGGGTCGGGCGCGACGGTCAAGTTCAGCCCCGACAGCACCCTGCTCGCCGTCGGGCGCGAAAACGGCGGGGTGGTGCTGTGGGACGTCGCCACCCGTAAGGAGCGGCTGACCCTCGGCACCAACGGTGACGGCATGCGCGGCATCACCTTCGACAAGTCCGGCACGCTGCTCGCCGCCGCCGCGGACAGTGGCAAGGTCTGGATCTGGAACGTCGCCAACGGCGCCCTCAACAGGACCGTGCAGGCCCACACCGACGGCGCACGGGGCGTCTCGTTCAGCCCTGACGCGACGAAGCTGGTCTCCGGAGGCTCCGACGGCATGTTCCGCGTCTGGGACGTCGTCGCCGGCACCGAACTGAAGGCCGTCGCCTCGGGCCAGAAGAAGGTCAAGGAGGTGCTCTTCGGCCCGAACGGCGCGGGGATCGTGACCACCACGGATCCGGACAACGCGATGCGGTTGTGGGACGCGACAACCTACCAGCTGCTGGCGACATCGACGTTCACCTCCGTCTACTGCCTGACCGTGACCGCGGACGGCACGCGCCTCATCACCGGGGGCCTGGACAGCTCGACCCGCGTGTGGGACATGGCCGGCCTGTTGTGACCGCACTGCCTCAGTCCCGGCAGTTGGCGCCGTTGTAGGGCGCGATGCTCAACGGTGACCACGTGTCCCGCCCGGCCGGGTAGCCGACCTTGACCTGCACGCAGGCACCGCGGGTGGCGGCGGTCTTCAGCGCCTCGGCGAGGGTGTCGACGATGTAGCTGCCGACCGCCTGGCACCCGACCGCGACGGCGGGCACGGCGCGGACCTGGGCACAGGCGATGCCGCTGATCACGTCCGCGAGCACGCCGCGCAGGAACGGGTCCTCGGGGATCACGGCGGCGGCGTCACGGGTGTAGGCGCGGCCGATGACGATCAGGCAACCGCGCGGGGTGCAGCCCGATGCCACGGCGCCGGACGCCGGTTGTGGCAGGGACAGCGCCAGGCGGGTCTGCGGGCCGGCGACGCCGACGACGGGCAGACCGGCCCGCTGCTGAAACGTCCGCACGGCCGCGGTGGCGGCGTCGTCGAAGTCGGCGCCGCGGCCGGCCGGGACACCGCGGCCGGCCAGCCGGTCCCGCAACGTCACGACGCAGCCCCCGGCGGAACCCGGCGCGGTGCCGGCCGGGCCACGCAATGAGACGCAGTCGCGACGCAGGTCCCAGCCGCGGCCGTCGCCGGGCAGGTCGGTCAGGGCGTCGAGGGTCCGCCGGTCGACGGCGCCGTCGGCCCGCAGCCCTTGCCCCGTCTGGAACTCGGTCACGTATCTGGTCGTGTCGTCCAGGTAGTTGCCGCTCGGTTCGAGCGGCGCGCCGCGCACCTGCAGCACCCGTTGCAGGTGCCGCACGCAGTCCCGGCGGCCGTCGCCGGATCGCATCGCGCCGCAGCCGCGCAGCCCGTCCAGCTCGACGGCGACCTGGTCCTCGTCCGCGTCGCCGTCGTCGGCGCCGAAGACCACCCCGAACAGGCCGAACAGGGCCACGGTGGCCAGCACGGTCCGCAATAGCCGCATCGTTGCCTCCCGAAGGCGTGGTGGTATGCCGGGCAACCGCGCGACGGCAGGCGGCCCGGTGGCATGACTTCAGTTGGTGTGCGGCCGGTGCAGCTCTCGGCCGGGTTCAGCTCTCGGTGGACAGTTCAGCTCTCGGCCGGGTTCAGCTCTCGGCGGTCACCCCGGTGGGCCGGGACAGGACGAGCACCACGCTGAGGACCGTCAGCAGTACCCCGGCCGCAACGAGCGCCACGACGATCGGCGGGATGCCGGACACGATGAACGCGGGCATCGCGGACAGGGCTGACAGGATGCGGGTGCCGGCGATGAGCCGCGCGCTGATCCGGTTGCCGGTGCGCCACATGTGGACCGCGCAGACAAGCGTGATCACGCCGAGGACCGCTCCCGCGACGATCACCGCGAACGGCGGGCCGTTGGTCGCCTCGTCGGCGGCAAGCGGAGGTGTGAACGGGGTGACGACGTCGCCGATCGCCAGCAGTGCCGCCAGGGTCAGGCCGATCTTGTTCTTGACGGTGGTCTCCACGGTCAGCTCCTTACCAGCGGTGCGTGATGTGACACAGCTTGGAGCATCCGACGATCGGGCCGCATCGGGCGGCGTCCCGGGCGGACCGGGAAAGGTTCCCGGACATTCCCGGGTCGGCGGGGGTCCCACCGCATCGGTGCGGCCGCCATCATCAGCTCATGACCGCCGATGCAGCGCCGATCCGCGTCCTCATCGCAGACGATCACCTGGTGGTCCGTCGGGGCATCACCGCGCTGCTGACGTCGCTGCCCGGGATCGAGGTCGTGGCGGAGGCGAGCACCGGCACGCAGGCGTTGCGCGAGGCGCAGCTGACCCGCCCCGACGTCGTCATCATGGATCTGCAGATGCCGGACCTCAACGGCATCGAGGCGACCCGGCGGCTCGGGGTGCTGCTCCCCGATGTCGCGGTGCTGGTGCTGACCATGTTCGAGGACGATGACAGCGTCCTGGCGGCGATGCGCGCCGGCGCCCGGGGTTACCTGTTGAAGGGGTCGCACCAGGACGAGCTGCTCTCCGCCGTCCGCTCGGTCGTGACCGGGCACGTGGTGATCGGTCCGGGGATCGCCGGCCGCCTGATCGGCTTCCTCAGCGCCGCGCAGCCGGCCGGCACGGGCCTGCCGGACCTGACCCCACGCGAGCGGGACATCCTGGACCGGGTCGCGCAGGGCCACGGCAACGCCGCGATCGCCGCCGACCTCGGTGTCACTCCCAAGACGGTCTCGAACCACGTCTCGACGATCTTCGCGAAGCTGCGGGTCGCCAGCCGCGCCGAGGCCATCGAGCGGGCCCGCCGGGAAGGTCTGGGTCGCGCCGACGACCGGCCCACCCCGGCGGTCTCATGAACGCCACCGCCGCCCGCGTCCTCTGGGCGCCGGCATCGACGATCGGCGGGACCGGGCTGCTTGCCGTCGCCGCGCTCGGTGCGCTCTGGTATGCCCCGGCGGCGCCCGGACGGGTCTGGGCGGTGATCTGGCAACTGGTGGCGGGCATCGGCTTCGCCTCCGCCGGATGCGTGGTGACGGCCCTGGACCGGTCGTCGCGACCGGGACGGTGGATGGTGCTCGCCGCGGCGGCGATGTTCGCCGTGGTGCTGCTGCACGCGGCCGGCCGGCCCCACCTGGCCGACGGCGTCTGGGTCGCCGCGGTCCTCGTCGTCGTCCCGTCGGCGCTGCTCGCCGTCATCGACCCGAAGCCGTCGCCGCGGCTCATGCGCGTCCTCGGCCGCACCATGCTCGCCGCCGGGACGGTGTCCGCGGTCGCCGTGACCGCCGGCGCGACCCGCACCGCCCTGCTCGCCGCGACCGCTGCGGCCGCGCTGCTGCTGGGCGAGGGCTGGATCCTGTTCGAACTGACCTCCGGCGACCAGCGCCGACAACTCCTGTGGCTGATCCTCGGGCTCACGGTCGCCGTGGCCGGCGGCGCGCTGCTGGCGGTCGCCCTCAACGACGCGGGATCCCTGACGCTCGCGGTCGTGATGGCGGTGCTGTCGCTCAGCCTGCCGCTGACCGTTGCGGTCGCCTCGGTCGATCCCCGGGTGGTCGACGTCCGTGAGGTCATCCACCGCAGCGCGGTCCTGACGGTCACGCTGGCGACGGTCGCGGCCGGCTACGAGGGCGGCGAGGCCACCGTCGAGACGATCACCGGCGCACCGGCCGGTCGCGGCGTCCGGCTGGTGCTGGCGCTCGCCGTCGCCACGAGCTTCCACCCGCTCATGCGGTGGGTCCGCACGAGCATGGACGAGATGCTCTTCGGCGGACGCGCCGACCCGATCGGCGCGCTCGGGCAGCTGGGCACCCACCTGGCCGCCGGGTCGACGCCGACGCAGTGGCTGGAGACGCTGCGCGCGGCCCTCGCCGTGCCGGGTGTCGTCCTACGCCAGGGCGACGAGGTCATCGCGGCCGCCGGGCACCTCGGGCCCCGGGCCGGCGTCGTCACCGCGCTCACCGCGGACACCGAGCACGTCGGTGACCTCGTCGTCGCGTTGCCGGGCGAGCTGACCCGGCTCCCGGCGACCACGACCGCGGCGCTCGATCTGGTCGCCGGGCCGCTGGCGCAGCTGCTGCGCGCGAACCGGCTCGCCGAGCAGCTGCGCACCTCACGGGGACAGGTCGTGCACGCCCTGGAGGACGACCGCCGCCGCATGCGCCGCGACCTGCACGACGGGCTGGGCCCCACGCTGACCGGCATCGTCTACAACGCCGACGCCGCCGCCAATCTCCTGCACGCCGAACCGGATCAGGCCGAGAAGATCCTGCGGCAGCTGCGCTGCGACGCCACCGATGCGATCACCGAGATCCGCCGGATCGTGTATGGCATGCGGCCCGCCGCCCTCGACGAGCTCGGCCTCGTCAACGCCGTCCGGCAGCAGATCGCCCACCTGCGCAACGCCGACGGCGACGCGCTGCGGGTCGACGTCACCACGCCCCGGCCGCTGCCCGCGCTGCCCGCCGCGGCCGAGGTCGCCGCCTACCGGGTCATCGTCGAGGCGGTCACCAACGTGGCCCGACACGCCGGCGTCACCACCGCCGCCGTCGACCTCCGGGTGCTCGCCGGGCCGCTGCTGCGGATCACGGTCGACGACGGCGGCGAACCGCGCCGGCCATGGGTGTCCGGCGTCGGGCTTACCACGATGCGGGAACGCGTCGAGCACCTCGGCGGCGTGCTGCAGATCCACATCGGACCGTCGGGAACCACCGTCGTCGCCGACATCCCGTTCGTCCCCGGCGAAAGGCTTTGACATGCTCCGACTCGGCATCGACCTGGGCACGTCCACCACCGTCGGCTGCCTGCGCCGCGGCGACGGGCCGGTCAGCGCGCTGCTGTTCGACGCGTCCCCGCTGCTGCCGTCGGCCGTGTTCGCGGGCGCCGGCGGGCAGCTGTTGACGGGAGCGGACGCGGCGCGCTCGGCCGGCGTCCATCCTGCCGCGTTCGAACCCAGCCCCAAGCAGCGCATCGACGACGACACCGTCTGGCTCGGCGACCGTGCCGTGCCGGTCGTCGAGCTGCTCACCGCCGTCCTGCGGCGGGTGCTGGAGGAGGCCCGCCGGGTGGGCGGTGACGACCCCGCGGAAACGGTGCTGACCTGCCCGGCCGCGTGGAGCCGGACGAGGCTCGCGGTCCTCGCTTCGGCGGCGCGCGGGGCCGGGCTGGGCGACGTGAAGCTGATCCGCGAACCGGTCGCCGCCGCCGGCTACTTCGCGTCCGTCCTCGGCGCGACGTTCCCTCCCGGGAAGTGCCTGGTGGTGTACGACTTCGGCGCCGGCACGTTCGACGTCAGCGTCGTGCGGCAGGCGGCCGACGGGGTGGAGGTCCTCGCCGCTGACGGACTGGCCGACGTCGGCGGCGACGACCTCGACGCCGTGGTCGTCGCCCGGTTGCGCGACGCGACCGCCGGTTCGGCGCCCGAGGCGTGGCACCGGCTCGACCACCCGGTGACGACCGCCGACCAGCGCGCCCGGCGGTTCCTGTGGCTGGACGCCAGGGCGACGAAGGAACAGCTGAGCCGGCACGCTTCGGCCGACGTCCACATTCCCCTGGTGGAGGTCGACGCGCACGTCACCCGCGAGGAGTTCGAGCAGGCCGCGCGGGGCCATCTGGACCGGACCGTCGCGCTGACCCTGGCCACCGTGCAGGCCGCGGGCGTGCCGGCGGACGAACTCGCCGGGGTGCTGCTCGTCGGCGGTTCCAGCCGGATCCCGCTGGCGGCGCAACTGCTGCACCGGGCGTTGGGGGTGGCGCCGACGGTGATCGAGCAGCCGGAGCTCGTGGTGGCGTACGGCAGCCTGCACGCCACGACGGAGCTGCCGACATCCGCGCTCCCCGCGGCCCCTTCCCGTCCGCCGGCCTCGGCACCGGCGATGGCATCGCCGACCTCCGCACCACCGGTCTCCACACCGCCCGCCCCCGCACCGCCCGTCTCCACACCACCGACCTCGGCACCACCCTTCTCCGCACGGCCAGCGCCGGCACCACCCGTCTCCGCACGGCCAGCGCCGGCACCACCCGTCTCCGCACGGCCGGCCTCCACACCGCCTGTCTCGGCACGGCCGGCCTCGGCACCGCCGGTCGTCACACCGCCCGTCTCCTCGCCACCGACGGGGGTGCCAATCGTGGCGGCGACGCCGGTCAAGGCGCCGCTGACCGGCGTGCCGGCTGTGACGCCGGCGCCGCCCGCGACGACCCGGCCGACGACGGCGACCACGTCTCGTCCGGCCGGGCCGTCTCGCCTGACCGGGCCGACTCGCCCGGGCGGGCCGTCTCGGCCGACCGCATCTCCTCCGGCGGTGCCCGCCGTCCCCGCCCGGCGACGTTCCGCACCGCTGCTCGCCGGAGCGCTCGTCCTGCTGGTCCTGATCGCCACCGGTCTGCTGTTCTGGTCGCAGCAGCGCGGTCCTCGGGGCGAGGCGGAGACGGGCAGCGGCGCCGGGCCGGCGATCTCCGTGCCCGCATCGGCCGACCCCACCACCGCGGCCCCGACCACGCCCGGCCCGACCGTCGCGAGCTCGTCCGCCACCAATCCGGTGGTCGTCGTCTCGCCGACGGGCGGCTCGACGGCCCGGCCGGTGGTCTCCGTCGAACGCGGCACTCCGGGCTGCCAGGAGACCGACTCGCGCGTGCAGTGGCGGGCCGTGCGTGGCGACGTCACCTGCGCGGCGGACGCCACGGCCTTGAAGAAGCAGGTCGGCTGGGACGACGGGTTCCTGCGCTCGTACGCCGAGCTGCGGATGTCGCTGTCGGGGCAGCGGCTGCCCGAGGCGTACACGGTGTCGTTCGCCGTCGGCCGGATGGCTGGACCGGAGACGACCAGCAACCGCAGTGGCTGCGGCGGGGTGGCCGTGCACACCACCGGAGACGGCACGGCGTACGAATACGTCAACGTCTGCGGCGACGGCTGGATCGAGCTGGTGAAGGTCAACGACAACACGGTGCTCGAGAACGACCACTGGACGGACCAGGTGACGCCCGGTTCGGGGTTCTACGCCGTCACCGTGGTCGTCACCGCCTCCTCCGTCACGGTGACCGTGAACAACCGGGCCGGTGACAGCCGGACCGTGTCGTCGCCGGCCGGGCGGGCCTCGACGGCGTTCATCAGCCTGCTGACGACGTGGCGCAACGTCGGCGCCACCGCGTCGTTCACCGACTTCGCCTACCGCCCCTCGTGAATCCTCGGGGCAGCGCGTGCCGGCGGAGGGTCGTGGCGACCGCGAGGACGGTTGCGTGCTCTCCGGGCCATCCGGTCAGCTGACGGCAATGAACTCGTATGCCGCCGTGTCGCCGTCGAAGCGCTGGGCGAACAGCGTCCTGCCGTCCGGGGACAGGCCGAGCCGGTAGAAGGCGCCGGCGCGGACCTGCTCCGTGCGGCCGGACCTGACGTCGACCCGTGCGATGCCCTCCGAGCTGGTCACGAACAGGGTGCCGCCGTCGGTTGAGGCGACCGCCCAGACCGCGCGGCTCGTGCCGGCGACGTTGTCGCGGAGCACGCGGCTCTGGCCGGTCCGCACGTCGAGGGCGAGGATCGTCCAGCGGTCCTCGTCGCGGCCGGTGACCGCCGTGAACAGCAGCTGCTGCCGCCCGTCGAGGGTGACCAGCGCGAGGGAGGTCACGCCGTTGCCGTGCACGCAGGTCGGCCCCAGGTCCACCGGCGCACCGGTGTACTCGTGGCCGTCCCACCGCAGCCGCCGCACCGAGCAGGCGTCGGCCTGGAATCCCGTCGTCATGCCCGGCTCGAGGGCGATCAGCGGGTCACCGATCGACGGTGCCGGCCGCCGCTCGAACTGCCGGCTCGCCGTGTCGTACACGTACAGCGCTGGCGACCCGCAGGCCAGCACGACGGCGAACCGGTGGTCGTCGACCCGGCCGATCGCGCCGGCGTTGAGGTCGATCCAGCACCCGTCGGGCAGCCGCACGTTCTGCGTGTGCAGGCCGCGATCGGTGCGCCGCAGGTGGCCCGCCTCGTTCGCCTGGTTCTTCGCCACGGAGTAGATGTGGTCGTCGCCCATCCAGACGAACCCGGCGGCGCCCGGCTGCAGCGGTGGCTGCCCGCACGCTGTCACCGCGGACAGCGCGAGGGCAAGCACACCGAGCAGCCGCGGCGCGCCGCTGCGCAAGAGCCTCACTAATGCTTCGCATCCCACGAGTACGTGCAGATACCGGCCTGCATGCAGCTGGCACCGCCTCTCTCGTAGACCGTAGCAGTCACGGCGGCCTTCAACTCGTCACCGGTCTTACCGGACGCACCGACCTGGAAGCCGACCTTGTTGTTGTGCAGGTCGAGGTCCGACTCGCCTTCGCCGTAGTCGATGTTCGGGTTGCCGCCCTTCTCGCCCTCCTGGGTCCGGGACTGGATCGCGCCCAGCTCATGCGCTACGCCGAGGTTCTCGGCCTCGCTGGCGGTGAACCCGTCGCTGGCCATGAGCGCCATCCAGTACGCGTGCTTCACGGCGTTCGCATCCGCGCCCGACCAGCCGCCCTGGTTCTGCAACGAGTCGGCGTAGGCGGTCGCTTCCTGCATCGCCCCGATGCCGCGTTTGCACTTCACCATCCCCACCTCGTAGCACCACGCCTGCTCGTAGGAGCTCTTCATCTTCGGGTTGATGAGGAACGCGCAGGCGACGCCGAAGAGGGCCAGGCAGCCGAGCTTCATCCGCAGGACCTTCGCGTCCTGCTCGGCCTTCACCTCGAGCTGCCCCGGCGTTGCGCAGGTCGGGTTGCGGCCCTGGTTCTTGCACGGGTCGCAGCTCGCCTTCGTGCACGGCTTGGACGGCCCGCCCTTGGGCGGGGTGCCCCCGCCGTAGTTCGGCGGGCCGCAGTTCTCCGTGTTGTAGATGGTGCACGGCGGCTCGTAGGCGGGCGTGTCCTTGGGGTCGTGGTCGTTCCACAGACCGCTCGGGTCCGACGAGGTGACCGGGTTGCCGTTCGCGTACGAGTAGCCGTTGATCTGCTGCGGGTCGGTGTAGTCGGCGACGGTGTCGTCGGAGATGAACCGGCCGGTGCCGGGTTCGTACTCGCGCGCCCCGAGGTGGGTGAGGCCGGTGCCGTCGCGGGTGCCGTCGACGAAGCCGCGGGAGTTGGGCCACGTGGGGTCGGCGCCGCGCGGGTTGCCGAACGGGTCCGTCTTTCGGCGGGTGGTGGCGAGGGTACCGGCGTCGACGGCGACCTGCCCCGTGTTGTGGTGATCGGTGCCGAGCCAGGTCACGCCGGTCGCGGTGCGGCTCGCGACGGTGCCGTAGTAGCGGGTGCAGGTCACCGTGCCGCCGGCCTTGCGCACCTCGAACCCGGGCAGGTAGACGGTGGCTCCCGCGGGTTCCCGGGCGATCAGCCGGTTGCCGTCGGCGTCGTAGATGTAGGTGGTGGTGCCGGCGCTGTCGGCGACGGTGCCGAGGTGCCCCTCGTTGTCCCAGGTCAACGTCTGGGCCGGCTTGCCGCTGATGGTGCGGCTCCTGGTGTTGCCCGCGTTGTCGTACAGGTAGCTGTCGGTGCCGGTGGTGTCGCCCGTGGCGGTGACGCTGGTCAGCGTGTGCCGCTTCCCGGTCGACGGGTAGGCGTAGGTCCGGGTGGTCTGGGTGCCGGCGGTCGTGTGCCGGACCTCCTTCGTCCGGTTCGCGCTCGTGGTGTCGTACGTGAAGGTCGTCCAGTACGGGTCGGTGCCGCCCATCACCGCGGTGGAAGGGCTCGCCTGGCAGGTGCTGCTCGCCGTCGTCCACGCCTCGGCGAACTGCCGCTGCACGTTGTAGGTGAAGCACTGGTTGGCGACGGTGCCGCCGGCGGCGTTGACCTCGTTGATGCTCTTGACGTTGCCGGCCGGGTCGTAGCCGTACTGCTCCTTGAGCTTCAGGTCCCAGTTGGTGCTCGTGGTCTGGTTCTGGGTCTCGGTGGCGTTGGACACCAGCCGGTTGGTCGCCTCGTCCATGCTGGTCGTGCGCCGGACCTGCTTCGTGCCGCTGCCCAGCACCTGCTGGTAGATGGCGCCGAACCAGTAGTAGCTGGAGCTGGACACGTAGGTCGTGGCTGGGCTCGCCACGGTCAGGACGTGCCCGGTGGTGTCGTACGTCGTGGTCACCGTCTCCGCGGTCAGCGCGCCGGCTGCCGGGTAGGTGACGGTCGCCACCGACCCGTCGACGTTGTACGTGGTGCCGGTCGTGTACGTGCCGTCCGGCAGCCCCGGGTTGGCGGTGCTGGACGCGATCGTCGTGGTGGAGCCGAGCGCGCGGTAGCCGTCGTCGTAGCCGGTGACCGTCGTGGTGAAGCTGTCCGTGCCGACGTATCGGGTCGACGAGGTCAGCTGCCCCTTGGCGATGGTGTCGTACACCCACTTGGCGCGCTTGAACCCGCTGGTGTTCGGCCCGTCGTACACGGCCGTCTTGCGGTCGAGGTTGTCGTACTCGTAGGTGAGCGTGACCGGCCGGGCGTCGGTGGACGTCTGCATCCGGCCCGCCGCGTCATATGTGAAGCCGGTCGCGCCCTTGTCGGGATCGGTGCTCTGGGTGACCCGTCCGCGCACGTCGTAGGTGGTGCCCCACTCGTTGCCGGCGGCGTCGGTGACCTTCGTCAGCCGGTTCAGCCGGTCGTACGTGTATCCGGTCGACGTGTACGTGCCGCTCAGGTTGGTGCTGGTGTACTGGCGCAGCTCCGTGGTGTTGCCCCGGGCGTCGAACACCTTCTGCGTGGTGACGCCACCGGCCGGGGGCGTCACCGACGTGCGGTCGCCCTGGTAGAGGGTGCTCGTCTGCCATTTCAGCGCGTTCGCGGAGTACAGCGCGTCGGTGGTCTGCCGTTCGAGGTTGTCGTAGGAGTACCGGTGCTGGTTGAGCACGTCGGTGTCGTTGAACGCGGCGATCGTGTCGGCCGGTGCGGCGTTGTTCCAGAAGCTGGACGTCTTCGCGGTCAGGCCACGCGCGTCGTACGTGGTGTCGGTGATCGCGCGGCCGCCGACGGCCTGGGGCGCCGGTGCCTGCGTCTGCCGCAGTCGCAGCCGGCCGTCGTACAGCTCGTAGCTGGTGACCACGTTGCCGTTCGGGCCGAGCTTCTTCGTGCTCACCGCGTTGGCGGCGGTGTTGCGCAGCGTGTAGCCGTACTCCAGGTCGGGCGTGAGGTTGGTCGCCCGGCCCGCCAGCCACACCTTCGTGCGCCGGCCCAGCGAGTCGTACTGCATGACGGTGGCCTTGCTGTTGGCGTCCACGATCCGGGTCACGTCGCCGCGGGCCGGGTCGATCGTCGCGGTGCTGGCGTGGCCGAGCGCGTTGGTCACCGTCATGGAGGTGACCGGTCCGCCGCCCGCCGGCGTGTAGGCCGTGGTGGTGCCGTGGCCCAGCGCGTCGTAGTCGCCGGTGACCCGGCCGAGCGCGTCGTAGTCGGTGCGGCCCGCCTGCGCCCAGGTCAGCGTCGTGCCGGACACCGTAGCGAGGGTGTTGCTGCTGGTGACCAGGCCCTTCGTCGGTGCCACGCCCACGGCGCCACCGTCGTACAGCGTCTGGCTGCCGGACAGGTAGTTGGCGCCGGACGGGCTGGCCGCGCAGTCCGTGGTGATGCTCTGCGACGGGTAGCTCACCATCCACCTGGCCGTGGTGCGGGCCGCGTAACTGATCATGGTGCAGGTGTCGTCGGCGGTCTTGCCGGCGTTGTCCGCGGTGGCGGCGGTGCCCGCGTCGGCGTAGTCGGTGACCTTCACCGGCAGGCCGTAGATGTCGAAGTCGCGGGCCTGTCGCGTCCACCGCCACGTCCCGCCGGGGAGCAGCGTCCGGGTCAGCGTCTCGTACTCGACGGTCTGGTAGGCCTTCGCCGGCACCGCGCCGGACCAGGTGCCGGTGCGGGTCGCGGTCGGGTTGTCGTAGCCGTTCGGCCCGGCGAACCGCAGCGAGTGCAGGGTCTTGCCGGTCATCGTCGAGCCGTCGTAGGTGCGCTCCTCCCGGACCGACCCGCGGATCTGCCCGTAGTCGTAGGTCTGGGTGCCGGTCGAGTCGACGACCCACACCTGCCGCTCGGTGCCGTTGGTGAGCTTGTCGCCGGCGAGGCTGCGGAAGTACAGCTTCTCGGTGATGCTCTGCTGGCCGCCGGTCGGACCGCGTTTCGTGGTGACGGTCGGGTAGCCGGCGAAGTCGGTGTACGAGTGCGACGGCGCGGCCTCGTTGCTGTCCAGCCGCCACAGCGCGGGAACGGTGCTGCCGGCCGTGGAGTACGTGTACGAGGTCACCTCCTCCGTCGCGTTGATGAGGTCCCGGTCGGTGACCTTCGCGACGACGTACTTGTGGAACCAGGAGCCGTCGCCCGGGAAGCACAGGTGGGTGTTCTGGTCCACCGAGTAGGTGCCGACGGTCGCCGCGGTGCACTCCGTCGGCGCGTAGGTGACCTCGACCTCCTCGCCGGTGCCGGTCGAGACCAGCGTCATCCGGTAGTGGTTGCTGGTGCCGTTGTTGACCCGGTTCGCCTTCGCCTCACCGGTGAACGTCATGGTCGGCAACGTGATGTCGTTGCCCGTGCCGCCGGCCTTGCCGGTGTGCTGCAGGGCGCTGAACCACAGCGCCGCCGCAGTGCCGTCCAGCGGGCTCGGGAACGTCTTGGTCAGGTAGTACGAGTCGACCTGCCGGTAGGTGCTCGTCGCCGCGTCGTACACCTCGGAGTAGATCATCGCCAGCTGCCACGGCGTCCAGTACGTCGGCGTGTACTGCGAGCACGGCGCGGTCTGCGTCGTCGGGCAGTACTGGTCCCACGGCACGTCGGGGTACGAGCTGCAGCCGCTGGAGGTCGGGTCGCAGCGGGGGTTCTCCACGAGGTTGACCCGGGCGACCGGCGCCGAGGTGCCCTCGCTGCCGGCGCGGGCGCCGTAGTCGATGCGCTTGAGCCGCGACGTCAGGTCGTACACCCAGTTGTTGGCGCCGTTGAAGTTGCCGTACTTGCCCTGGTAGCGCTCGTAGAAGTACGTCATCGAGTTGCCGGCGGGGTCCACGACGTAGTCGAGGTTCCACCGGTACGCGCGGTCACACCCGGAGTTCCACGGCTGCCCCGCCACGTTGCACGGCTCGCCGGCGTTGTTGCCGTACACGAGCACCTTCTGCACCGAGTTCGTCGCGTCGGGATCCGTCGTGTACCGCTTGTGCTTGCCGAAGTAGTACTGCGTGCCGTCCTGCGTGGTGACCTTCCAGTACTCCTTGAAGTAGTCACCGTTGGCGACGTCGTTGATGAGCAGCTCGACCTTCGAGCCGTCGTCGGCCTCGGGCTTCCACACGCCGGTGTTGTCGTCCTTGATGAGCCGGGTCGACCTGCCGTTGAGCACCATCGTGATCACCTTGTCGGTGAACCAGCACAGGTCCCCGGTCGTGCCGCCGTCGTCGGTGCAGGCCCGGTAGGAGCGCTCGATGAAGCCCGTCTGCAGGTCCCAGCCCTCACCGACCCACGACGCCTGGTTGTTCGTCGACGTCGTCTTGCCGTCCACCGAGTTCGACGAATAGGCCAGCGTCAGCTTCGGCGTCGGCCCGGCGGACACCGCCGGCATCGTCAACGGCACGGTGTAGGCGAACTCGCCGCCCTGCGTGCCGGCACCCCAGGTGGCGGTCTGCGACAGCGTCGTGTGTGCGTAGCTGCCGGACACGGAGGACGCGCTGGCGGCCATCGCGTAGACCGGCTGGTCGCTCATCGACGCGGCCGTCGTCTGCGGCGTGCCGTTCGTCGAACGGGCGTCCGCGGCACCGCCGGAGTGCTTGCGGACGTCGGTCTCGCTGGGCCCCCACGCGCCCGCCGCCGGGGTCGTCGCCGCGCTGGCGGGCTTCCCGGCGAACGTCGTGGCCCGGGTGCCGTCGCCGACGTCGACCGCCTCCGCGGACAGGACCTGGTCCGCGGTCGTGTTGACCACCCCGGACACGGGTGTCTGGATCCGGCACTGCGGCAGCGACGGCGTCGTCAGCACGCAGCTGGGCAGCCGGACGAGCCGCAACCTGCCGCCGTAGTCGCCGCCGTAGGCGTTGGCGAACCCGGCATAGTCGAGGTCCAGCGCGACCTGGCCGGTGCCGGCGGCACCGTCGGCCCGCACCACGGTGAACAGCACGCCCCGGACACCGGCGGCGTCGGTCGTCGCGCGGTCCGCCACTGACACCCGCACCGACCCCGGGCCCGCCGCCGTGACGGCGCCGTGCACCAGCGCACGCTCGTTGAGCGGATTCCCGCCGCTGCCCCGCACGGCCAGTCCGAGCCCGCCGGCCTTGCCGCTGGCGGACGATGCCAGGGCCGAGCGTGCCGTCGCCGCCCCGGCAGCGCCGGTGTTGACCGCTATGACGGCGTCACCACCGGCCGGCCACGCCTGCGCGCCGGCGGTCCACGCGGGACTCGTCTGGGAACCCGCCTTCGACGCCGCTCGCGCGCTCGCCGACCGCACCGGGACGGACGTCGCCGGCGCGGCGGCGGCCGTGGCGGGCGCGGCCGGGGCAGCGAACCCGGGGGCCACCACGAAGAGTGACGACGCGACCGCGCCCGCCACGGCCGCGCAGAACACCCGCCAGCCGACCGGCGAACGGCGGTGCCCGCCGACCAACCCGAACACAGTTGCGGACATGCAGACATTCCCCCGTAGCAGCACATCGCCGCAGACCCTCTGGCCTGCGGCGATGAGCAAGCTACGGAATTTGCCGCGGGTTGCGCAACCAGGCGCGGGGCCGCATCACGAAGCGCAATGTGCCGAAACGCCCTGCGGCCCGCCCGTGAGCGCGACGACCGGAACCAGCCTCGATACACCCCCGAAAACAACTACTGAGCGTAATCTTCGCCAACCGGCCCTTCTGGACCCTCAGGGCAACGCGTCCCGGCGTACGGTCGTGGCGACCGCAAGGACGGTGAGTGCGATTGCGTAGCTCGTCAGTACCGACGCCGCAGCCGCTTGGGACAGATCGACGTCCAGGGGCAGGTTGCCGAGTGCGGTGCCGGCGGTGAACGGCAACCACCGCGCGGCGTCCCGGCCGACGAGCTCCGCGACGACACCCTCGACGAGCGCCAGCCAGGCGAGCGCGGCGGCGATCGCGGCGACCTGGTTGCGGATCATCGCGCCGACCCCGACGCCGATGGCGGCGAACACGGTGTTCCAGCAGACGGCGCCGACGACGGTCCGGGTCAGCTCGGCGGTCAGCTCGAAGCGTTGCAGCGCCGCGGTGGTGCCCAGCGCGACCGCCGCGCCGACCAGGCCGAAGCCCAGCCCGGCGCCGGTGTGCACGACGAGCTTGGCGGCGATGACCCGCCCGCGGTGCGGCGTGGTCAGGTACGTGTCGGTGACGGTCTGGTGGCGGTACTCCCCGGCGACCGCCATGATGCCGAGCATCAGCGGGAACATGCTGGCGAGGCCGACGTGCGCGACGCCCTTCACCGCGTCGTCGGCGCCGCTCACCCCGACGATCACCACGAGCTGGGCGGCGGCGAGCAGCAGCCACGGCGCCCTCGTGGTGGTGAGTTTCATGAGCTCAGCTCGTAGCATCGGCGAACGTCTCCTCAAGGGTCTTGGTCATCGCGGCGGCCGGACCGGCGTACCGCAGCCGGCCGTCGCGCACGATGACGATGTGGTCGGCGATCCGGGACACCTCGGCCAGCACGTGGCTGGAGATCACGACGGTGTGGCCGGCGGCGGCCTTGGCGGTGATCAGGTCCCGGAGCCAGGCCATGCCGCCCGGGTCGAGGCCGTTGCTGGGTTCGTCGAGCACCAGGAGCCGGGGCCGCCCTCCGCCTTCCCCCAGTAGGGCGCCCGCCAGGGCCAGCCGTTGGCGCATGCCGAGGGAGTAGCCGCCCACCCGGCGGTCCGCGGCGTCGTCGAGGCCGACCTCGCCGAGGACCTCGTCGACCCGCCGCTGCGGGATCCTGGCGGCCTGCGCGACGATCCGCAGGTGGTCGCGGCCGCGGCGGCCAGGATGGAAACCGGCGGTCTCGAGGACCGCGCCGACGGTCCGGCGGGGGTCGGGGAGGTCGGCATAGGCACGGCCGCCGATGAGCGCGCTGCCGGCGGTCGGCCTGACCAGACCGAGCAGCATCCGCAGCGTCGTGGTCTTGCCCGATCCGTTCGGTCCCAGGAACCCGGTGACCGTCCCGGGCGGGACGTCGAAGGTGAGGTTGTCAACCGCTCTGACCTGCTTGAAGTGTTTGCTGAGTGCGTGTATTCGCACGTCGACGCCGTCTGCCATGCGCCACAGGCTGCCGGGTTTCCGGGCCGGCGTCGTCGCCCCGCTGCGGGATGTCGGATACCGCGGCTGGGCGACGTTTTCTGTCGTACGCCCGGTCTACGGTGTCTGCATGCGCCGTCCATTCGTCACCGACCTCGCCATCGCGGCGGTCGTGTGCGTCGTGGCGCTGGTGACGACCCGCGGTGTGCCGGCGGCCGGTCTCGTGCCCGCCGCCGTCGCCTGCGGCGCGCTCGTCGCCCGGCGGCGCACGCCGTTCACCGTGTTCCTGGTCAGCTCCGTCGCCGCCGAGGTCTACCTGGTCGTGCACCACGGCAACGGTGGTGTGCTCATCCTCGCCGCCCCGCTGATCGCGCTCTACACCCTCGCCGAGTCCGGCAGCCGGCGCCGCGCGCTGACGATCGGCGTGCTGGCGGTCCTGGCGTTCGCCGGGCTGCACATGCTCGTGAAGCCGTCGTCGTGGCTCGGCGCGGAGAATCTGGCCCTGGCCGCGCTGGGCGGTCTCGCGGTCGCGGCCGGCGACGGCGCCCGCAGCCGCCGCGAGTATCTCGCCGAGGTCGAGGCGCGGGCCCGGCAGGCCGAGCACGACCGCGACGCCGAGGCCGCCCGCCGGGTCACCGACGAGCGGCTGCGCATCGCCCGCGACCTGCACGACGTGGTCGGTCATCAGCTGGCGCTGATCCACGTGCAGGCGGGCGTGGCCGCGCACCTGCTCGACGCGTCACCGGTCGGTGCCCGCGAGGCGCTGGGCCACGTCCGGCACGCGAGCCAGACCGCCCTCGGCGAGCTGCGCGACACGATCGGCCTGCTCCGCCGCCCGGGCGAGCAGCTCACGCCGACCCAGCCGGTGACCGGGCTGGCCGGCCTGCCCGACCTGCTCGCCACGTTCCGCCGTTCGGGGCTGATGGTGGAGGCGTCGGTGTCGGGCGACGACCGCACGGTGACCGTGCCGGTCGACCTCACGGCGTATCGGGTCGTGCAGGAGGCGCTGACGAACGTGCGGAAGCACGCGGGCCCGGTCCCCGTCCGTGTGACGCTGCGCTTCCGCGACGACGCGTTACACATCGTCGTCGACAACTCCGCCGCCCCGTCGCGCGGCTCGGCGCGTGACTCAGTGCGCGGCTCGGCGCGTGACTCAGTGCGCGGCTCGGCGCGTGACTCAGTGCGCGGCTCGGCGCGTGACTCAGCGCGTGACTCAGCGCGGGAGTCGGCGCGTGGGTCGGCACGAAAGTCGGCGCAGGACTCGGTGCGTGGGTCGGCGCGACCGGACGCCGATGCGGTGTCCGCCACCGGCGGTTCGGTGTCCGGCGGCGGGGGTTCGGTGTCCGGCGGCGGGGGTCCGGTGTCCGGCGGGCTCGGGCTTCTCGGAGTGCGCGAGCCACGCGGTGCCGACGAGCCGATGTCCGGCGGGGACGACGATCCGGTGCAAGGCGGGCTCGGGCTGATCGGGATGCGCGAGCGGGTGGCGGCGCTGGGCGGCACACTCCGGGCCGGGTCGAACCCCGGCGGAGGGTTCCGGGTCACCGCGGTGCTTCCCAGGACGGCGCGATGAGCTCCCGCGACGGCGATGAGGAATCGGCCGGGGACGGCGGGCCGATCCGGGTCCTGCTGGCCGACGATCAGCCGTTGATCCGCAGCGGGTTCCGGGTGTTCGTGGACGCGGCGGCCGACATCACGGTCGTCGGGGAGGCGTCCAACGGGCGGGAGGCGGTCGCGGAGCACCCGGGCCGACGTGGTGCTGATGGACATCCGCATGCCTGGCCTCGATGGCCTCGCCGCCACTCGCATGATCACCACCGATCCGCGGCCCGCTCACCAGCGGGTGTTGATCCTGACCACGTTCGAGATCGACGACTACGTCTTCCAGGCGCTGCGCGCGGGCGCCAGCGGCTTCCTCGGCAAGAGCACCGAACCCGCCGAGCTGCTGGCCGCCATCCGCACGATCCACCGCGGCGACGCGCTGCTGTCACCGGCGGCGTTACGCGGGCTGATCGCCCGGTTCCTGGCCCGCCCGGACCGGACGCACACCTTCGACGGTGACCGCCTCGCCGGCCTGACCGAGCGGGAGCGCGAGGTCGTCGCCCTCGTCGCCACCGGCCGCTCGAACGACGAGATCGCCGCGCACCTGGTCGTCAGTCCGCACACCGTGAAGACCCACGTCAACCGCGCGATGATGAAGCTCGGCGCGCATGACCGCGCCCAGCTGGTCGTCGCCGCGTACGAGACCGGTCTGGTGTAAAGGGTGGTCAGACGTCGTGGATTTCGCTGCTGACGTGATACTTGCGGTCCGCGTCGTGGTCGCCGTCGGTGTCCACGAGGACCAGCGAGCGCCCGCCGACCGGGTCCATCACGACCTTGTCCATGTCGCCGTCGCCGTCGAGGTCGATCGCGTCGCCGAGGCCGTCGACCTCCTCGCCGAAGGCGCCGGTCTCCGTGTGGATGACCGGCAGGGTGCCCGGCTCGGTCGGGTTGTAGATGACGTCGTCGATGCGGCCGTCGTGGTCGAGGTCCCGGTAGATCGTGTCGGCGACGCCGTCACCGTCGCGGTCGTCGTAGAGCACGTCCGGGTCGTCGTGGGTCGGCAGGTGGGGCACGTCCTGGTCGATGGTCGTGGTCTCGTCACCCACGACGCTGTCGAGGACGGTGTGGTGAGCGTGCTCGTCGAACACGTCGGAGTATTCGGTCATGTCCGCAGCGTGATGCCGGCACGGCGGGCCGTCACTGGCCACGGCGACAATCCGACACCGCGAGGACGAACGGCACTGTCGGGTATCAGCGCGGGCGACAATGCCCGCGAGATCGGTGGGGTAACGGCGCCTGCTGGGCCGGCCTGGCCCGGCAGGGTGAGAGCTCGCCACACGCGAAGTGCGGCGGCAGCTACGCGCCGGCCTCCGTGCCGCCGACCGGGACACGGCCACTGCGACTACGCTGGCCGACATGCACGACACAGTCTGCTCACGGGTGGAGGAGGCGTCCACTGTGGACGCTGAGGTGGAGCGGGCACACGGGAATGTCCTGCGATGGACGACGACCTGATCATCCGGCCCATGACCGCGGCGGACCGGCCGGGCATGCGCGCGTCGACGCGGGCCGCGATCGATGACCTGCAGCGGCGCCTCGGTGCGCCCGCGGAGCCCGATGGCGGGCCGGCCGCGCCGAGCTCCAACAGCGGCGCCGCCATCGTGGGTCAGCTGCTCGACCTGGACGCTGCCGGCGCGTGGGTCGCCACGGTGGACGGCCAGGTGTGCGGTGCGGCGATGGCGGGACTGCGCGAGGGACTGTGGTATCTGGCGCACCTGCACGTCCGGCCGGGTCAGCAGGGCCGGGGCGTCGGCCGGCGGCTGCTCGGGGCGGCGTTGCGCTACGGCCCCGACGCGCGCGGCCGGCTGCTGCACTCATCGCTGGATCCGCAGGCGATGCGGTGCTACCAGCGGGCCGGGTTCGCGCTCGAACCGGCGCTGCAGGCGGCCGGCATGGTGCGTCGTGCCGCGCTGCCGGCCGCGGGTCGGGCCCGCGCCGGCGGCGCCGGCGACCTGGAGCTCGCCGCCGAGGTCGACCGCCGCGTTCGCGGCGCGGCGCACGGCCCTGACCTGGAGGTGCTTCTCGGGGCTGGAGCGCGGTTGCTGGTGCTGGACGACCGCCGGGAGCGCGGTTACGCCCTCATCGACGCCGGTACGCCGAAGACGGTGGCTGCCACGAGCACCACCGCCGCCGTGGAACTGCTGTGGGCGGCGCTGGCCGAGAGCGGTGAGCATGCCGTGACGGTGGAGATCCTCCGGGCCGATCAGCAGTGGGCGATCGACGTGGCGCTCCGCGCGGGGCTGAACCTCGCCCCGATGGGACCGCTGTGCCGCCAGGGCGACACCGGCCCCCTCGCACCGTACCTGCCGCATGCCGACGTCCTGTGAACCACACCTGACCGGGCCGGCTGGACGAGTAGCTCTTCGGCGATGGTCAGGCGGTGGTGCCGAGCAGGGAGCGGGTGATCGACTCGGCCTGCGACAGCATCTCGTCCAGGGCCGCGGCCAGGTCACCGTCGTCCGGGTCGTGGCCGGCCTCCGCGGCGATGAGCACCGAGCGGCGCAGGAGCTCCTTCACGAACGACGCGGTGACGCCCACCGCCCGTCCGGCGGCGCGGTCCAGGGCGGCCGGCGTGAACGGCAGGTCGCGGGCGTACAGGCGCATGAGGCGGCGGCGGGCGTCCTCGTCGGGCAGTGGGATCTCGACCGCCAGGTCGACCCGGCCGGGGCGCTGCGCCAGGGCGGGCTCCAGCACACCGATCCGGTTGGTGGTGAGCAGGAACGCGACGTCCGCGTCGTCGCCGAGGCCGTCGAGGGTCTCCAGGACCGCGAACAGCAGCGGCTGCGGCCCGTGCTGCAGGTCGCGGCTCTCGGCGACGAGGTCGCAGTCCTCGAGCACGACGAGGGCCGGCTGCAGCGCCCGCGCCATCTTGGCCGCCTCCGCGACGAAGGCGATCGCCGGCCCGGCCAGCAGGATCACGGTGACGTCCGGAAGGTTCGACAGCAGGTACCGCACGGTGTGCGTCTTGCCGGTGCCGGGCGGCCCGTACAGCAGCAGCCCGCGCTTGAGGTGCTGCCCGGCGGAGCGCAGCCGGTCGCGGTGCTCGGCGATGCCGGCGACGTGGCGGTGCACCCGCTCCAGGACGCCCTCCGGCAGGATGATGTCGGCGCGCACCACGGCGGGACGGCGGTGGAACGTGATCTGGCCGACGCCGCGCTCGTAGGCCGAAACGCCCAGCGACAGCACCTGCCCGCGCAGCACCGAGCGCTCCAGCATCAGCGCCCGGACGGTCTCGATCAGCCCCGCCGCGACGCCGTCGACCGTGGTGACGATCTCCATCCGCGCGGTGGCCTGACCGAATCGGGGCTCCGCTGTGCGTTGCAGCACGGCGACGGCGGCACCGTCGTGCCGGAACAACCGCAAACCGAACGACACGGCCTGGCGCGACGTGTCCGGCCCGGTGGCGATGCTGGCGTAGTCCACCGCGCCGACCGGATACTGCCCGTACTGCCCCGCGTGGTGCAGGATCTCGCTCAACGACTGGTGCCGGCGCTGATCCCCGCCACCAATCCCGATGGTCTCGTGCACCTCGGCCCGCCGCTGCACCTCGTCGAGCGCGATGTCGAGGTCGACGAACTGGTGCGGCGGGACGTCCTCGGTGACGACGGGCAGCCGCCGCGGATCGGCGCCGAGGTGCCCGCTGAGGACCGGCAGGAGCGCCGGGCCGTCGCTGTCCTGCGGAGCCCGGTGCGTGCTGATGACCTCCTCCAGGAAGGCCTTGAAGGTGGTGACGAAGTCCGACGCACGCTCATCCATGACGCTCCCCCGAGTGTGTCGCGAGCCTCCCGCATCATCCCCCATCGCCGCCGCCCCGTGGTGCCGCCGCGCCCGCCCGCACGGATTGATGGTTGCCGTTGGGCACGGGCCGCCCTACGGTCCGACCCGGTGGATCTGGAGGCCGTCGCGCTCACGGAAATGGGCGTCGAGGTGCAGCTGCAGGTCGATCGAGAGCTGCCACAGCCGGGCGGCCGCGGAAGGGTCCATGGCATAGGCCGCCACGCCGCGGCGGATGCCCGGCTGGTGCGGGCCGGCTTCCTGGCAGTCCTCGAAGTAGCGGCCGGTGACGCCGTCCACCAGTGGGGAGCCGGCCAGCAGGACCGAGGTGGCCGCGCCCTGTTCGATGCTCTTCCAGGACACGTCGGAGCTGGTGGGGTCGAACGACGCCGGTGCGTTGCCGAGGTCGCCGACGTGCCGGCCGAGGTTGGTCGCCGTGATCCGGCCGGGGTTGAGCGCGTTGACCGCGATGCCGTCGCCGGCCCACCGCCGGGCCGCTTCCACCGCGAAGAGGACGTTGGCCGTCTTGGACTGGCCGTAGGCCAGCCACGGGTCGTACGGGCGGTGGTCGAAGTTGACGTCGTCGAAGTCGACACCGGCGTTGACGTGGCCGACCGAGCTGACGACGACGACCCGGGACCGGCCGGCGGCGGCGAGGGCGGCGCACAGCCCGGTCGCGAGCGCGAAGTGCCCGAGGTGGTTGACGGCGAACTGCAGCTCCCAGCCCTGTGGGGTGCGCAGCAACGGGGTCGCCATGATCCCGGCGTTGTTGACCAGCGCGTGCAGCGGGCCGGACCAGCCGGCGACGAACGCGGCCACCGAACCGGGGTCGGCGAGGTCGAGTGGGGCGACGAACACCCGGCCGGCCATGGCGGCGGCGGCCCGCGAACCGGCGGCGACGTCCCGGACGGCGAGGGTGACCTCGGCACCGACGGCGGCGAGGGCACGGGCGGTCTCGGCGCCGAGGCCGGACGACGCGCCGGTCACGATCACGCGTTTGCCGCTGAGGTCGACGCCGGCAAGGACCTCGGCCGCCGTGGATGTGGCACCGAATGGGATGGGCATGGCAGCACCTCCGTGCTCCGTGGGGAGTTACGCTAGAAACGGACCCGCGTCCGGTTACTTCGAGCATAACCGGACCCGCGTCCGTTTACCACCCGGTGGAGCTCGACGGAGGATGCGATGACCGAACGGCCGCTGCGGGCCGACGCGCGCGGCAACCAGGAGCGACTGCTTTCGGTCGCCGCGGTGGCGTTCGCCCGGGACGGGACCCAGACGTCGCTCAAGGCCGTCGCCAAGGAGGCCGGCGTGGGGGTTGGCACCCTCTACCGGCACTTCCCGACCCGCGAGGCACTGGTCGAGGCGGTCTACGAGCACGAGGTCACCGTGCTGTGCGACGCCGCCGCCGAGCTGCTGCGGGCGCTCGGCCCGGCGGACGCGCTGCGGGGCTGGATGGAGCGGTTCGTCGACTTCATGGCCGCCAAGCACGGCATGGCCGACCTGCTGCGGCCGGTGCTGCTGTCCGAGGCGGACCGGCTGCACACCCGCGCCCGGCTGCGCGCCGCGATCGCCACGCTCCTCGACGCCGGCGCGGCCGCCGGCGTGATCCGGCCCGGTGTCGACGCCAACGACGTGCTGATGGCGCTCGGCGGCGTGACGATGATCGCCGGGGAAGAGGGGCAGCGCGCACTGGCCACCCGCCTCATCGACCTGCTGCTCCACGGTGTGCGGGCCCCGGGCCTCACCTCCTGAGACGGGTGGCGACCAGGGCCGCGAGGCCCGCGGCGGCCGTGGGCAGGAACACGGCGGGCAGGATGCCGAGCCCGTCGATGCTCGCCCCGGCCAGCGCCGACCCGGCCGAGCCGCCGACCGCGAGGGCGGTCGACAGCCAGGTGAACGCCTCGGTGCGGCGCCCGGGCGGCGCGGTGTCGTCGACGATGACGTAGCTGGCCGCGGCGACCGGGGTGAGGAACAGTCCGGCCACCCCGAACGCGAGCGCCACCGGCACGAGGCGGCCACCGGTGACCGCCGCCACGACCGCCGGTGCCGCCAGCGCGGCGGCGAGCCGGGCCAGGGCGGACGGGAACGCGGCCCGGGAGGCGCGGAAGCTGCCGAGCACGCCACCGCAGATCCAGGCGGCCAGCAGCAGCCCGGCGACGTCGGGTGCGCCGGCGTGCGCGGCCAGGCCGGACAGCACCACGGGAAGGGCGCCGAAGATCAGGCCCTGCACCAACGTGGCGGCGACCAGCAGCCGGATGGCCGGCACCCGCAGGGCGCTGCCGGGGCGGTGCGGGCCCGGTGCCGTGCCCGCGTCGACGCGGGCGGCGAAGGCCACGAACGACACCGTGCCGAGCAGGGTCGCGGCCGCCGCAGCCCACAGCGCGGCGGCCGGCGCGAACCAGGTGATCAGCGCGCTGGCCAGCAGCGGCGCGATCAGCAGCAGGATCTGCTGGATCAGGGATTCGGCGGCGTACGCGGTGCCGACGGCCACGGTGTCCGTGACGAGCCGTGGCCACAGCGCCTTCATGCTGCCGGAGATGGGTGGGAAGCCCGATCCGGCGAGCAGGGCGCAGGCGAGCACGGCGGCGGTCGGCGCGTGGCGCAGCGCCAGCAGGGGCAACAGGGCCAGCGCGACCGCGTACACCATGGCCGAAGGAATCAGGACAGCGCCGCGGCCGAACCGGTCGAGCAGGCGGCCCTGGACCGGGGTGGTCAGCGCGTCGCCGAACGCGGTCCCGGCGGCGATGGCCCCGGCGATCGCGTAGGAGCCGGTCGTCTGGTGGATGAGGATGACGACCGCCAGCGGCGTGATGCCCTTGGGCAGCCTGGCGATCAGGGAACTGCAGGCGACGGGGAACGCGCGGCGGGACAGCAGGACGGACAGCACGGCAGGCATGGCCACGCGTCGCGTCAGGAGCGTCATGGCGGATCATGCGACACGACGCCCGCCGCCCCCATGGTCACAGCGTAGCGATCGGCGTCGAAGGTTCAGGCCCGTTCGGGTGGCGCCTCCGTCGGCAGGGCCGCCGGCTCCGGCGCCCGGGCGGCCGGGACGACGGGCGGCGGCTCGGTGGCGGACGCGGGCTCGACCGCGCGGCCCAGCATGGACAGCAGCATCGGGGCCAGCAGGGAGCGCACGATGAAGGCGTCGATGAGGATGCCGACCGCGAGGGCGAAGGCGAGTTCCCGGAAGGGTCGCAACGGCACGAGGGCGAGCAGGCCGAGGCTCACCGCGAGGGTGACGGCGGCGGTACGGATGGCGTGTGCCGACTGTGGCAGCGTGATCGCGAGCGCCTCGCGCAGTGGGCGGCCGCGGGCCTCGCGCCAGGCCGGTCCGATGCCGAAGATGTTGTAGTCCGAGCCGAGTGCGACCAGCAGGACGGCCGCGGCGAACGGGACGTAGAAGGTGAGCCCGTCGGCGTGGTAGACGTCCTGGAAGAGCCAGGTCGTCAGGCCCAGGGTCGCGCCGATGGCGAGGACGCTGCAGGCGAGCAGGCCGATCGGGGCGATGAGGGCGCGCAGGAACAGCATCAGGAACACGAGGTTGGCGATGAGGGCCGCGACGGCGATGCGGCCGAGGTCGTGCATGGTCTGGTCGACGATGACCTTGGCGACGGCGGTGTCGCCGCCCATGCTGGCCTGGGTGCCGTCGAGGCCGGCGGTCCGCAGCAGGCCGGGCAGGTCGCGGTCCAGCCGGGTCAGGGTCCGCACGGCGGTGGCGCCGAGCGGCTCGTCGGACAGGACCAGCAGGAACCGCACGGCGGTGCCGTCCTCGGCCCGGAACAGGTTGAATCCCGGTGGGAGCTCATCGGTGGCGGGTCCGAGCACGCCGGCGACCCCGGGCACCTGGGTGAGCGACTGTTGCAGGGCGGCCAGTTCGGTGGCGCGGCCGGCGACGCCGTTGCCCTGCACCAGCAGCTCGGTGGGTGACAGGATGCCGTCGGCGAAGCCGGTCTGCGCCTGGGTCGCGGCCTGGCGGGTGGAGTTGTTCGTCGGCAGCGCCTCGACGAACGACACGCCGAGCCGCATGTGCAGCACCGGCGAGGCCATGGTGAGCAGGGCGGCGACGAGCACCAGCAGCGCCGGGGCGGCGAACCAGCGGCGGGTCAGCAGCCACGACCAGCCCTTGCGCGGGCGTTCCGACGTTTCCACCGGCTTGGAGAACGGCGAGGACGCGCCCTCCGCAACCGGCGCGACGGGGCGCCGGCGGCGGAAGGGCGCCCAGAAGGCGGCGGAGCCCGCGATCGCCAGCAGCGCCGGCACCAGGGTGATCGCGACGAGCATGCCGATAAGGATGGCAAGGGCCATGCCGGGCCCGAACGCCCGGAACGCCGGTGAGTCGGCGACGAGCAGCGCGGCGGTGCCGGCGGCTGCGGTCGCCCCGGCGGTCGCGACGATCGGCGTGAACCGGGCGGTGGCCTGCCGGGCCGCGTCGAGCCGGGACGCGCCTTCGGCCAGCTGTGTCCGTACACCGGCGAAATAGAAGACGACATAGTCGGTCACGACGCCGAGCAGCAGGGCGACCAGGAGCGGCTGGGTCTCCTGCGGGACCGGCACCCCCAGCCGGTCGGCGAGCGCGCCGCCGAGGTGCAGCGTGAGGATGATCGCCACGCCGGCCACCGCCAGGGCGAGCACGGGCGTGACGAACGAGCGGAACACGAACGCGATGATCAGGAACACGGCGATGACGGTGATCAGTTCGAGCCTCGGCAGGGACGACAGCACGAGCCGGGTCTGCTCGACCCGGGCCGGCACGGAGCCGGTGATGCCGACCACGCCCTCGTCGGCGTCGAAGTGGTTCGCCACGAACGCTTCGGCCGCCTCGTGCTGGCCGACGAACGTGACGCTCGGGTCGGTGAACAGCAGCGTCACGATGGTCGTGCCGTCCTCGGCCGAGCCGGGGAACAGCCCGAGGGTGTTCATGACCGGCACCGCGGCGACGATCGGCTTGGCGTCCGGGTAGGCGCCGTCGGTGACCGCCTTGGCCCGCGCGACCGCCTTCGTCTGCGTCGCGGTCGACAGCCCGGCCGGGTTGCGCTGCACCACGGCGACCCGGCTCAGCACCGGGAACCCGAACTTGTCGAGCGACTGCAGCTCGCTGCGGACCGCGGGGTTGTCGACCGCGATCAGCTGCTCCAGGTCGTTGCCGCTGTTGCCGTAGGCCGGGAACCAGGCGACCGTCGCGGCGACCGCGGCCACCCAGAACGCGACGATCGGCCAGCGCAGCGCGACGACGGCCCGGGCATACCACTGCAGCAGCCGGCTCGGATACCACCGGCTGCGGGGCGTGCTGGGCGTGCTGGGCTCGGTCACCGGTCGTGCTCCGATCGTCCGTCGCGTGTGCACGCGGGTACCCTGCGCGGGACGGACGGAAACGGATGCCCCTGATGGACGCGGCCCGAGTCGGTACCGTACCGGGATGGGACTGCGTGAAGACCTCATCGAGCTGCGCCGCGACCTGCACCGCCACCCCGAGATCGGCCTGGACCTGCCGCGCACCCAGCGGCGGGTCCTCGCGGCGCTGGAGGGCCTACCGCTGGAGGTGAGCACCGGCCGGGCGCTGTCGTCGGTCACGGCGGTGCTGCGCGGCGGGCGGCCCGGGCCGGTCGTGCTGCTGCGCGGTGACATGGACGCCCTGCCGGTCGCCGAGCTGGCCGACGTGCCGTTCGCGTCCACGGTCCCCGGGGTCATGCACGCCTGCGGTCATGACCTGCACACCGCCGGGCTGGTCGGTGCGGCGCACCTGCTCGCCGCGCGGCGCGAGGGGCTCGCCGGCGACGTCGTGTTCATGTTCCAGCCGGGCGAGGAGGGGCACAACGGCGCCGGGTTGATGATCGACGAGGGGGTGCTGGAGGCCGCCGGGCGGCCGGCCGACGCCGCTTACGGGCTGCACGTGGTGACCGACTTCCCGCGAGGGGTGTTCGCGGGCCGGCCCGGTCCGCTGATGTCCGCCGCGGCGGGGCTGTTCGTGCGGGTCGTCGGCCTGGGCGGGCACGGTTCGGCGCCGCACGACGCCCGCGACCCGATCCCGGCCGCCTGCGAGATGGTGCTGGCGCTGCAGACCATGGTCGGGCGCCGGTTCAGCCCGTTCGAGCCGGTGGTCGTGACGGTCGGCGCCTTCCACGCCGGCACCTTGCGCAACGTCATCCCGGACGAGGCGGTCTTCGAGGCCACGGTGCGCACGTTCAGCGCATCCGCCGCGAAGCAGATCGCCGAGGACTCGGTCCGGCTGTGCGAGGGCATCGCGGCCGCACACGGGCTGCACGCCGACGTGCGGTTCGAGACCGAATACCCGGTGACCGTCAACGACGACGCCGAGTTCGCGTTCGTCGCCGACACCGCCGCCGACCTCTTCGGCGCCGAACGGTTCCACCACATGGAGCACCCCGACCCTGGCTCGGAGGACTTCTCCCTCGTGTTGCAGCGGGTGCCGGGCGCCTATCTCTTCCTCGGCGCCGCGGGCGGCGACCAGCCGGTGGTGCACCACAACCACTCGCCGCGCGTGGTCTTCGACGACGACGTCCTGCACGACGGTGCCGTGCTGCTCGCCGCCCTGGCCGAGCGGCGCCTGGCGCGGGACGTCACCGCAGCGTCGTGACGGAGATCCGCGGCGCGTCTTCGAGCAGCGCCTTTCCCGGGCGCGGGTCATCCGCCACCCACCCTACGAGTCACGGCGGCGGCGCGGGCCGAATGGCCC
>NZ_BONQ01000080.1 GCF_016862795.1 Dactylosporangium siamense | reverse complement strand
GGGCCGAATGGCCCGCGCCGCCGCTGCGTCGTGAAGTTCGTGGATCGCCGCTACACCCTGCTGCGGCCGTAGAAGCCGGCCACCCCCCAGACGCCGATCGCGGCCAGGACGACCTGGATGGCGATCTCGATCCAGTCCACGCCGGCGGTGTCGGCCCAGCCGGCCCCACGGGCGATGGCGGTGCCGATCAGCGCGGCGACGATGCCGATGACGATGGTCAGCCAGATCGGGATGTGCTGCTTGCCGGGCACGACCAGGCGCCCCAGCGCGCCGATGATCAAGCCCACGACGATCGCGGAGATGATGCCGCCGACAGTCATCTGGTGCCTCCAAGTACCGGGGGGTGTTGCGGTTCGCGGAGGTACTTCCCGACCCACGCGAATCACAAACCACACCTACACGAACCGCCAGAGGTGGTCGTTGGTGCCGTTGTCGTCCCAGATCAACACCTGGGCGCCCTGGGCGGTGGAGGCGCCGCTGACGCCGAGGACCCGCCCGCCGTTCGCGGACTGGATGCGGAAGTAGCCGTTCGCCCCGGCCCGCAGCCGCCAGCGCCGGTCGGCGGAGGAGATGTCGGCGAGCTGGACGGCACGCGCGCCGTTGGCGGTGCCCGCGTTCTCCACGCCGAGGACCAGGCCGCTGTTGGCGTTGCGCAGCCGGAGGTACCCGCCGGAGTCGACCACGGCGGTCCACAGGTGGTCGGCGGTGCCGGTGTCGCCCCACTGCAGGACCAGGGCGCCAGTGACGGTGGACATGTTCGTCACGCCGAGGACGAGGCCGCTGCCGAGGTTCTGGATGCGGCGCGTGCCGTTGGGGATGAAGCGCCACAGGTTGTCGGCGCTGCCGTCGTCGGGGGCCTGGACGGCCTGCGCGCCGTTGGCGGTGGAGTTGCCCGCGATGGCGAGGAGCTTGCCGCTGTTGCCGTTGCGGATCTTGTGGCCGCCGTCGCCGTTGTCGACGAGGGTCCAGCGGTGGTCGGCGGTGCCGTTGTCGGTCCACTGCAGGACCACGGCGTTGTCCGCGGTGGACATGTTCTGCACGCCGAGGACCTTGCCGGAGTTGAGGTTGCGCAGGCGGACCGCGGCGCCGTCGACGACGAGCTCCCAGTTGTGGTCGGCGGTGCCGCTGTCGGTCCACTGCAACGCCAGGCCGCCGTCGGCGGTGGACATGTCCTGCACGCCGAGGACGAGGCCGCTGGCCACGTTGGCGAGCCGGTAGTTGGCGACGCCGGTGCCGCCGCCCTGGCCGTTGGCGCTCCAGTAGACGGTGGTGTTGTAGCCGTGCGCGTCCTGGAACGGGTTGAGGGCGACCGTGGCGCCGTTGGCGGTGGCGGTGAAGGCGAGCGAGCCGGTGCCGGTCCGGGTGACCGAGGACGTGGTCAGCGCCGGCAGCGCGGACAGGGTCGTGTTGCCGTAGTTGCCGGCCAGGACGACGGGGCCGTAGGTGACGGCGACGACGTTGGCGTTGTCGTTGGCGGGCCGCACGGCGACCTGCATGGGCAGCCGGACGGTGACGGTGTCGCCAGAGGCCCAGGAGCGGGTCAGGGTCGCATACGTCCCGGGGGTGGTCGCGATGCCCTGCACGGTGCCGTTGACGCTGACGGTCGCGCCGGTGGTCCACGCGGGGATGCGGACGCGCATGGTCCAGGAGCCGCCGACGCTGCCGGTCACCTGCAGCGTGGTGGTGTCGCTGACCGGAAACGTGGTGCTCTGCGTGACCGTGATCCCGCGCTGCGACCAGGTCAGCACCGACGGCACGAACAGGTTCACGGTCAGCGTGGTGCCGTTGTAGAAGTAGACGGAGTCCATCAGCTTCGTGTTGGTCTCCACGCCGGTGCCCTGGCAGCACCAGAAGCTGTCGTAGTCGGTGCTCCAGGTGCCGCCGCCCCACGCCGGGCCGACGCCGCGCCGGCCGCCGGGCTTCAGCGACATGAAGTAGGTGATGTGGCCGTGGCTGTCGGCCGGGTTCTGCGCGCCGATCAGGTGGTTGAGCAGGGCCCGCTCGTAGAAGTCGAAGTAGGCGGCGTTGTTCGGGTCCAGCAGCCACAGCTCGCGCGTCAGCTTCAGCATGTTGTAGGTGTTGCACTGCTCGCACGTGTCGTCGGTCAGGTACGCGGCGATCGCGTTGGCCGCCCGGAAGTGCTCGGCCTGGCTGTTGCCGCCGATGACGTACGTGTGCGCGGCGGTGGTGATGCTCCAGGCGTTCGCGGCGATGTCGCGGTAGCGGGTGGTGCCGGTCGCCTTGTACTCACGGACCGCGCCGATCCACTTCGGCACCTGGGTGTTGGCGTGCAGCCCGTTGAGCTGGTCGGAGTTGGACGCGAGGGGGTTGAACACGGCCGCGTGGTCGAAGCGCTGCGCGGCGGTGAGCCAGCGGCTGTCGCCGGTCTGCTGGTACAGGTCGGTCAGCACGGCGTTCATGCCGCCGAACTCGACGTTGAGCGTGGTCTGCTGCTGGCCGGCGCTGAGCCGGCCGGTGCGCCAGTCGACCCAGCCGGCGAGGGCGAGCAGCACGTCGCGGGCCTGGGTGCTGCCGATGAGCCGCCACACGTCCAGCAGGCCGGCCAGGGTCTTGTGGATGCAGTACCAGGGGACGTTGCCGTTGCTGAGGGTGCCGCCCTCCAGCGCGGTGAAGTCGGACTCCGGGAAGCCGGACAGGTAGCCGGTGCTGAAGCCGGCGGCGGCGTTGTTGGCCTGGCAGGCGGCCAGGCCGGCGACCATGGCGGTGGCCTTGTCCCGGCAGGTGGTGTCGCCGAGCACGGCGTAGGCCTGGGCCCACGCGGTCAGCAGGTGGCCCTGCATGTGGGTGCGGAACGGGAAGGTGGGTGCGTCCCAGCCGCCGGTGGCGGCGGCGCCGTTCGTGGACAGCCGGTGGTTGGCCCGGAAGTTGTAGAGCAGCCGGTTGACGTCGACGAAGCGCAGGTAGGCCAGGGTCCGGTTCTGGTTGTCCAGCCAGCGGCCGGTGCTCAGCCGCACCTGGCCGAGGTCGAACGCGTGGGCGGACACGCCGATGTCGGTGCGCGCCGGGGCCACGGCGGCGGAGGCGGGGGTCGCTGTGTTGAGCAGGGGCGCCGCGGCGGAGGCGGCCGCGACGGCACCGGTGGTCTGCAGCAGCCGGCGGCGGCTGACGCTGGGATGAGCCATGGGGTGTGGGTCCTCTCGGGCTTGGGTGTTAACGCTCACACGCCCGGGCTTTAGGCGGTATCCCGGCTTGTCGAGTTAGCGCTCACATCGATGCCGACGATGCCAGAAGCGCCCGGACAGTTCAAGGGTCACTACGATTGCAGTCTTCCGCACTACTATCGTAGTATCGGGGTATGGCGAACCGACGCGAGCAACTGCTGGACGCGGCGATCACGGTGCTCGGCGAGCGCGGCATCCATGCCCTCACACACCGCGCGGTGGACGCCGCCGCAGGACTGCCGGCCGGCTCCACGTCCAACCACTTCCGCACCCGCGACGCGCTGCTCGACGCGGTGGTGGAGCGCTTCGCCGCCCGCGAGCGCGCCGTCTGGGAGGACGTCGCGTCGCGACTGGCGCCGACCACCCCGCAGGAGTTCGCGCAGGCCCTCACGGCGCTCGCGCACGAGGCGACCACCACGCACCGCACCCTGACCCTGTCCCGCTACGCCATCCTCGTCCAGGCCGGCATCCAACCCGCGCTGCGCGCGCAGCTGCTGGCCACCGGCGGCCGGGTCAACGCCTACTTCCTGAACTGGATGCGCACCGCCGGCTCCACCGACCCCGGCCACGACGCGCCGATCATCATGAACCACTGGACCGGCCTCGTCCTGCACCAGCTCGCCGTGCCCGACCCGGCGTTCGACCCGACCGCCCAGATCACCGCGCTCGTCACCACCGTCATCCGTCCCCGCACCGCGGAGGTTCCGGCACCATGAACGACGACCAGATCTGGTCCGCGATCCACACCCAACGGGCCGCAATCACCGACCTGCTGGAGACCCTGTCCGACGACGAGTGGCGGCAGCCGTCGCTGTGCGAGGGCTGGACGGTCCGCGACGTCGCCGCGCACCTGACGCTGCAGCAGCTCGGCTTCCGCGACGCGCTCGGCGTCATGCGGCACTGGCGCGGCAACATGGACCGCGCCACGCAGCAGGCCGCCCGCGCCCGCGCCACCACGCTCAGCACGGGCGAGATCGTCGCGGAGCTTCGCCGCACCAACGGAAACCGACGGCACAACCTCGGCGTCACGCAGCTGGAGGCGCTGATCGACATCCTGGTGCACAGCCAGGACATCGCCGTCCCGCTCGGCCGGCCCTTCGACCTCGCGCCGGACGCCGCGGCCGTCGCGACCACGCGGGTGCTGTCGATGCGGTGGCCACCGCCGCTGCCGTCGGCCCGCAAGCTGGCCGGGTTTCGGCTGGTCGCCACGGACGTGACCTGGTCGGCCGGGACCGGGCCCGAGGTCCGGGCCCCGATCGGCGCGCTGCTGCTGCTGGTGTGCGGTCGGCTGACCGCGCTGCCCGGTGTGTCGGGCGACGGCGCCGCGGACCTGACCGCCCGCCTCACCGTGTAACCACTGCCGGGTCGACGTGGAGCGCCGCAACGCCGAGATGGCTTCGCGCAAGCGGCTTCATGGACTTCGGACACATCGCCCGAATCGGGGCGCCGCATGACCCGTGCGAAGGTCTGACGATCTTGGCCGCTTGATCGAAGGCGCTGGGTGGTCGCGTGGACGACCACGGCGCTCCTTCGGTCAAGCGCGGCGGCGGGGAGATCGCTGCTTCGACGCTGGTACCCACCGGTCTGCGCCGTGGCTCGGTGTAGGCTCGCCGCGCGGGGAGGAACCAACGTGCGGGCGAACACCAACCGGCCTGAGCTGCGCGGCCGGCGGCGCGAGCGGGAGGCGCTCGATCGGCTGCTGCGCGACGTGCGGGCCGGGCACAGCCGGGTCCTGGTCCTGCGCGGTGAGGCCGGGATCGGCAAGAGCGCCCTGCTGGAGCACCTGACCGGCGCCTCCTCCACCGTCCGCGTCGCCCGGGCCGCCGGGGTCGAGCCGGAGACCGAGATCGCGTATTCGGCGCTGCAGCAGCTGTGCGCGCCGCTGCTCGGTCACCTCGGCGCACTGCCGGAGCCGCAGCGCGCCGCGCTCGCCACCGGGCTCGGGCTCAGCGCCGGGGATCCACCGGAGGCGCTGCTGGTCGGGCTCGCCGTCCTCGGCCTGCTCGCCGAGGCCGCGGCGGAGCGGCCGCTGGTGTGCGTCGTGGACGACGTGCAGTGGCTGGACCGGATGTCCGAGGTCATCCTCACGTTCGTCGCCCGGCGCGTCGACGCGGAGTCCGTGGCCCTGGTGTTCGCGGCCCGCAGCCCCGGCGGCGACCGGTTCCTGGCGGGCCTGCCGGAGCTCCGAGTGGACGGGCTGCCCACCGCGGACGCGCGGGCGTTGCTGGACTCGGTGCTGCCGGGGCCGGTCGACGACCGCATCCGGGACCGGATCGTCGCGGAGACCCACGGCAACCCCCTGGCCCTGCTGGAGCTGCCCCGCGGCTCGACGCCGGCCGAGCTGGCGTTCGGTTTCGGCGCCCCCGGCCCGCTGCCCCCGGCCGGAGAGACGCTCGACGCGGCGTTGTTCGCCCCGTTGTTCGCCCCGATGTCGCCAGCCGGTGCGGCGCCACCTCAGGGGCAGGAACGCGGCCCGGCTGACCCAGCCGGTCCGTTGTCCGGCGCGACACCGGGCCCGGCGGACCAGGCCGGTCAGGGGTTCGGCGCGGGCGGTGCGGCAGCTGACACGGCACCGCCGGCCAGTCAGGGGTTCGGCGCGGGCGGTGCGGCGGCTGACACGGCACCGCCGGCCGGTCAGGGGTTCGGCGCGGGCGGGACGGTGCCGCTGGCCGGTCAGGTCGAGGAGGGGTTCCGGCGGCGCATCGCCGCGCTGCCGGCGGACACCCGCCTGCTGCTGCTCGCCGCCGCCGTCGAACCGGTCGGAGACGTGGCCCTGCTGTGGCGGGCCGCCGGACGGCTCGGCGTCGGCATGGACGCGGCCGCACCGGCGCAGGCGGCCGGCCTGGTCGACATCGGCGCGTTGGTGCGGTTCCGCCACCCCCTCGTCCGCTCCGCCGCCTGGCGGGCCGCGGACCCGGCCACGCTGCGGGACGTGCACCGCGCCCTGGCCGACGTCACCGACCCCGACCTCGACCCCGACCGGCGCGCGTGGCACCGGGCGCACGCCGCCGCGGACGCCGACGAGGACGTGGCCGGCGAGCTCGAACGCTCCGCGGACCGCGCCCTCGCCCGCGGCGGCCGGGCGGCGGCCGCCGCGTTCCTCGAGCGCGCCGCCGAGCTGACCCGGGACCCGAAGCACCGTTCCGCGGTGCTGCTGGCCGCGGCGAGAGCCCGGCTCGACGCGGGCGCGGCCGCACTCGTGCAGGACCTGGTGGCCGCCGCCGAGCTCGGCCCGCTCGACCCGCTGCAGCAGGCCGGCGCGGAGCGGCTGCGCGCACAGGCCGCGCTCGCGCTCAACCCGGGCCGCGCGGCCGGGCCGCCGCTGCTGGCCGCCGCCCGCCGGCTCGAGGAGCTTGACTCGGGGGCGGCGCGGGAGACGTACCTGGCGGCGGTCGGCGCGGCCGTGCACGCCGGCCGGCTCGGCGGCGACGACCTGCACCGGGCGGCGGAGGCGGCGCGGGGCGTGCCGGCCGGGACCGACGCCACGGGACGGCTGCTCACCGGGCTGGTGACCTGGGCGCTGGACGGGCCCGCCCCGGCCGCTGCGGACCTGCGACTGGCCCTGGACGCGATCGACCCGGCCCGCGACCTGGACCTGCTGTGGCTGGCCGCGCCCGCGGCGCACGAGGTGTTCCAGGCCGGCACCGCCCACCGGCTCAGCGGGCAGGCGGTCGGCTTCGCCCGGGCGACCGGCGCGCTGTCGCTGCTGCCCGCGGCGCTCACCTTCCACGCCGGCACGCTGCTGCTGATGGGCAGGTTCGCCGACGCGGCCGACGTGCTCGCCGAGGGTGCGGCCCTCGCGTCCGCCACCGGGGTGCCGCTGCCGCCGGACGCGTCGCTCACGCTCGCCGCGTACCGCGATCCCGAACCCGAGGCGTTACGGCGCATCGAGGATGCGGCCGCCGACGCCGAGGCGCGCGGTGAGGGCATCCTGCTCGGGCAGACCTGGCTGGCCAGGGCCGTGCTGCACAACGGCACCGGCAACGCCCCGGCCGCCCTGCACGCCGCCCGGCAGGCAGCCGACGGCGCCGAGCTGGCCCTGGCCGGGAGGGCGCTTCCCGAGCTGGTGGAGGCGGCGGCACGGGCGGGCGAACCCACCGTCGCCACCGGCGCCCGCGATCGGCTCGCCGAACTGGCCACGGCCGCCGGGACCGACTGGAGCCTCGGCGTCCTCGCGCTCGCCGACGCGCTGACCGCCGCGCCGCAACGGGCCGAGGCGCACTACCAGGAGGCCGTCGCGCGGTGCGACGCGGCCGGCCTCGGCCTGCTCACGGCCCGGGCCCGGCTGCAGCACGGCGAGTGGCTGCGCCGCGAGGGACGGCGCGCCGACGCCCGTGCCGAGCTGCGCGCCGCGCACGACGCCCTGGCCGGCATGGGCGCCGGCGCGTTCGCCGGGCGGGCCGCGCGGGAGCTGGCCGCCACCGGCGAGACGGTCCGCAAGCGGTCCGAGGGCCCGTCGGACGAGCTCACGGCGCAGGAGACGCAGATCGCCCGGCTGGCGGTCGCGGGGCAGACCAACCCGGAGATCGGCGCCGCGCTGTTCCTGAGCCCGCGCACGGTCGAGTGGCACCTGCGCAAGGTCTTCGCCAAGCTGGGCATCACCTCACGCCGCGAGCTCGCCGCCGCCCTGCGCTGAACCGGGTGGGTCAGGCGCCGAGTCCGGCCGCCTTCGCCATGTACGCGGCGTACCAGGTCGGCCAGTCCGGATCCTCGCGGCCGATCTCCTTCTCGTGCCGGCCGTGTGCCGCCGCGGCCTCCCGCAGGGCGTGTTCGAGCTCGGCCGCCGAGTGGTAGATGGCGTGCTCGACCCGCCCCGGCAGCCGCCGGGTCACCTCCTGCAGCACGAACATGTTGCCGTCCGGGTCGGTGAACGTCGCGAACGACGCGTAGGACTGCCGCTCCGGGTCCGGCCCGGGCACCCGCCCCTCGGTGCCGGCGTGGTGGAACACGCCTCCGGCGTCGTGGAACACCTCGCTCACCTCCACGCCCTGGGTCGCGAGGTCCTTCTGGGCTTTGACGATGTCGTCGACGACCAGGTACACGCCGTGCGTGGAGCCCGGCACCGCGTCCGTGACCCGGCTGCCGAAGATGATGGACGCGGTCGAGCCGGGCGGGGTGACCTGAACGACCCGGAACCCACCCTCGCCGGAGAAGTCGGCGTTCTCCCGGAAGCCGATCCTGTTGAAGAACGCCTTGGTACGGTCGACGTCCGAGACCGGCAGGACGACGATCTCGAGCTTCAGGTCTTCCATGTCAACTCCTCCGTGGTGCCGAACGGGCAGCGCCTCCACTGCCCACTCCGGCCCGCATCTACCGCGCAACCGACCACCGGCGATCCGCCCTGCTCGCCGCCGCCGGCACCGGCGGGTGGCCGTGTGCCACCTGGTCCGGTGCCCGTCGTATGGTGGTTCTCTGACGGGGAGGATGGTCCAATGTCGATGCAAAA
>NZ_BONQ01000079.1 GCF_016862795.1 Dactylosporangium siamense | reverse complement strand
CCCCCGCCGCCGCAGCTCGCTGCGGCAGCATTACAGCGCTGCGGCAGAATCACAGCTCAGCTCAACCAGCGGTCGTCGTTGCCTTCGAAGTCGACGATCTGGCGGGTCGGGCGGGGGCGGGCTTCGTCGCGGGAGCCGTTCCAGCCGTAGTCCTCGTCGTCGTCCTGGCGGGAGCGGCGGGACACCCGTTCGTCCTCGCGGGCGGGAGCGGGGTCCTGCCAGCGCGAGGTGGGGGACGCGGGCAGGGCGGCCTGGGCCGCGCCGAGGGCGGGGCGGTCGCGGCGGACCTCGGACCAGCGGGTCGTGCCGGCGTCGTCGCGGCGGGCTTCCTCGTAGCTGCTCTCGGACCAGTGTCCGTCGGGGTCGCGTTGGCGTTCGCGTTCGCGGCGGGCCTCGGATCGGCGGGGGCTTTCCCGGCGGGGCTCGTCTTCGGGGGTGGTGGGGGCGTACTCCTCGTGCCGCACGGACGCCCAGCGGTCCTCGATCCGGACGTGGGTGCCGGTCTCGTCGGCGTGGACCGCGGCGCGGCGTTCGCCCATGCGCAGCTCGCGGCCGCCGCGCTCGTCGCTGTGGACCGACGCCCACCGGTCGGTGGTGCGGACCCCGGTCACGTTGCCGGCGTCGTCGTCCGGGTCGTGCGCGCGGCGGCGACCGCCGGGGCGTTCGACCTCGCCGGACGGTCCGTTGCCGTCGGCCCGGGCCATCCGCTCCCGCAGCAGCTGCTCGGTCCAGGACTCCTCGCGGGGTGCCTCGGTGCGTTCGATCCACTCGGAGCGTTCGCTGCGTTCGGTCCATTCGGAGCGTTCGGTGCGTTCTGACCGGCTGATGCGCTCGGCGCCCCAGCCGCGTTCGGTGCGGTCGGACTGCTCGTCACGACCCCCGCGGTCGGTGTGCTCACCACGTCCGCCGCGGTCGGCGTGGTCCCCCCGGCTTCGTTCGCCCCGGTCGGCGTGGTCGGCTCGGCCCGCGTGCTCGCCGCGCCCCCGGTCGCCGTCGCCACGGTCGGTCCACTCCTCGCGCCGGCGGCGGCCACCGTCACGGCCACCGTCGCCGTCACGGGCGCCCCAGTCACCGCGAGCGGCCCGACCGGTGTCGGCGTCCGACCGTTCGCCCCGCGAGCCGCGGTCCGCCCGGTCGCGGTCCGCCCGGTCGCCGTCGGCCCACTCACCGCGGCCCCCGCGGTCCGCCCGGTCGCCGTCGGCCCACTCGCCGCGGCCCCCGCGACCGCCGCCGTCGCCGCGGTCGCTCCAGTCGCCACGCCCACCGCGCTCGGCCCGGCCGCCGTCGCCGTCTTCGTCCCAGTCCCCGCGCCCGGAACCATGCCCCGGGGCGTGTCCGGCATCGTGACCGGACCCGTACCCGGCGCCGTGACCGGAACCGTGCCCCGAGGCGTGACCGGAGACATGGCCGGTGCGGTCGGACTGGTCGGCCCAGTCGGAAGGCTCGCGGCCCGCGCGCCCGCGGTCGTGCGAACCGGCCCGGCCGCCGCGCTCACCCTGGTCGCGGTCGTCGCCGCGGTCGTTCCAGCCGGCCCGCCCGGGTGCCTCGTTCCAGTGGCTGCCTTCGACGACCCGGCCGTTGTCGTGGCGGGCCCGATCGGTGGGCTCGTGCCAGTCCTGCCCGTCCCGGTCGGACCATTCGCCGGGGCGCTGGGGCCAGTCGGCGTCACGCTCCGAGGTCGGGCGGCGCTGCTGCGGGATCTCGGGGCGGGCGCCGTACACGGTGCCGTCGCGCCGCTGGTCGGTCGGGTCGACGACCATGGTCTTGGTGGTGACCTGCACGGTCTCGGTGTGCCGCAGCACGCCCTGGGGCACTGCGGCGGAGCCGGCCGGCTGCGGTCCGGCGTGCTGGGCGGCGGCCTGCTGCGCCGCGCGGGTGGTGCGTTCGAGCTGGCCGCGCATCAGGTCGACCTGGTTGCGCAGCGCGTCGACGGTCTCGTGCAGCACGCCGATGCGCTCGACGAGCTGACCGTGCGTGGCGCGGGCCGCATGGGTGATGTCGCCGCGGATGTCGTCGCGGAGCGTGTCCAGCTCCTCGAACATCGCCTCCTCGATCTCGCCGCGCACGTTTTCGTTGTCGGGGCGCAGCGCGATGGACAGGCCGATAAGGACGACGACGAGGACCGCGAGGACCGCGGCGAGCTGCAGGACGAACCCGCCGCCGAACAGCAACAGCAGCGCAGCCAGCGGAGCGAGGCCGACGCCAGCCCAGAAGAGGATCTGGAGCAACTTGGTGCTCGGCCGTCCTCCGGTGGTTTCCGTGGCTGGCATGAGCAGAGACCTTACCTAGTCTTCAGGGCAAGCGAAATGCCCGCCCACGGCAAGCGAGGACGGGCATTTCACCACTACTGTGCGTTATCCGAGCGAGCCGTCCGAGGAGAAGACGAGCGCGAGGGTGACCGTGCCCTTCTTCAGCGCGTCAAGGCTCAGCGGGCCACCCGCGTCGAGGCTGGCGAACTTGCCGACCTGGAGGTTGTAGGTCTTCTCCAGACCGACCTGGCAGAACGGCCGCTGCGGGCACTCGGCCGGGCCACCGAGGACGGTGTCCTTGCCGGAGCACTTGGCGGCGAAGTCGCTGAGCGTCTTCACCCCGTTCTTCTCGGCGAACGCGGTCGTGACCGCGAACGCGTTCTGGTCGTTGGCCTTCGACGCCTTGCTGAAGGACAGCCCGGCCTTGCCGCCGATGTCCTTGAGGGCGGTCACGGTCTTGTCGACGTCACCGGAGGCCAGGACCTTGGCGTCCTTGCCGTTGGTCAGGCCGTTGATGTGCTCGGTGATGGTGGCCGCGTACTCGGGGACGACCTGGATGTCGCCCTTGGTCAGCTGGCCGTAATAGATCTCGCGCTTGCCGATGGTCTGGACGGTCGCGTCGTAACCCGCGGCGTCCAGGACGATCTCGTAGAGCGCGCCGAGCGTGGCGTTCTCCGCGAAGTCCGCGGCGCCGATCTTGATCGGGCCGCCCTTGCCCTTCGCGATGCCGGCGGTGAGGTTCTCGGCCTTGGCGAAGTCCTCCGCCGCGACCTTGGAGGTCTTGCGGTCCACGACGACCGCCTTGTTGAGCTGGATCAGCTTCTCCGGCGTCAACGCGTCGGAGACCTTGTCCAGCGCCGCGATCAGCTCAGGATCGGCAACCTTGGTGTTGACCGCGGCGATGACGTTGTCCGCCAGCTGCAGCTGCTTGTCGTCGGTGAGGAGGACAAGCTTGTCCCCCGCGATCGGGGCACAGCCGGCCCCGCTCACGGTTGCCGGCGCCTTGGTGCCCGAGGAGCCCTCATCACCGCAGGCCGCGAGGCCGACGGTGGCGAGGCCCAGAAGGACCCCGAGCGTGGCGCGCATGGCAGTTCGCAAAATGGCCCGCCTTCCGTGTCCCGGCGCGATCACTGTGACCGGCCGCGTGTCCGACGGACGGCGCTGTCGACATGCAGCTCGCATGTAGTCCGCCCGCTAGTTGAATAGGCAACTCCGCCTATGGGAAATCGGCAACCGCAACCAGGCACGGTTTCGTAACGACCCGTCATACCCGCCCTGCGGCCTGCCGCAACACCTTGGGTGTGACCTTGCGCTCCACCAGGGCCATCAGCCCGTCGACCAGCAGCGCGAGCCCCGCGACCAGGACCGCGCCGGCCAGGATCTGGGCGTCGCCGCGACCCGCGCCGAGGCCGAACCCGGCGTAGATGATGTTGCCGAGGCCGCCGCCGTTGACGATGGTCGCGAGGGTGGCGGTGGCGACGACCTGGGTGGTCGCGATGCGCAGGCCCGTCGCGAGGTAGGGCACGGCGAGGGGCAGTTCGACCCGCCACAGCATCTGCGCCTGCGTCAGGCCCATCCCCTTGCCCGCGTCGCGGATCTCGTCGTCGATCTGGCGCATGCCGGTGTACGCGTTGGCCAGCAACGGCGGCAGCGAGAACACCGCGAGGGCGACCACCACGGCCGGCACGCCGATGCCGAGCGGGCCGAGCGACAGGATGGTGAGCAGCGCCATGACCGGCATCGCCTGGGTGATGTTGGACAGGATGACCACGACGCCGGAGCCGGCGCCGCGGCGGCCGAGCCAGATCCCGACGGGCCAGGCGACCAGGCAGCCGAAGAGCACCGCCAGGAACGAGATCTCCAGGTGCTCGCGGAGGCGGACCAGGATCCCGTCGGGGTTGGTCCAGTTCAACGGGTCGTTGAACCACAGAAACATGTCGTTGATCACGTTCATGCCGTCGCCTCCGCTGCGCTCCAGCGCCGACCTGAACCACACCTGTCACATGATGAGCGGCCCGAGCCGCCGCGCTGGCCGCTCATGAGCTCCGCCTCCTCATCCATGGCGTGAGTGCCCGGGTCAGCCCGACCAGCAGCAGGTCGAGGGTCAGGGCGAGCAGCACGCACACGAGCGTGGCGGTCAGGATCTGCGCCTTGTAGAGGCTGGCGCGGAAGCCGTTCAGGATCAGTGAGCCCAGGCCACCCTGCGAGCCGACGATCGAGCCGACGGTGACCAACGCCACTGTCGAGACCGTCGCGAGCCGCAGCCCCGTCAGGATCGCGGGCAGCGCCAGCGGCAGTTCGATCCGCCACAGCCGGGCGGCCCGGCTGTAGCCCATCGCGGTCGCGGCCTCGCGCACGTCGCCGGGCACCTGCTGCAGGCCGGTGAGCGCGTTGCGGATGAGGATGATCAGGGCGTACAGCACCAGCGCCACGACGACCGGGGTGCGGCCGGTGCCCAGGAACGGGGCCAGGAACGCGAGCAGGGCCAGCGACGGAATCGTGTAAAGCACGCTCGCTGATGTCAGAATCGGCGTGGCGAGCGGGCGTACCCAGTACGCCAGCACGGCCAGCGGCACCGCGATGGCCACCGCGATCGCGACCGACCAGACGGTGATGGCCACATGATCCACCAGCGCGTCCCAGAGCGTGTCACCGTTATCCCGGATATAGCTCCAGGAAAACCAGGGATTGCCCGCCTCACCGCGAGCCAGGAAGGACATGCGTGGACCGTACCGCGAAGACCGACGGCGCGCCGATCACCCTCGATCGGCTGGTGAAGACGTACCCGAACAGCACCACGGCGGTCGACCAGCTGAGCCTGGACATCGCCGGCGGCGACGTGACCGTGCTCATCGGCCCGTCGGGCTGCGGCAAGTCGACCGTCCTCAGGATGATCAACCGGCTGATCGAGCCGACCGGCGGCCGGGTGCTGGTCGACGGCGAGGACGTGACGAGCGTCGATCCGGTGCGACTGCGGCGGACGATCGGCTACGTCATCCAGAATGTGGGATTGTTCCCGCACCAGACCGTCCGGGCCAACGTCGGCACCGTGCCGCGGATGCTCGGCTGGGACAAGAAGACGATCGCCGCGCGCACCGACGAGCTGCTGGACCTGGTCGGCCTCGAGCCGGGGCGGTACTCGGCCCGCTATCCGCACGAGCTGTCGGGTGGCCAGCGCCAGCGGGTCGGGTTCGCCCGCGCGCTCGCCGCGGACCCCGTGGTGCTGCTGATGGACGAGCCGTTCTCCGCCGTCGACCCGATCAACCGGGGCCGGCTGCAGGACGAGTTCCTGCGTCTGCGGCAGAGCGTGCGCAAGACGACGATCCTGGTCACGCACGACCTGCAGGAGGCGATCAAGCTCGGCGACAAGATCGCGGTGCTGTCCGACCACGCCCACCTGGAGCAGTACGCGACCCCCGCGGAGCTCCTGGCCGGCCCCGCCAACGCGTTCGTCGAGCAGTTCATCGGCGAGGACCGCGGGGTGATGCGCCTGTCGGTGACCCCGATCCCCCGCAACCGGCTGCACCCGCTGGACGGCGCGCCCGACGGCCTGCCCTCCGTCGCCGCCGACGCCACGCTCCGGGTCGCCTTCGGCACCATGCTGGCGTCGGGGACGGGCTCGGTGGTGGTGCGGGACGGCGACGAGGTGCTCGGTCTGCTGTCCGCCGCGGATGTACAGCTAGCGCTGGCCGAGGTCGACGCCGCCACCCGGTGACACCGCGCGAGACCGGCGGCGGGGTCCGTCGCCGGTCTCGCGCCGCCAGGCGTTACCGGCGGCCCGCCATCGATGCCAGGCCGACGATCCAGCCGACGATGAGGGCGTATGCGGCGCCGCCGGTGGCGGCGATGACCGCGGACGCGAGCGACGCGTTGGCCAGCAGGAACGCGGTGATGAGTGCGGCCAGCGCGGCCGCGAAGATGTAGGCGGCCCATCCGGTGAGGATCGCCGAGATGGTGCCGCGCGCGCTGGCGAGCTGCGCGCCGACGAGCAGTTTGATGAACACCGCGGTGAACAGGACCAGCAGGATCGCCTTCAGATCGGCGGCCAGCAGGTCACGCACCGACTGGTCGGTGTCGAAGTTCCACGCGGGCCACGCCAGGGTCTCCAGGAACAGACCACGGTTGCCCGAGTTGACCCAGTCGACGTACCAGGGGCTGCCGAAGATCAGCACCAACAGGAATGCCACCAGCGTGCCCGCGCTTGCGGCGGAGCGGTAGCGCGAACGAGTAACAGCCATGCCCCGGATTAGTCCCGGGAAACACGTTTTATAAACGACTACCGATAGTTACTTGGCCGGCGACATCAGGTAGTCGATGAAGGCGGCGCGCACCAGCGGCTCGGACTCGCCGTAGGTGTGGTCGGTGACCTCCCGCCAGAGCGCGACGACGTCGTCGATCGTGGCGTCCAGCGAGCCGAGCCAGCCGTCCTGCGTCTCGTCGTTGCTGGACGTGACGTGCTTGAACAGGTCCCAGAAGAACTTCACGTCGCGACGCTGCCGGGCGAGGTTGAAGGCGCGTTCGCGGAGTTCCTCGGTGGACAGCGCGTCAAGCTCCGCAAGGGTGGCGTCGGTCATGACCACAGCTTAGCGAGGCCGGCCGGAGGGTCAGCGGTTGCTGCCCCACCGCTCCTCGACGCCCCAGTCCTCGTCGGTGGTGCGAGCCGGCAGTTGGCTCGTCCAGCCGCCGGTCCGCGACGCCGACCAGCCGTTGTCGGGTTCGGTCTGGGCGGAGGAGCCGTAGCCCGCGGTGCTCGGGGTCCAGACCTCTTCCTCGATCGCCTCGTCCGCGACGGTCCGTGGCCGGCCGAAGGTCTCGACCAGGCGGGTCACGACCAGCCCGATCACGATCGCGCCGCCGGCGACCGCGAGCGGGGCGATGTTCCACTTCTCGGCGGCGGAGTACCGGAACAGCAGCGTGATCGCGGCGACGGCCAGGACCGTGCCGAACACGCCGCCGCGGCGGCCGTAGGCGGAGGTGCCGCCGATCAGGGCCGCACCGACGGCGAGGGCGGTGGTGGCGAGACCGGCCGCGGCCATGCCGTTCTCGGTGGTGGTGACCTCGCGGACGTCGAGGGCGGTCAGCACCCCGGCGACCGAGGCCAGCAGGGCCGAGCCGGCGATCGCCAGGCCGGTGATGGTGGCGGCGCCGCCACCCCGGCGGCGGGCGGGGTCGGCGACCGGGCGGAACCGGCCGACCGAGCGGCGGACCGGCCGGACCAGGCCGACGGCGCTGCCGACGACCCCGACGAGGACGACCGCGAGCATCCAGTACAGCGCCTGGTCGTGCGGGTCGTAGGCACCGGCGACGACCTGCTCCGCGTTCTGGTCGGCGATCCAGGCCATGAGCGCGAGCGCCACGCCGAGGCTGGCCGCCCAGCCGGGGACGTGGAAGCCGACGACCAGGACCGCGATGAACACGCCGACGCCGAGGGCGACGAGGGCGGTGATGCTGGCCGTCACCGCCAGACCGCGGTGGGAGTTGTCGGCGAAGAACAGCGCCGACGCGTAGGCGATCGGACCGAGCGCGAGGTTGACGGCGCCGGCCCGCAGGGTGAGCCCCATGGCGATCGCGACGAGACCCAGCTCGGCCCCGGCGAGCAGGAGCGACTCGAACTCGGCACCGCGCAGCGCCTCCGGCCGCGCGTCGCGCAGCAGGTACAGCAGGGAGGCGGTGGCGAGCAGCAGCACCATCTCCCACAGCGCGTGGACCGCCAGCCGGTCGCGGCCGGGTTCGCCGTGCTCGGGGTCGTCGAAGACGTCGCCGAGCTGCGCCGGGCTGGGCGCGGCCCGCCGGGCGGCCAGGCCCAGGGTGCTCTCCGTCGGCGGCACGCTGTAGTCGGTGCCGGCGGCCGGGTAGGAGCCGGGGGTGTAGACCGACTGGTTGGACACCCCGAGCGTCGGCGCATCCTCGGGCACGCCGCCCGAGCGGAAGTCGGGCTCCTCACGGAACCCGGGTTCACCGCGGAACCGCGAGTCGTCGTACGCCATCGCGCGCGCCTCCTGCCAGCCGACGACCGGTACGGGTCGCACAGTAACCGCGGATTGTGACCTGCGACAGTCTTTGGGCGCGGAAGACGACAGTGTTTGTTCCAGATGCCTATCGATCGAGGCTTTCGTCCTCCGTGCGATCGCCCTCACGGCGACCGTCCAGGCGGCCCTGCCTGGGAAGATCCTTGTCCCGGGTGCTGGGTGGCACCCGGCAGGCCCGCTCCAGCCAGAGCGCGGCGGCGAGCAGCACGATCGATCCCGCCACGCCCAGCAGGGCCTGCGGCAGGTTCTCGGAGACCTTGGCCAGGACCCCCCGCTGGGTCAGCAGCCAGGAGGACATGCCCAGGTAGAGACCGCCGAACAGGGCGGCGACCAGCGCGGACGCCTTACCGAGGACGGCGTACCGCGCGATGATGAGCGGCTGCAGCGGGCCGGCGCCCTCCTTGCGGAGGATCCGGTTGCGGGTCGAGTAGGCCTCGAAGCCCTCGAAGATCGCCAGGCCGATCAGGGTCAGCGGCGGCAGCCAGGGCAGCGTCGGCAGGCTGTTCCACAGGCTGCTGATGCCGATCCAGGACAGCGCCGTGGTCGCGAGCGCGGCGATGACGAGGGTGGCCGGACTGGTCGGCTCCATGCGGCCCTTGGGCCCGGTCGCGTTCGGTTCGTCGGGTGACGGCGTGGCCATCGGCTCGGCTCCAGATCACGAATCGAGGTGGATGTCTTCCCGCGGGCGCAGGTCGGCGAGGTCGGCGGCAACCGGGGCGGCCCGGACCAGCTCGTAGAGCCATCCGTGGCCCGGCAGCTGCCCGTAGGGCTGGATGTCGAGCCACGGCCGGAGCACGAACGCCCGGAGATGTGCCCGCGGGTGGGGCAGGATCAGCTCCGGATCGTCGGTGATGACCGGCCGGTCGTCGTCGTCCCAGACGGCGATGACGTCTACGTCAAGCGTACGCGGGCCGAAGCGGCGCTCCGGGTCCCGCACGCGACCGGCGGTGTCCTCCAGCCGGTGGGCCCGGTCGAGCCAGTCGCGGGGGGTCGCGGCCGGGTCGACGGCGAGCAGGACCGCGTTGAGGTAGTGCGGCTGGTCGGGGTCGCCCCACGGGGGTGTCTCGTACACCCCGGACACGGCCATCACGACGTCGCCGAGCCCGTCGACCGCGCCGCGCAGGTTGGCCTCGCGATCGTCGAGGTTGCTGCCGAGCGCCAGCACGGCCCTCGTCATGTGCGCTCCCGGCGGATGATGACGGCGACATCGGCGAACTCGAGCGGGATCGGCGCCTGGGGTTTGTGGACGGTGACCGTCGCTGCCCGTACCCGCGGATCCGCCAGACACACGTCGGCGAGGCGCTGGGCCAGGGTCTCGATCAGGTTGACCGGGTCGCCGGCGACGACCTCGGCGAGCCGCCCGGCCAGCTCGCCGTAGTGCACGGTGTCGGTGACGTCGTCGGACTTCGCGGCGGGCGTGAGGTCGAGCTCCAGCACCACGTCGATCACGAAGTCCTGGCCGTCCCGGCGCTCGAAGTCGAACACGCCGTGGTTGCCGCGGACCCGGAGCCCGGTCAGAGCGATCCGGTCAGCCGTCATGGCACCGCCTGTCTTCATCGCGCCGCCTGTACGGCCTGCCACACCTTGATCGCATCAACGTTGCCACGGACCTCATGGACCCGCACACCCCAGGCACCCGCGGCGACGGAGAGCACGGTCGTGGCGATCGTGGCCGCCTCACGGTCCCCGGTCGGGCGGGCGGACCCGTCGGACGCCTCCAGCAGCCGGCCGAGGTGGGACTTGCGACTCGATCCGACGAGGACGGGGTACCCGAGCGCGACCAGCTCCGGCAGGTGCGCGGCCAGCCGCCAGGTGTGCTCGGCCTTCTTGGCGAACCCCAGGCCGGGGTCGAGGATCAGCCGTTCGGGTGCGACGCCGGCGGCGACGGCCTCGTCGACGCGCTCCAGCAGTTCGGCACAAACCTCTTTGACGACATCGTCGTAAAGGGCTAAATCGGTCATTCGCCGGGAATGCCCCCGCCAGTGCATGAGCACCCACGGGCAGCCGGCGTCGGCGACCACGCGGGCCATGTCCGGGTCGGCGAGACCGCCGGACACGTCGTTGACCAGGGCGACCCCGGCGGCGACGGCCTCGGCGGCGACCGCCGCACGGGTCGTGTCGATGCTCATCACGACCCCGGCCGCGGCCAGTTCGCGGATCACCGGCAGGACCCGGTCCAGCTCGGTCCGGGCGTCGACCCGGTCGGCGCCCGGGCGGGTGCTCTCGCCGCCGATGTCGATGACGTCGGCGCCCTCCTCGACCATCTGCATGGCGTGGTCGACCGCGGCGCCGAGCCCGGCATAGCGGCCGCCGTCGGAGAAGCTGTCCGGAGTCACGTTGAGCACCCCCATGACCACGGGGGAAGGACGGCGAAGGAGCGTCACCTGAATGAAGGTACTCACCTTCGGTCAGTCACCTGTCCCCCACCAGGGGTAACCGCGCACGCGCCTCATCCGCAACACTGATCACGGACCGGTCAGCTTGTTGGAAAGAGGGCTGCAACGTACTCTCTGCAAGTGAACGTTATTCGGACCGTTAAACCCGACAATGGGCATTTAGCAGGGCAAACGCCCGGATAAGGTTCCGCTGGAGGGCGACACAGCAGCCGGGGTTGTATGACCGGGTCGTCTTATCAGCGAGGCTTAACGCGCGGCGTGCACCTCGCCCGTCGCGCCTCCGGGGAGGTCTGATGATGTTGTTGGAGATCGGCCAGGCGTTGTGGGGGGAGACCACCCGCATCGCGGACGCCATAGCCCTGGCGCCGACGCCGTCCCCACAGCCGACCATCAACACGAACGGCGTCCTGGACTTCTTCATCCAGAAGATCGTGCCGATCCTGCTCGCCGTGCTCGGCGTCATCTTCATCGGCCGGGCCAGCAAGGGCGAGGTCTCGCGGGTGCTCACGAGCTCCGCCATCGCGATCATCGGGCTGGCGTTCGTCGCCGGCGCCGCGTCGCTGTTCTTCTTCGGCGACTCGCTCGTCAAGCTGATCTTCGGAACCAACTAGGGCTGCCTTGCCTCCCCGGCCTCACTGCTGAGCCTCACTGCTGAGACGAGTGAACAAGAATGCGGCTGCGCACCGACGATGACATCTACCGGGCCCGTCTGGTCTACCTCGGGCCGCCCGGCTACACCCTGCCTGTCCAGCTGCCCTATGCGCAGTACGGGGTGTTCGCACTGCTGGTGCCGTTGTTCATGTTCATCCGCTACATGATCACGCTGCAGGTCGACTTCTTCCCCGCCTACGAGATCGCCCTCGCGATCGTGGCGACGTCGCTGATCTTCCGCTACGTCGACCCCGACCGTCCCGCCCGGATGGTGGTCCGCACAGCCCTGACCGACTGGCGCCACACCCGGGAGCCGAGCCACGAGCAGCGCGATGCCAGGCTCGTGGCCACCAGGGTGCGGATCCGTCCGGAACTCACCGGTGATCTCGCATGACCAACCCGCCTCCCCGTCGCACTGGGGGCTACTCCAATCAGCCGGACACGGATGACGACGCTGCGCACACGTCTGACTACGATGGCGGACTGAGGGCCGCCGCCGAGGGCGGTCGCGTGGCGATGTTCCGCGGCCCGGCGGCCGATCGCCCGGCCGGCGCGTCGACTCCCCCATCAGCCGCGGCGGACGTCGACTCGCCGTTCCTCGGCCTGTTCGACGACCCGCCCAGCGGGCGGCCCCGCGACCGGGTGAAGGCCCTCGATCCCGGCAGCAGCCGGCCGATCTCCGGCATCCCGGTGTCGGCGGCCCCGTCGTCCGGCGCCGGCCGGGCCCCGGAGGACCTGCGCGCCCCCAAACGGGTGGTGCCACGGACCGACGCGCTGCCACCCGGCGCCTACGAGCGACGCCGGCTGGACCGCACGCCAGTCGAGCGACGGCCGATCGAGGCCGGCCCGCCGGCGCTGCCCCCGGCCCCGGAGCAGCTCGACCGCGGCGGGCTCGCGGACCGCGATCACCCGGACGTGTTGGAGTGGAGCGGCGAGCATCCCCGCATGCTCGGCCGGCCCGGGACGGCCGAGCGGCCGCCGGCCGACCGTCGGCAACCCACCGAACGGCAGCCATCGCAGCGGCAGCCGGATCGTTCATCACGGCTGCCCAGTCGACCGTCGGGCGGAGGCACCAGCCGTACACCCGCCAAAACGAACGGCAAAGTGGTGGCGGTGCCACCGGCTCGCCGGAACCCGCAGGACGCCCCGGGGCAGCAGCCGCCGCGGCCGGCCAGGGCCCTGCCCGCGGTCAAGCCCGGCCGGCGGACGCCGCTGGATCGCACCCCGAAACCCCGGCACAAGGACCGCCAGGCGTCGATCGACCTGGCGATCACCGAGATCGCCGGGCACCTGACGTTCACCCCGAACACCGTCACCGCCTGGTACTGGCTGCCCGAGGTCCGCTGGGCGTTCCGCCCGGACGCCGAGCGTGAGGCGCTGCTGTCGGCGATCTCCGAGCAGTACGCCGGCCTCGCCGGGTTCCGCCTGCACCTGCGCCGCACCACCAAGCCGTTCCCGGCCGACCAGTGGGCCCGCGTGGTGGACAACAACACGCCGTATCCCCTGCCGTCCGCCGGCGCCGGCCCGTCATGGGCCGACCACCTGGTCGCCGCCCAGAAGCACCTCCTGGCGATCAACCACGCCGAGGGCCAGACCTACCTCGGCATCTCCTTCGCCCGGCGCACCCTCGGCGACACCTTCGCCGAGCGCATCGGCTCCCTCTTCCGCCGCGGCGTCGCCGACGCCGAACGGCGCAGGATGGCCCGCACCGTCGAGCAGTTCGACGAGGTCCTCGGCGCGTTCGGCATGCGCGGCCGCCGGGTCACCGCGTTCGAGCTGGAATGGCTGCTCTACCGCTCCGTCGCGCTGTGCATGTCACCGCCGGGCCAGATCACCACCCTCGACGGCTCCTGGGACCGCGGCGACCTGCTGGCCATGACCGAGCAGGTCGAGCGGTACCGCACGCCCTACGGCTCCACGGTCAAGCTGGTCAACCGGGTCAGCGGCGAGGAACGGCACGTCGCGGTCCTCACCGTCGGCCGGATGGAGCCCCTGGAGATCCCCGAGCGGCACGAGCCCTGGCTGCACTTCCACGAGCGGCTGCCCTGGCCGATGGAGCTCTCCTCGCGGATCGACATCCTCGGCCCCAACGACTCGTTCCGCAACCTCGAGCACCGGCTCAGACTCATCCGCTCCCAGCAGGCCGACTACAGCGAGCACGGCATCGACGCTCCCCCGGAGCTGGAACGCCTCGCGAAGCGCGCCCTCACCATCGGCGACGAGATCAGCACCGGGCTTCCCGTCGACTCCTCCCGCGCGCACGGCTGGCACCGCATCGCCGTCGGCGGCCGCACCCGCGAGGAGTGCCTGGAGCGGGCCCGCCGGGTCACCCAGATGTACTCCCGGGAGATGCGGGTCGCCCTGCAACACCCGAAGCAGCAGGACTGGCTGGCCCGCGAGTTCATCCCCGGCGAACCCCTCGCCAACACCGGCTACCTGCGCCGCATGCCGGTCAAGCTCTTCGCCGCCGCCCTGCCCCAGGCGGCCTCGACCGTCGGCGACCGCCGCGGCGACCTCATCGGCCGCACCGCCGGCACCTCCCGCCGCCCGGTCTTCCTCGACCTGCACTTCCCCATGGAGGTCCGCGAGCGCTCCGGCCTGGCCGTCTTCGTCGCCGAGCCCGGCGGTGGCAAGTCCACCCTCATGGGCGCCCTGGGCTACCTGAACGCCCGCCGCGGGGTCCAGGTCACGCTGCTCGACCCCTCCGGCCCCCTGGCCCGCTTGTGCGCGATGCCGGAGCTGGCGCCGTATTCGCGCGTCCTGAACCTCACCGGCTCCGAGCAGGGCACGCTGGCGCCGTACTCCCTGATCCCCACGCCGCAACGCGGTCATTATGCTGCTGGTTCAGGCGGCGACCGCGAGTTTGAGATTGCCATCTCCAACGCGCGAGCCGAGCGCCGCATGCTCGTGCAGGACATCTGCATGATGCTCGTCCCGCCGCAGGTCGCCCGCGAGGCGTCCACGGCCACCATGCTGCGCCACGCCGTCCGTCAGGTGCCGGCCGAGGAGTCCTCGACCCTCGAGGACGTCATCCGCTCCCTGCGCGACACCGGCGACCACGATGCCCTGGAGCTGGGCAACCTCCTCCTGGACACCGCCGAGATGCCCCTCGCCATGCTCTTCTTCGGCACCCCACCCCCCGGCCTCCTCGGCGCCGACGCGACCCTCACCGTCATCACCATGGCGGGCCTGCGCCTGCCGGACCTGAAGATCGAGCGCGAGTACTGGTCCGCGGAGGAGTCCCTCGCCCTCCCGATGCTGCACACCGCCCACCGCCTGGCCGTCCGCCGCTGCTACGGCGGCGACATGACCCAACGCAAGCTCGTCGGCCTGGACGAGGCCCACTTCATGGAGGGCTGGCGCTCGGGCCGCTCCTTCCTCGTCCGGCTCGCCCGGGACTCCCGCAAGTGGAACCTCGCGGCGCTGGTCGCCTCCCAGAACCCCCGCGACATCCTCGGCCTCGACGTGCAGAACCTCGTCTCCACCGTCTTCGTCGGCCGCATCGCCGAGGACTCCGAGATCGCCGCCGAGGCGCTGCGCCTGCTGCGCGTCCCGACCGACGTCGGTTACGAGCAGACGCTCGCGGCACTCTCCCAGGTCGACACGTCCTCGTCCTCGCGACTGGGATTCCGCGAGTTCGTCATGCGCGACGTGGACGGCCGGGTGCAGAAGGTCCGCGTCGACGTCTCTTACGTCCGCGACCTCCTGCGCTACCTCGACACGACACCGGGGGGTGTACACGTCGACGGCACCGTCGGCGGCGAGGTCGTGGACATCCACGACGACGACCCGGAGGTCGACAGGTGAGACGCCTGCCCGTGTACGCAGCTGTCATCATCGTGACCGCAGTGGCAACGTTGTTCGCCGGGCCAGCGGGGCCAGCGGCCGCAGCGCCCGGCCCGGTGCAGGCACCGGAGGGTGGGCTGTGCTCTGTTGAAGAGTGGCGGGTTCAGGGCAATTTCCAGAACTGCGCGGATCGGCTACAGGTTGATGTCCAGTCCCGGGTGAGTTGCTTGGACGCACCAACACCAAGCGCCCCAGACTCGGGCGTGGCCGGCTGGTTCGCTACCGAGCCTGAGGCATCACGGGGCTCCCGGCTCTGGTTTCGGCACAGCGAGTATGGCTACGCTGGCTACGACTTTACAACATATGACCTTAAATGCGCGTCAGTCGTAACCAACCCAAGCGCCGAATTCGAGAACACAGTAGCAAATGGCGAGTTTCTTATCGCCACAGGCATAATCGGAGCATCCAACGCAGTACGCGAGCGTGCATGGGATCCTACATACATGTGGGGATGGGCAGACCCACTCGTCGAAACAGCCACCAAAGCAGTGTATTCGAAAGTATTTACGGCATTCGGTGCGGTGACGCTGACCATTGTCGGACTATATCTTCTATGGCGCTCAAGGCAATCAGACCTGTCTAATGCCGTCACGACGGCGGGTTGGGCGCTTTTCGTGATGGTAATCATCACAGCAATTGCCGCATGGCCCACATGGTCCGCAGGAATTGCAGATCGGACATTAATTTCTAGTCTTGGAGTCATTCACGACGCCGTTGGTCCGCCCAACGAAACAATCCCACCCGAAAAATGCCGCAATATCGATCCTAAAGCCTGCCAAGATATCCGCCTCCCGGCAGCCCGAGCCAGCGATACTGTCGTGGACGGGCTCCTGTACCGAAATTGGCTCCGAGGCACGCTCGGTTCTGCAGACAACAGCACCGCTACTAAATACGGGCCCGCACTCTACGATGCAAAGTCATTTTCCTGGCAGGACATCCAGAGCATTAGAGCAGATGAACGCCGAGCGGCTGCCGAAGAAGAGGCGCGCATTCGGGACGGCAAGCCGGGCCCATCAATCGGATCTACGATGCGAAAGACCATCACCGAGCAAAAGCAGCAGCGATGGATGCGGATCGCCGAACAAATAAAGACCGAAGATCCAGAAGCCTATCAGCACCTGCAAGGCAGCAGAGGGATGGATCGAGTTGGCGCAGGATTTCTGGCGATTCTTTCGGCACTATTCTTCGCCCTTTTTGACATTACAGCCTCCGTGCTAGTAATCCTTGGATTCCTGATCTTCCGGTGGGCCGTAATCGCCTCGCCAATTCTAGGAACGGTCGGACTGCTCCGACCAGCCAACGCCGGTCTACGACGGCTCGGCAATGCAGTTATTGCCGCAATGTTCAACATCATTATCTTTGGAACCGGTTCAGCGATCTACCTACTCGCAGTGAGCCTGATTCTTGATACCGCCTCATTGGCCGGCTGGTTGCAGGTTCTGCTAATTTGGCTGACCGGGATCGTCGGCTGGCTGTTGCTGCGACCGTATCGCCGGATCACACAGCTTGGCGGAAAAGACTCCACCAAGGCAATCACCTCAGTCGGCGGCTGGCACAGGCTGTTCCTGCGCGATGTCCGCCAAGCCGCCGCACTTAAGGTCGTCGACGCTGGGGGGACGAACGAACCACAGCGGCGCGGCGAGGCCGGTCCGGTCCGGCAACGGCCGGAGTCCCGGGACGAAGACCCGTTGTCGGTGGGCGGCAGTGAACGTTCGACCGGCGCTGGCGAACGATCCTCGGAGACCGGCGAACGCGTGGCCAGGCCTGAAGAGCGGCCGACGCGGCAGGACGGTCCACAGCGTCGACGGCGTGAGCCGGTGTGGGAAGAGCCGGACTCGCCAGCAGAGACCGCGCCGTCGTATTCCATCTATCGACCCGACTCAGATCGGTCCACACAGGACCGGACGCCGGCGCGACGACCGGAGTCGGCAAACCTGCCGGGGTGAGAATCCATGCGTACGGTTCTGCGTCTACTCGGCACGCGGTACGGCATTGCGATGGCGCTCATCGTCGTGGTGCTCGTGGCAGTGGGATTCGGCCGTACCATCTTCACGGAGGGCGACCAGTCGGACAACGACGCGCTCGGTCCGACTGTAGCTCCTGCAACCAAGACCCCGGATCCGTTCAGCTCGCTCGGCGACGATGGGGTGCAAGATGAGTCGGCCTCGGCAGCTCCTTCGCTCAGCAAGGGTGCAGCTGACGCAACCGCGGTCGCCACACGCTTTGCGAAGGCATGGATACGCAAACCCGGCGTCTCCGGCGAACAGTGGCGAGCGGGGCTGAAGCCGGACGCGTCGAGCGAGTTGATGGAAGACCTCGCTGATACGGACCCGAGCGATGTGCCTGCTGCCACGATCACTGGTCCGACCGCCCTTGAGGATTTCGGTCAGGTTGCGACCGCAAAGATACCGGCCGACGGCGGGACAATCGTCCTGCAGCTCGAGGCAATCAATGGGCGTTGGCAAGTCACCTCCTTGGACTGGGAGATGGCGTGACGGATTTCGAGACCGCCAGCGCCCCCGGTGAGGAGGGCCAGCGCAAACTCCGCCCAGCACTGCTGATCGCGCTTGCCGCAGTATTGGTGCTGGTGTGCTGCAGTGGTGGCGTGGTGTCGTTCTTCCTCGACGCGGCGAACAAGACGGTCACGTATGACTCGGGCTGCGGGAATGGCAAGCTGGTCGATGTTTCGGCGGAAATGCCAAACCACCGCAGACTCACTCCGGAGCAGGTCCGTAACGCGGCAATCATCGTTCGGGTTGGGCAGGATCTCAAGGTGCCCCCGCGAGGCTGGGTCATCGCCGTCGCCACGGCGATGCAAGAGTCCTGGCTGCGCAATCTACCAAATCTTGGCACTCGAAATGACCACGACTCGCTTGGCCTGTTCCAGCAACGGCCCAGCACGGGTTGGGGCACGCCCGAGCAGATCATGGATCCGAAATACTCGTCGCGAAAGTTCTACGACAAGCTAATTACGATCCCGGGTTGGCAGACTATGAGTCTGACTCGCGCCGCGCAGAAGGTGCAGCGCAGCGCGTACCCCAACGCATATGCGAAGCATGAGGAACTGGCGTCGACGGTCGTCAACTCTTTGACCGGCGGTGCCGCGCGCGCTGTCGGAGACCAGACCGAGTTGCAATGCGTCAACGTGGGGCAGATCGCCGCATCAGGATGGACTGCCCCGGTCAAAGGAAAAGTCGGCTCTGGGTTCCGGACGGCATCCCGCCCCACGCACCAGGGTGTCGATCTCATCGTGCCGAGAGGCACCGTCATTCACGCGGCCGCGGCGGGTCGAGTCATAAAGGTGCGCTGCGATGCAATCGGCCCGAACGGAAAGCCCTGGGGTTGCGACCGGGACGGCTCACCGTCGGTTCGGGGCTGCGGGTGGTTCGTCGACATTCTGCATGCCAATGGCATCATCACTCGATACTGCCACATGGTGAAGCAGCCGAACGTCATCGTCGGTCAAAGCGTCGCGCCAGGTCAGGAAATCGGCCTTTCGGGCACAACCGGCCACTCTTCAGGCCCTCATCTACACTTCGAAACGCATCTGCACAACGATTCGAGCAAGAACGGCGCGGTCGACCCAGTGCAGTTCATGCAGCTGATGGGCGCGCCGCTCGGAGGTGAGCCGTGAGCGATCTTCCCCACGATGACGACCTTCCCGATTGGGATCTGATCGCCGGCAGCACCGAACGCGCTCCCGCGGGAATTGAACTGGTGCCGGCCGCGGCGGTTCGCGATTTGCGTGGTCGACGCGCGATGGTCGGGCTACCGGGTCTAGGCTGGCGCGGGGACCTGCGTGTTGACGACGCGGTGATCCAAGCAAGCCGTACCTATGTACCGGTACTGCCTGAGCAGGAGTGGTACCGGGCCGAATCCGAACAGACCGAGGTCTTCGCACCACTGGTGCCGATCGAGCGCGTCTGGGTCGAGCGAATCTCGGCGACAGTGGAGGCGACCGGAGGCCGTTCGGAGCTTGTGGGACGGCTGGTGTCGCTCGATGCGCCACCGGCTCGACCACCACGGCCAGTACATGACGTCGGAATCGTCACCGGACTGCGGGTGGTACGGCTGCCGGGGCCAGATAACAAGGTCGGACGAGACGAACGGGACCTGCGGGTTGTAACAGAACCCTACAATAGCGCAGAGGGCGACATCTGCGTTCGCATCTGCACGGAGCTGGACTGGTACCGATGGGCATGGAGCGGGCAGGCACCGAAGACTCTCGAATTGCCTATTCACTTAATCTGGATCGAATAGATTAGTACGTTTTCTCCGCACCGCACACTCGCCAGCCATTGGCGTAAACCATTTCAAATTTCCAGTCTTGCACCAGAACCGACTTGCGTTCATCTTCTTCAGGAATCACGAAGTTGATTTTTAGGCGCAACTCCGAGACTTCTCCCGCCGAGGCGAGCGCCATGTCGGAGAACGAGGCGGTAACGGCGATATCGAATTTTGCCTCCAAGTCTCGAATCCTGTCAATTTCCGAATCGATCACATTCAGCTCCGGAGAGCCGCAGACAAATACGGAAGCCTTGGCATCGTCGTGCGCATTAATCCGTGCGTTCAGATACTGTTGGAGGGTCACCGTGGGACTGCTGCGGTCAGGTCTGGTGGCCTTGTCGTACAGGACGTATGCGGTAATCGAACCGCCGAGGCACAGGCCCAGTGCCACAACTGCTACCACGATCAGCAGGGTCTTGCGTACGCCAAGGCCTCGCTTTGGTGGCTTCGGCGGCGATGGAGGGACGGGGCCCGGTCGGCGCAGGGGCTCGTCCTTGCCGATGATCTCGCCTTCGAGGACCTCGTCGTCGGCTGGGCGGGATCGGGGGATTGACCTGCCCTGATCGATGCTCGGCTCGTTCGGCTTCGATGGGTCCACGCATCAGAGGCTATCCGCCCACGCGAAGACTGGCACCCTCCCGCGCCGCAGCACTGCCCACGCCACAAACAGCCTGTGCACCACCCCGCCGGCGAGCCCCCGAAGCCGCCGCGAAGCAACTCACGCGCCGGAAGCCAAAGCCCGCACCGAAAGCCAAAGAGCCGGACAGCCGACCACCCCACGGAAGCCGACCAGATCACGGCAGCCGACCACGCCACGGAAGCCGGGAACACCCGCGAACGTCAGCGCAAAGGCTCGTCGCAAGTACCGATCGCAAGGTGCGCAAGATCGGAGGGACGTGGTGGGGGTATCAGGACCAGAGCCCGCACCTGCGGGAACGCAAGACTCCCAGTGCGCCTACTGACTGCTTCCCCAGTCTGCGTTACCGTTCCCGCATCTGCTGGATCGGCAAGGGCGGAAAGGGGCACGGTGGCACGCCTGCGGGCACGGATCGAGCGAGCGGCTGCGCTGCACCGGCACACCGCTGCGCTGGTCGCCGCCGCTGGGCCGGTGCTGGACGCGTATTCGCCGAGTGCCGCGCCGGCCTCGCAGTACGCGGAGCAGCACGACCTCACCGCCAGCCTCAGGGCCGACGCGAACCAGCTGGCGCCCGGCTGGTTGGGTGCGCAGCTGGACGCGCTCGCGCCGACCACGCCGCTCGGTGGGCCGTTGCCGCCGACGTTTGTGCGGGTGGGGCAGGCGCATCCGCTGGACGACGCGCGGTTCCCGGTGGTGGTGCCGCTGCTGCGGGCCGGGCACATCGCCATTGACGCCGATGCCAGGGACAGTCGGGTCGCGGGGTTGCTGCGCAGTCTGGTGCTTCGGCTGCTCGCCTCGTCGCCGCCGGGGTCGGTGAGGATCCGGGCCATCGACGCTGTGGACTCGGGGTCCACGTTCGGGTGGTTCGCGGGCATCGAGTCGATCATGCCGGCGCCGGTAAGTGATGCGGAGGGTCTTCGCGCGGTGCTGGATGAGGGCGAGCAGTGGATCGCCGCCCGCACCGACGCCCCGGGGCCGACGCTGCTGATCGTGATCGCGTCCCTTCCTGAGCTCACCGAGGGCCGGGATCTGGCCAGGATCGCGGGGCTGGCGCACGCTGGGCCCGCCGGCCGGCTGCATCTGATCGCAGCGGGGTGGCCGCCGCCGCCGTTGACGGCGGAGACGACGCAGGCGCCGCTGCCGCACGCGACGCAGATCGCGATCCGTAACCCGCACGCGTGGGTGGGTGACCCGCCGGGGGCGACGTTCTCGGGCACCGGCGTGACCCCGGCCCGGCTCAACGCCCCGGTGTATCTCGACCAGGATCCTCCCGCCGATCTGGTGCGCCGCGTCTGTGCCCAGCTCAGCGGCCCCTGGGGCGCACCCCCGGCGCAGGTCGGCGAGCCGAGTCGCACCGCGTGGCTGAACTACGTCGCGGCGGGGCAGCGGCTCGACGCGGTCCGCCGGGAGGTGATCGCGGTCGTCGCGGAGCACAAGGCGGCGTTGAAGGCCGCCCGCGACGACCTGTCGGCGATCCGGGCGAAGCTCGCCCACCACCAGGCGTACCTGACGGAGATCGCCCGGGAGGCGGGCGGCCGGGCGTTCGATCTCATGCCGAGCTGGCAGGAGACGCAGACCGCGGCGGCCGTGCTGACGGGTGCGGCCCGGCCCGCGGCTCAGCCCGCGGGGCGGCGGCGCGGCGCGGCGCAGGAGCCCGCCACGACCTGGCCGCAGCAGCCGGGTTCGCGCACGGCGACCCTGCCGGTCAGTGCACCGCCGGTGGCGCCGGGTGTCCCCAGCCCGCCGGCGACCGGCAACCTGTACCTGGGCAGCACCGCGGGCAACACGGGCGCGATCATGGGCCCGTTCCAGACCTACCCTGGCGCCCCGAACTACAACGGCCCGACGGGCGCGCAGCCGACCTATCGCCCGCCGGTCAGCGGTGTCCCGGCCCGGCCGCAGAGCCCGGGCCAGGCACCGGGTTACGTCCCGAGCCACGCCAAGAGCCCGGCGCAGGTCAGCGGTGGGCCGGTCCGGCCGGCGGCCGTCAGTGGCGTGCCCGCCCCCGTCTCCACCGGCGCCACCGGGACCGGCACCGCACGCCCCCAGAGCCCTCAGAGCCCCCCAGCGCCCGAGTCCCTCCCCGGCAGGGTCTCCCACGCCCTCCGCGTGGCAGCAGCCGGCCTGAAGCAGTCTGAGGGCGCGCTCGCCGCCCCCGACCGGTCCGGCACGGCATCCAGCACGCGGGCCTGGATCAATGCCGCGATCTACTTCACGTTCGCGGTGCTGGCCGCCTTCGTCCAGGTGCCGACGCTGCTGGCCGGTGAGCGGTTCGAGGGGATCAGCCTGCTGGCGGTGCCGTGTGCGCTGGTGCTGCCGGCGCTCGCCTTCGGCCTGGGCTGGCTGACGATCGGCGCGACGACCCGGCGGCCCACGGCGAGGACCCCGGTGATGGGCATGGCGATCAGCCTGCTCGCCCTGGTCCCGATGATCGTCTTCGGCGCGGTGCTGTTCCTGGGCTGAGCCCAGGAACAGCCAAACCAAGAAACCTGGTCCTAGGTTGAGCCCAGGAAACAGCCAAACCAAGAAAAACCTGGTCCTGGGCTCAGCCCAGGACCAGGAAGACCACGAGAATCAGGAACAGCGCGGAAGCACCGAAGACCTAGCCGCGCAAAATCAGCGACATCGCCTCGGCGCGTGACTTGGCGTCGTCGCGGAGCAGCCCCCGGACCGCCGACGTGATCGTGCGCGAGCCACCCTTCTGGATGCCGCGCATCGACATGCACATGTGCTCGCATTCGATCACCACGATGACGCCGCGCGGGGCGAGCTCCGCCATCAGCAGGTCGGCGATCTGCGAGTTGAGCCGCTCCTGGACCTGCGGCCGCCGGGCATACACCTCGACGAGCCGGGCCAGTTTCGACAGCCCGGTGATGCGACCGTCGTGGCCGGGGATGTACCCGATGTGCGCGACCCCGTGGAACGGCAGCAGGTGGTGCTCGCACATCGACATGACCTCGATGTCGCGGACGAGGACGAGCTCCTCGTGGTCCGCCTCGAAGGTCGTGGACAGGACCTGCGCCGGGTCGACGCGCAGGCCGGCGAAAAGCTCGGCGTAGGCGCGGGCGACCCGGGCGGGTGTCTTGCGCAGTCCGTCGCGGTCGGGGTCCTCGCCGACGGCCAGGAGGATCTCGCGGACCGCGGCCTCGATGCGCTTCAGGTCGACGTTGCGCTCGACCTCGACGCCGCCGAGCTTGCCGCTGACGAGCCGGGCCGCGACGTGGTCGAGTTCCACCTCGACCTCGACCTGGGCAACTGATGCACCGAGCCCGGCGCCGTCATCGTCGGCGTCGGGCTCGGTGCTGCTGATCTCGCTCAGTTCTTGCCGTCCGTGGTCTCGCCGCCGCTGGTGATCCGGACCTGGTCACCGTCGCCGTTCACGCCGACCGGCTGGCCGACGTCGGAGCCGTTGGCACCGGCCTCGAGGGCCCGCCGCCGGCGGCCGTTGCCGCTGTACGGCGCCATCGGAGGCCGCTTGACCACGCGGGCGCAGATGCGGGCCATGTCGGCCTGGGAGATGGTCTCCTTCTCGAACAGCTCCTCGACGATCTGGTCGAGCACGTCGCGGTATTCGACCAGGATCTCCCACGCCTCGTCGTGCGCGATCTCGATGAGGGCGCGCATCTCGCCGTCGATCTCGGCCGCGACCTTCTCCGAGTAGTCCCGCTCGTGGCCCATCGTGCGGCCGAGGAACGGCTCGCCGTCGCCGACGCCGTACTTGATGGCGCCGAGCTTGGCGCTCATGCCGTACTCCGTGATCATCGAGCGGGCGAGCGCGGTCGCCTTCTCGATGTCGTTGCCGGCGCCGGTGGTCGGCTCGTGGAAGATGAGCTCCTCGGCGGCCCGGCCACCCAGCGCGTACGCCAGGGTGTCGATCATCTCGGAGCGGGTCTGCGTGTACTTGTCCTCGGTCGGCAGGACCAGCGTGTGACCCAGCGAGCGGCCGCGGGACAGGATCGTCACCTTGTGCACCGGCGCGGAGTGCGGCAGCGCCCAGGCGACCAGCGCGTGGCCACCCTCGTGATAGGCGGTGACCCGCTTCTCGTGGTCGCTCATGATGCGGGTGCGCCGCTCGGGGCCGGCGATGACCCGGTCGATCGCCTCTTCGAGGTAGTCGTTGGTGATCGCCCGCTTCTCGTGACGGGCGGTCAGCAGCGCCGACTCGTTGATGACGTTGGCCAGGTCCGCGCCCGTGAAGCCGGGCGTGCGGCGAGCGACCGAGTCGAGGTCGACGTCGGGCGTGAACGGCTTGCCCTTCGCGTGGACCCGCAGGATCGCCTTGCGGCCCTCCATGTCGGGCCGGTCGACGGGGATCTGCCGGTCGAAGCGGCCGGGGCGCAGCAGGGCCGGGTCGAGGATGTCGGGCCGGTTGGTGGCCGCGATCAGGATCACGCCGCCCTTGGTGTCGAAGCCGTCCATCTCGACGAGCAGCTGGTTGAGCGTCTGCTCGCGCTCGTCGTGCCCGCCGCCCATGCCGGCGCCGCGGTGGCGGCCGACGGCGTCGATCTCGTCGACGAAGACGATCGCGGGCGCGTTGGCCTTGGCCTGCTCGAACAGGTCCCGGACCCGGGAGGCACCGACACCGACGAACATCTCGACGAAGTCGGAACCGGAGATCGAGTAGAACGGCACGCCGGCCTCGCCGGCGACGGCGCGGGCCAGCAGCGTCTTACCGGTGCCGGGAGGACCGTAGAGCAGGACGCCCTTCGGGATCTTGGCGCCGAGGGCCTGGTACTTGGCCGGGGCCTGCAGGAAGTCCTTGATCTCGTGCAGCTCTTCGACGGCCTCGTCGGAGCCGGCCACGTCGGCGAAGGTCGTCTTCGGCGTGTCCTTGGAGATCAGTTTGGCCTTCGACTTGCCGAAGTTGAGCACCCGCGAGCCGCCGCCCTGCATCTGCGACATGAAGAGCAGCAGCAGCACGACCAGCACGGCGATCGGCAGCAGGTTGATCAGCAGGCTGAGGAAGATGTTGTCCTGAGTGACATTGACGTTGTACTGGTCGACCTTCTTGTCCGCCTGCAGCGTGGCGAGCTCGTTCTGGAGCTCGTCGGCGAACTGCGAGGTGAACTGGGTTTCGACCTTGTCCGTCTTGGTCTTGTTGATCGTTTCCTTGTTCCTCAGTTCGAGCCTGAGGGTCTGTTCCTTGTCCTGGATCACCGCCTTCTTGGCCTTGCCCTCACGCAACAGGGCAAGCACCTGCGATGTGTCCGCCTTCGTGTAACTGGGGCCGGACGTGAAGAAGGAACTGAGGACGATCGCACCGATGATCACCAGGAGGATCCAGACCACCGGCCGGCGGAACAAACGGGTACGTTCCATGTTGTCGTCGGGCACACGCGGCGCCCGGCCCCTCCATCCGTAAGACCGCTGACCACGCCGGACCCACTGTGCCGACGCGATGTCGCAAGCGTCGGGGAGTATGGCTCAGTTGACGCTCGTGACCATTTGACGGTACACCGTGGCACCGACAGTCGCGGATCGGCGTGGGCCGCCGACGGAATGCTCCCAGCAGACTCCCAGGAAGACCGGGGTCAGCCGCGGCCGTAGACCGAGGGCTTGAGCACCCCGACGAAGGGCAGGTCACGGTACCGCTCGGCGTAGTCGAGCCCGTAGCCGACGACGAACTCGCTGGGGATGTCGTACCCGACATATCGCACCGGCACGTTCACTCTCAGCGCATCGGGCTTGCGCAGCAGCGCCACCACGTCGACCTGGGCCGCGGAGCGGCTCTGCAGGTACTTGAGCAGCCACGAGAGCGTGAGCCCCGAGTCGACGATGTCCTCGACCACGATCACGTGACGGCCGGCGATGTCGCGGTCCAGGTCCTTGAGGATGCGCACCACGCCGGAGGACGTCGTGCCCTGACCGTACGAGGACACGGCCATGAACTCGAGCTCGACCGGAGGGCCGACCCGGCCCAGCGCACGGGCGAAGTCCGCCATGAACATGACGGCGCCCTTGAGCACACCGACGAGGAGGATGGACTCGGCGCCGGCGTAGTCCGCCGCCACCTGCTTGGCGAGCTCCGCCGTCTTGTCGCGGATCTGCTCCTCGCTGATGATCACGTGGTCGATGTCGGACGCGTGCCAGGTGGTGCCGTCGGCCATGCGCCTAGCCTGCCGTATCGGCCCTTCCGGATCGACGGCGGGTCACCCCCGAGAGACTCTCGTCGCAGCGGCGTCAGAAGCCCAGCGCCGCGCCGTCGGCCCGGGGCTCGGAGCCGGCGACGTAGCCGGACGGCGTGCGCCAGATCGCCTGGCCGTAGCCGAAGGCGCCCTGCTCCTCCACCACGCGCACCTGGTGACCGCGTCGCCGCAGGTCGTCGGCGGCGCCGGCGAGGCCCGGCTCGAGGCGCACGTCCAGCCCCGTGTGCCAGTACCAACGCGGCCGGTCGAGCGCGGCCTGCGGGTCCAGCAGGTCGTCGACGGTCGAGCGGACCACCTGGACATGGCCCTGCGGCTGCATGTGTCCGCCCATGACGCCGAACGGCCCGACCGCGGCGCCGTCCCTGGTCAGGAACCCAGGGATGATCGTGTGGAACGGCCGCCGGCGCGGTCCGACCTCGTTCGGATGACCCTCGGCGAGCGCGAACCCGGCGCCCCGGTTCTGCAGGCTGAAGCCGGTGCCGGGCACCACGACGTGCGAGCCGAATCCCATGTAGTTGGACTGGATCAGGCTGACCATGCGCCCGTCGGCATCGGCCGTGCAGAGGTAGACCGTCCCGCCCCGGGCCGGGTCACCGGGCGGGTGCTCGGCCGCCCGCCGGCCGATGCGCGCCCGGCGCTCCGCCAGATAATCAAGATCCAGAAGATGCGGCGGCGGTACGGCCAGCGCAGGGTCCCCCACGTACGCATGCGCGTCGGCGAAACCGAGTTTCACCGCCTCGATCTGCCGGTGCAGGTCGTCCTCGCCTCCCGCGTCGAACCCTTCCAGGATGCCCAGGGCCTGCAGCGCGGCGATGCCCTGCCCGTTCGGCGGCAGCTCCCAGACGTCGTGCCCGCGGTACCGCGCGGAGAGCGGCTCGACCCACAGCGACGCGTGCTCCGCCAGGTCGGCCTCCCGCAGCAGCCCGCCCGTCCGCTCGGCGTGCGCCACGAGCGCCTCGGCGAGCTCGCCCCGGTAGAACGACTCACCACCGGTCGCCGCGATCGACCGCAGCGTCCGGGCGGCGTCCGGGTTGCGGAACCGCTCCCCGGCCCGCGGCGCCCGACCGCCGTGCGTGAACACCCGGCTCCACTCGGTGAACTCATCGCCGGCCAGCCCCGCGTGGACCACCTCGACGGCCCGGTCCCAGTGATGCGCGACGGTCGGCGACACCCCGTAGCCGTGCTCGGCGTATGCGACCGCGTCCTCGAACAGCTCCGCGAACGGCAGCGAGCCGAACCGTCCGTGCAGGTCACGCCAGCCGGCCGGGGCGCCGGGCACGGTCACGGGCAGCCAGCCGCGGGCCGGCATGACCTGGCCCGCGACGGCCTGCGCGCCGCCGAGCGCGGACGCGGCACGCGCCGACGGCTCGCGCTGGACGACGAGGTCCCGGGTCAGCAGCGCCGGCGACCGCCCGGAGGCGTTCAGACCGTGCAGCTGTGAGCCGTCCCACACCAGGGCGAACAGGTCGCTGCCGATGTCGTTCGAACCCGGCTGGAGCACCGTCAGCGCGGCAGCGGTCGCGATGGCCGCGTCCACGGCGTTGCCACCGCGCCGCAGCACCGCCAGCCCCGCCGACGCGGCGAGCGGCTGGGCGGTCGCCACGACGCCCCGCGGCGCGTACACGGGCCGGTGCGGGTGCAGGTCCTTCGACATCTGTGGATCTTAAGCGATGCGGCACACCCGGGTGCCCGGCCCGGCGCCCGCAGCCACCCGGCCACCCCACCCATGCCGATCGGCGACCAGCCCCGCACCGACCCACTGAACCCACGGCACCCCCGGAAGCACACCGGTCACCACGATCGGATCCACGAACCCGCCCATCCGACGCCGCCGACAACCCGGCCGCTCGAAGGCACCCGCGGTCGCGCGGCCGTCAGTCGCGCGGACGACCAGCCCGCGACCGCCACAGCCCGCCGCCGAACAGCGCGCCGCGCACTCTGCCGCTCAGGCGATGCGGCGCAGCCTGCCGCCCTGCCGGGCCACCCGCAGCCCGCCCGGCAGCGCCGCCGGCCCCTGCCCGTGCCAGTCGGTGACCAGCGCGTCCATGGCCACCACGTGAGGGTGCGACAGCGCACCCCCGGACACACCGAGCCGGCGGGCCCACGAGTGCAGCACCCGCGTGCGGACCGGCGCCGGCAGCCGCTCCAGCTGGGCGACGTCCAGCTCGTCCACCCCGACGACCGCCTTGTCGAACGCGTCCGAGGCGAGCTCGTCGAGCAGCGCGGTGTCGGCGGCGATCAGACCCGCGGTCCGGGCGAGGTTGTCGATCACGGCCGGCCCCAGTGCCGCGACCAGCGGCCGGACGCGCGAGCGGGCATACGCGTGATCGGTGTTGTGCGGGTCCTCCCACGGGCTCAGCCCCGCCACCTCGCACGCCGCTCTGGTGTCGGCCCGCGTCACGTCCAGCAGCGGCCGGGCGAACAGCACCCCCTGCCGCTCCCGCCGGGCCGGCATCCCGGCCAGCCCGTGCGGACCAGCACCGCGGGTCAGCGCCAGCAGCACCGTCTCGGCCTGGTCGTCGCGGGTGTGGCCGAGCAGGACCAGGACCGCCCGGTGCGCCTTCGCGGCCGCGACCAGCGCCGCATACCGGGCGTTGCGGGCCGACGCCTCCGGCCCTCCGTGCCCGCCGACCTTGACGGTCCGCACGTCCACCGGGTCGAACTCGTGGTCCCTCGCCCACCCGGCGAGCCGGGCGGCCCGCTCCGTAGAGCCCGTTTGCAGGCCGTGGTCGACCGTGACCAGGCCACAGTGCGTCCGCATGCGCTGGGTGACGAACCTGGCCGCCACGGCGAGCGCGAGCGAGTCGGCGCCGCCCGAGCAGGCCACCAGCACCATGTCGCCCGGCGACACGTCGGCCAAGCCACGCCGGACCGCGGCACGCACCGCGGCCACGGCCGGCGGCAGCGCGGCCATCGCGATCAGCCGATGGCGTCGGGCTTGGCCGGCTGCTCCTGGGTGCCGTCGCCCTCGTCGCCCTCGTCCGCCTTCGCCGCCGGCTCCGCCTCGTTGACGGGCTCAACGGTCGTGGTCGCCGTGGTGACCGGGGGCGTTGCCGTGGCCTCCTCGGCCGTCAGGCCCGCCACCTCGGTCGGCTCCGCCACGCCGGCCTCGGCCGAGGCGGCCTCCACCGGCTCGGGCAACGTCGGCACGGGCGCCGGCGGGACCTCGACGACTCCCGCCTTGGCGGGGGACGCCGCCGGGGACGGGGCGGTCGCGGCCTGTGCGACGGGCGGGACGGCGACGGACCGGCTCAGCGCGCTCGCGCCGAGCACCCGCACGACCCACGCGTCGGGGTCGCCGAGCTCGTCGAGCCGCGGAATGGTCAGCGGCGACTGCCAGATCTTGTTGAAGCCGTCCATGCCGACCCGCTCCACGACCGCGTGGACGAACTTGCGGCCCTCCGCATACTGGCGCATCTTCACGTCGACGCCGAGCAGCTTGCGCAGCACCCGGTCGAGGGGGTTGGCGGTCGACTCGCGGCGCCGGTTGAACTTGGCCCGGATCTCCTCGACCGAGGGCACCACCTCGGGGCCGACGCCGTCCATGACGAACTCGGCGTGCCCCTCCAGGACCGTCATCAGCGCGGTGAGCCGGTCGAGCACGGCCCGCTGGCCGGGCGTCTGGACCAGGTCGAGCACGGAGATCTTGCTGTTGGGGTCGCGGACCACGTCGGCGAGGGCGCCGATGCCACGGCGGAGCCGCTCGGCGAGCTGGTCCTGGTTGAGCTGGGACGCGTCCACGAACGCGCCGACCTCACCCAGGAAATAGCCCCGCATCCAGGGGACCGCGGTGAACTGGACCCGGTGGGTGACCTCGTGCAGGCACACCCAGAGCCGGAAGTCGCGGGGTTCGGCGCCCAGCCGGCGCTCCGCCTCGACGATGTTGGGGGCGACCAGGAGCAGCTGGCCGGGGTCCGCGGAGAAGACCTCATACTGCCCGAGGACCTTGCCCGACAGGTACGCCAGCACGGTGCCCGCCTGGACACCGGTGAACCGTGACCCGATCGCGCTGGTGATCGGCCCCGGCTGTTTGCCGCCGGCGAGCCGCTCGGCCAGGGGCTGGATCACCTGCCGGAGGCCTTCGATGTTGGTCGCCGCCCAGTCGCGGCGGTCGACGATGCGCACCGGCGGTGCGAGAAGCTTCGTGCGCAGGCCGGTGAAGGAGCTGACGTGCTCGGTCGCCTCGTCCGCCAGCCCCCGGAGATCGGTGACGGCGGCGGCGGCCTCCTCGTAGGACACGGCAGGGCCGCTCTTGCCCAACGCCGCGGCGGTTGCCGCGGCCAGATCCCAATCGACGAACTGCGCCATGAACCCACCGTACCCGCGCCCGGCCACGGTCTGCTGCTGAGAAGACCCGGAGTCGACCCTCGGCGACGACTCAGCTACCGGCAGCCACAGGCGGCGAGCGCGGCCGCGACCCGGTCGAGCGCGACGACGGCCTTGTCACGGTCGGTGGTCTGATCGGCCATGAACGCGAACGCGAGGGTCCGCCCGTCGGCATCCACGACGATCCCGGCGAGCGAGTTGACGCCGGTGAGCGTGCCCGTCTTGGCCCGGACCAACCCGGCCGCGCCGGCACCTTCCTGCGCTTTGACGAACCGTCCGGTCAGGGTTCCCGAATACCCGGCGACCGGCAGGCCGCTGAAGATCCCGTGCAGGTCGGCCCGGTCGGAGCGGGCGGCGGTCGCCAGGAGCGTGGTGAGCAGCGCCGGAGACAGCCGGTCGTTGCGGGAGAATCCGCTGCCGTCGACCAGCCCGTATCCGGTCACGGGCAGGTTCAGCTCCTCCAGCACGGCCCGCATGGCGGCGGAACCGCCCTCGAACGACGCCGGCTGGCCCTTGGCCAGGGCAACCTGCCGGGCGAGGATGTCGGCGAGCACGTTGTCGCTCTCCGTCAGCATGAACTCGACCAGCCGCACCATCGGCGCCGACTCGACCTTGCCGAGTTCCTGCGCGCCCGCGGGCGCCGTCCCCGCGACGGCGGCGGCGGGCGGCAACCCGAGCATCTTCGCGAACGCCTGCGCGGCCTGGACGTCCGGCTGGGGGTACCGCACGGCATACGGAGCCCGGTTCGGCCGGCCGCCCTCGGTCATCAGGGGGGTGATCACCGCGCCGGAGCCCGCGGTGGTGGCGTCGGCGTCCCAGCCCGGACCGATCCCGGATCCGGGGGTGAACACGGAGTTGTCGTAGACGACCTTCGTCGGTGCCGTGTCGCCGAGTGCCTTCTTCACCTGCGCGGCCAGGTCGTCGAGCCGGGCGGATCCCGGGTAGTACGGGTTCGGGAACACGGCGAGGGTCGGGTCGCCGCCCGCGACGATCACGACCTCACCCGGCTGCGCGCCGGCGACGACGCGGGTCGGGATGCGATACGCCGGTCCGCGCGCCGCGAGAGCCGTCACGGCCGTGACGATCTTCGTGGTGGAGGCCGGGGTCATCGCCGCGTCGGGCTCGGAGGAGAACAGGACCTGCCCGGTCGCCACGTCCACGACGGAGGCGGTGATGTGCGGCCCGAGCGCGGGCGCGGCAAGCAACGACGTCAGGGCCGCCTTCACCCCGTCCGGCGAGGGCAGCGGCGCCTGGCTGTCCATCGCGGCCAGGACCGCGGGTGGAAGCTCGGGCGTGACGCCGGCGGTCCATCTGGCCTGTCCGTCCGGCTCGGCGAGGCCCAGCAGCCGGATGGTCTGCGGTCCCGCGTACACCGAGCCCAGCGCGGCGACAAGCGCCACGACCAGCGCGATGGCCGCGACAACGGTGCCAACCTGTGGTCTTTCCCTCGCCAACGGACCCTCCCCGTTCCACCGTGGTGCTGTCAGGGAGACTAATGGTCGGCGCAGCGGTGCGAGGGTGAGGAGTCATCAGATGGACTTCGACGTGACGGTCGAAATCCCGAAAGGTCAACGCAACAAGTACGAGGTTGACCATGCGACGGGCCGGATCCGGCTCGACAGGACGCTGTTCACCTCGACGCAGTACCCGGCTGACTACGGCTTCATCGAGGGCACGCTCGGCCAGGACGAGGATCCGCTCGACGCGCTCGTGCTGGTGCAGTCCCCGACGTTTCCGGGCTGCCTGATCCGCTCGCGGGCGATCGGCATGTTCCGCATGACGGACGAGAAGGGCGGCGACGACAAGGTGCTCTGCGTGCCCGCGGAGGACCCCCGCCTGGAGCACCTGCGCGACATCCACCACCTGGGCGAGTTCGACCGGCTGGAGATCCAGCACTTCTTCGAGGTCTACAAGGACCTGGAGCCGGGCAAGAGCGTCGAGGGCGCCACGTGGGTGGGCCGGGTCGAGGCCGAGGCCGAGATCGCCGCCTCCCGCAAGCGCTACCAGGACGCGATCGCCGACGGCACCTATCACGACCCGGGCGTCGCCCCGACCGCGCGCCCGACCGAGTAGCGCTTCAGCCCGCCTCGACGTGCGCGACCTGGATCAGGCGCGCGCCGTCGCGGCGGGTGACCAGCCAGCCCCGCCCCGGCGGCAGCGGACCGGGGCGGATGTTGCCGAGCAGCGCGCCCTCCTCCCTGTCCCCGGACAGCAGCAGGCCGGGTGAGGACAGCTCCCGCAACCGCTGCAGCACCGGCTCGAACAGGGCGCGGGACGCACCGCCGCTGCGCCGCGCCACGATCAGGTGCAGGCCGACGTCGCGGGCCTGCGCGAGGTAGGGCAGCAGCGGATCGATCGGGTTGCCGGGTCCGGCGACGACCAGGTCGTAGTCGTCGACCAGCACGAAGCACTCCGGCCCGGTCCACCAGCCGCGGGTGCGCAGCTGGTCCTGGGTGACGTCGGGCCCCGGCAGGCGCCGCTGCATGTAGGCGGCGACCGAGGCGACGAGGTCCTCGGTCTGCTGCGCGCCGGTGCCATAGCCGATGAGGTGTTCGGTCCGCACCGCGCCGAGCAGGCTGCGCCGGTGGTCGACGAGCACGATCCGCGCCTCCTCGGGCGTGAACCGGTCGCTGATCGTCGTGGCCAGGCCGCGCAGCAGCGTCGACTTGCCCGAGCCGGCGTCGCCGAAGACCAGCAGGTGCGGCTCCGCGCCGAGGTCGACCCGGGCCGGGCGCAGGTCGGTCTCGGCGATGCCGACCGGCAGGTCGAGCGGGTTGGCCGGGTCGGCGTCGCCGGCCACCGCCGCGTGCGGCACGAGGGCCGGCAACAGCCGCACCCTCGGCGCCGCGGCGCCGGTCCAGCCCGCCGCGACCGCCTTGACCAGGTCCGCCTGGTCACCGCCGGCCAGCTTCGGCAGGGCGGCCAGCAGGTGCAGCCCGTCGGAGGTGACGCCCCGCCCCGGCGCCTCCTTCGGCACGTTCGCGGCGGCCTTGCGCGACGCGAGGGAGTCGCTCTCGTCGCCGAGCCGCAGCTCGATCCGGGAGCCGAGCAGGTCCCGCAGCGCCGGCCGGAAGTCCATCCAGCGCGACGCGGACGCGGCGACGTGGATGCCGTAGGACAGGCCCCGGGTCGCGATGTCGGTGATCGTGCTCTCGAGGTCCTCGTAGTCGCCGCGGACGGTTGCCCAGCCGTCGATGACCAGGAACACGTCGCCCCAGGGATCGGCCGCGCCGGCCGTCGCCCGTCGGCGCCGATACGTGGCCATGCTGTCCACGTCCGTCTCGGCGAAGCGCCGCTCCCGGTCGTTGAGCAGCGCCGCGACCTCGCCGACGGTACGGCGGACCGCGGCCGGGTCGAGCCGTCCGGCCACCCCGCCGACGTGTGGCAGGTCCCGCAGGCCGAGCAGCTGCCCACCGCCGAAGTCGAGGCAGTACACCTGGATCTCGGCGGGCGTGTGGGTCAGGGCGAGCCCGACGATCAGGGTGCGCAGCGCCACCGACTTGCCGCTCTGCGTGCCGCCGACGACGGCGACGTGCCCGTTGGCACTGTCCAGGTTGAACCACAGCACGTCGCGGCGCTGCAGGAGCGGCTTGTCGACCAGCGCGACCGGCACCTGCAACGCCCCGCGCAGCCGGGGGTCGGCGACGCTCAGGCCGCGGCCCGCCTCGACCGCGACCGGGCCGAGCAGCTCGTCGATCGACGCCGGCGTGCTCAGCGGCGGCAACCACACCTGGTGCGCGGGGACACCCTGACCGACCAGCCGGTCGACGAGGATGTCGAGCAGGCTTCCCGAGGGCTCCTGCGAGTCCGGCGGCTCCTCCGAGGGCGCCCGGGGCGGCGCGAACCGCGTGTCGTAGACCGCGACCCGCCGCCCCGGCTCCGCAGCCGCACCGGCTCGCCCGGGTTGATGGTGCACGCCCGACACGTACGCGGCCTTGAACCTGGTCAGCGGCTCGGTGCCGGACTTGAGGTAGCCGTGGCCGGGTGAGCGCGGCAGCTCGTACGCGTCGGGGACGCCGAGCACCGTGCGCGACTCCAGCGACGAGAACGTCCGCAGCCCCACCCGGTAGGACAGGTGCGTGTCGAGGCCGCGCAGCCGGCCCTCCTCGAGCCGTTGCGAGGCCAGCAGCAGGTGCACGCCCAGCGACCGGCCGACCCGCCCGATCTGCACGAACAGGTCGATGAAGTCCGGCTTGGCCTCCAGCAGCTCGCTGAACTCGTCGCAGACCACGAGCAGGCTCGGCAGCGGCGCGAGCGGTGCGCCGCCGGCGCGGGCCCGTTCGTAGTCGCGGACCGAGTCGTACTCACCGGCCCGGCGCAGCACCTCCTGGCGCCGCACGACCTCGCCGTTGATCGCGTCGGTCATGCGGTCGACCAGCGGCAGCTCCGCCTCCAGGTTGGTGATGAACGCGGCGACGTGCGGCAGCCTGTCCAACCGGGCGAACGTCGCGCCGCCCTTGAAGTCGATGAGCACGAAGTTGAGCGTCTCGGACGAGTGCGTGGCGGCCAGGCCGAGCACCAGCGTGCGCAGCAGCTCCGACTTGCCGGACCCGGTCGCGCCGATCAGCAGCCCGTGCGGGCCCATCCCGTCCTGCGCCGACTCCTTCAGGTCGATCTCCACCGGCTGCCCCTGCGGCCCCACCCCGATCGGCACCCGCAGCCGGGCGCGGTGCGGGCGCGGTGCCCATGCCCTCGTGACGTCCAGCGACCAGGGGTCGTCGAGCGCCAGCAGCGCCGCCAGGTCGGCGCCGGTGTCCCGGTTGCCGTTTTCGTCATCGGTGCCGCCGACAACCGCCAACCGCAGCGGTGCCAGGCGACGGGCGAGCGCCTCGACCTCGGCGAGCGCCACGGCGTCGGGCACGCCGATCGGGCCCCCCGGCCCGGCCGGGTCCCCATCGGCCGCCACCGACGTCGTCACCAGCTCCCCACCCGACGGGTCGAGCACGATCGCGGCCGGATCGAGCAGCCGGGACGGCGCGCCGTCCAGATCGATCAACGTCACGCCGTCCACGCCGCCGTCGGCACCGAGGTGGCCGCCGCCGTCCAGGTCACCACCGTCGAGCACGACCACCAGGTGCGGCGCGGCACCGCGCCCGGCGGGGCGACCCGCGTCGAACCTGGCCCGGTTGGCCAGGAGGTCGTCGAGGAGGGCCTCCAGCTCGACCGCGGATCCGGCCACCAGCCGCACCGGCCCGACCGCGTCCGTGCGCGTCGGGTGCATCGCGTGCGGCAGCCACTTCGTCCACTCCCACCGCTCCCGGCGGTGCGGCCCGGCGCAGACCGCGATCAGCAGGTCCTCGGGTGCGTGGAACACCGCCAGCTGTGCCAGCATCGCCCGCACCAGTGCCGGGGCCGCGTCATGCGAAGCCTCGGCGCTCAGGTGCACCCGGGCGAAGCTGCGCAGCGAGATCGCCACCGGCAGGTCGGGCACCACCGAACAGGCGTCGAGGAACCGGCGCAGCGCCCCGGCGGTCAGCGGCTCCAGGTCGTCGAGGGGCCCGGTCAGCGGTGGATGCAGCGGCGTGGCGAGGGTCTGCGGGCCGACCGCGACCCGCACCACCGCGAAGTCACCGTCGGTCGGGCGCCGCTCCCACAGCCGGAAGCTGTCCGCCGTCGACCACAGCGAGCCCGGATCGGGATGCCGGTAGTGCAGCCCGGTGCGCTGCTTGGCGGCGGTGTCGCGGACCTGCCGCCGGAGCGCCGCCAGGTGCCGCAGGTAGTCCCGGCGGGCGGCCATCATCTCCGCCTTCTTCGGCCCACCACCCGCACCGGCCGACGTCAGCAGCATGCCCAGCGTCGAGAACCCGAACACCGCTCCGATCACGTACGAATACGTCCCGCCGTCCCGCCCCGCGAACAGCAGCGCGGTGGCGAGGGTGCCGGTGAGCATCGGCACCACCTGGACCAGCTGCTGCCAGCGCGACGGCGGCACCGGCGGGATCTCCGGCGGCGCCTGGACCACCAGGTCGCCGCTCGGGATCTCGGGCGCGGGCCGCCGGGGCGACCGCTTCACGATGACCGTGCTCACGCCAGAGACTGTAAGTCCGGCGCACCCCGAGCGGGACCCCAGATGCATCCTGCGTGACAACTCCATCACACAACGTCCGATTCGTACCGGCGGGGCGACGTCCATCCATCGACCGTGGTACATCTGAATCCATGCCCGCAGCCTCGCCCGGCCTGGCCCGCGTGACGATCAACTCGCCCCAGCGGCGGGTCGACGTCGCGTTGCCCGACGCCGTGCCCGTGGCCGAGCTCCTGCCCGAGCTGCTGCAGCACGCGGGCGTCGGACTCGCCGACGACGGCGAGCGCCACGGCGGCTGGCTCCTGCGCCGCGGCGACGGCACCGCGCTGTCCACCACCACCGGCCTCGCCGGCCAGGAGGTCCGCGACGGCGCCGTCCTGCACCTGGTCCCGGCCCGGTCGGGCTGGCCCGAGCTCGAGTTCGACGACGTGGTCGACGCGATCGCCGCCGGCGCCCGCCGCCAGGGCGTCGCCTGGAGCCCCGCCGCGACCCGCGCCGCCGCCCTCACCGCCGCCGGCGCCGGCCTGCTCGTCGCCCTCACCGCCACCGTCCGCGGCGACCTGCCCCTGCTGGCCGCGGTCGCCGCGCTGATCCTGATCCTCGCCGGCACGCTCGCCTCCCGCGCCTACGGCGACGCGCTCACCGGCGCGACCCTCGCCGGATGCGGTCTGCCGTTCGCGGCCGCCGCCGGCTGGCTCACCGCCCCGCCGCTCACCGACGCCGCCGGCCGGACCCTGCTGGCCTCGACCGCCCTCCTCATCGCCTCGCTCCTGGCCGGCGCCGGCGTCGCCCACCTGGTCCGGCTCTTCGTCGCCGGCGCCACCACCGCCCTGCTCGGCGTCACCGGCGCCTTCCTCGCCATGCAACTGCGCCCGGCCGCGGCCGCCGCCGTCGTCCTCGCGGCACTCGTCGCCGGCGTGGCCGGCACCCCGCTGCTCGCCATCCGCCTCGGCAAGCTGCCGATGCCCGTCGTCGCCCTCCCCGGCAACCTCACCGCGACCGGCGCCGGCCTCGGCACGCCCCCGGACCGCGGCCGCGTCTTCGCCGCCGTCGCCCGCACCGACGAGATGCTCACCGGCATGCTGCTCGGCTGCGCCGTCACCGCCGCCGCCGCGACCACCGTCCTGACCCACTCCCGCGACGTGTCCGGCCTGGTCCTGGTCGCGGTCGCCGGGGTGGCCCTGCTCCTGCGTGCCCGCATGTTCGTCACCGTCCGCCACCGGTTACCCCTGCTCGCGGCCGGCGGCTGCGGCCTGGCGACCCTGGCCGGGTCCGCCCCACCCGCACCGGCGCTGGCGGCGCTGATCGCGGTCGTGGGCACTGGGGTGGCCCTGACCGGCGCGCGAGCGGCGGTGCGCCCGCTTTCTCCCTACGCCGGCCGCGCCGCCGACATCCTCGACATCCTCTGCCTGATCTCGACGGTGCCGCTCGCCTGCGCCGTCCTGGGCCTGTACGGCCTGCTCAGCTGACCCGTCCACCGCCACCTGCCCGGGACGTCCCGGCCGCCGGCACCGCTCTCGACACCGACGCCCGCGCGAAATCGCGGCACAACCCCCGCGGCACGCCGCCATCCTTCGATCACGGTCGCAAGATCGACCACCGGCACGGGCTCACCGCGGCCCTGAGAATCTCGGGCTGCCACCGCCCGGCGACGGACGTTTAGCGGTTGGTTAAGAATCGCCCGGCGGCGGGGCGGGAGGCTGACAGACCCGGCCAACACGGTCCAGAATGGGTGCCATCGCACCCGCCTCCCTCCCCCGCGCCGCCGCCCGTGGCCTCGTTACGGCGGTCTTCGCGCTGCTGGCGTGCCTGGTCACGGCGCAGCCGGCCGCCGCCGACCAGACCAGGTCGGCGCAGTGGCAGCTCAACGCGCTCGACGCGAAGGACGCCTGGAAGGTGTCGACGGGCAGCGGGGTGATCATCGCGGTGCTCGACAGCGGGGTCGACGCGACGCATCCCGATCTCGCGGGGCAGGTGCTGCCCGGGCTGGATCTCGTCGACGGCGGTGACGGCCGGGTCGATCCGGTCGGGCACGGCACGACCGTCGCCGGGTTGATCGCGGGGCGGGCCGACGACAACGCCGGCGTCGCCGGGATCGCGCCGGGGGCGAAGATCCTGCCGGTGCGGGTGCTCGACAAGCTGAACAAGTACGACGACCCCGCCGTCATCGCCACGGGAATCCGCTGGGCGGTCGATCACGGGGCGACCGTGCTCAACCTGTCGCTCGGCGGCGCGCTGCGCAGCGACGAGATCGCGGAGGCGTTGCGATACGCGGCGGACAATGACGTCGTCGTCGTCGCGTGCACCGGCAACATCGCGACCGACCCGTCGATCCACGAGGTGTGGTATCCGGCCCGGGAGCCGGGGGTTGTCGCGGTCGCCGGTTTGAGCGGGGGTACCCCACCGAGCGCCAAACCGACGGCAAGCCCGAACCCGTCGAAGGCGGGTGGCAATGGTGGCGGCGGGCTGTGGGCCGGATCACTGACGGGACCGGAGACCGTGCTGACCGCCCCCGCCGACAATCTCACCGGTGCGCGCCCCGGCGGCGGGTACTGGCAGGTGCAGGGCACCAGCTTCGCCGCTCCGCTGGTCGCCGCGACGGCGTCGCTGATCCGGGCGAAGTATCCCAGGATGAGCGCCGCGAACGTGATCAACCGGCTGATCGGCACCGCGAAGGATCTGGGCGCGCAGGGGCGGGACGACCGGTACGGGTTCGGCGAGGTCGACCCCCTGGCCGCGCTGCGCGAGCCGGTGGCGGAGGTCGCCGCGAACCCGTTGACCGTCGCCGCGCCGAAGACGGAGAGCGGGAAGCCGGCGCGGCCGAGCGCGGCGGCCCAGAAGACGGAGGAGGGCGGCGCCGCCCCGCAGCCGGTCAGCGAGACGGCCGGCCTGGCCGGGGCCCGGCAGTCACCGGACGCCGAACCCGTCGGCAGCAGCGTCACCGTCGGTCTCGTGGCCACGCTGCTGATCCTGATCCTCGGCGCCGCCGGGGTCCTGGCCCGCCACCGAACCAGACGCGACGACCGCTTTTAGGGCCTGTGTCGAAGTAGGCGCCCGGGCGAGGCGGGTCCTAGGCGCATTTCCCCGTTCCGGTGGGGTCGTTGTGGGTCTTGCCGGCCTCGGCGACGACGGCGGCCTCGTCCGCGGTGATGGCGAAGCCGGTGTTCTGGTCGTCGGCGGCGGCGGCGAAGATGACGCCGAGGACGGTGCCGTCGGGCGAGACGAGCGGGCCGCCGGAGTTGCCGCTGCGGACCAGCGCCCGGATCGTGTAGATCTCGCGGGTGACCTTGCCGTCCTCGTAGATGTCGGGGCCGGTGATCTCGCGGTGGTCGCGGATGCGGGCGGACTGCGCGTTGTACGGCCCGTCGAGCGGATACCCGATCACGATGGCGTCGGCGTTCGTCTCGGCCTTCTTCGTCGCGAACGGCATGACGGGCGCGTTGAGCCCCTTGACGTAGAGGACGGCCAGGTCGCGGTCGGGGTCGTACGCGACGACGATCGCCTTCTTCTGCGAGCCGTTGACCTCGACGGTGGTCGATTTGGTGCCGGCGACGACGTGGGCGTTGGTCATGACGCGGTCGGTGGCGTAGACGAAGCCGGAGCCCTCGATGCGCCGGGAGCAGCTCTGCGCGATGCCGCGGACCTTGACCACGGACCGCTCGGACTTCTTCACCAGCTCGGAGCCGGCGAGCTTCGGGTCCGGCGCCTCGACCTCCCGGACGCGGGTCGGCGACAGGCCGTCGAACACGTCGGGGAAGCCGCGCGTGTCGACGGTGTCGCGCAGCGCGGCGGACAGCTGGTCGGCCTGTTGCGGCATGAGCTTGTCGACGCCGTTGAGGATGAACGAGTTGCTCACCGAGCGCGCCAGCCACGGCAGCGACGACTGGCTCAGCGGCGCGGCGACCAGCCAGACCACGACCAGCACGGCGACGACGGAGACGACCGCGCCGCCGGCGTTGTCGACGCCCTGCGCGGTGCGGTTGACGATCGCGCTGCGCAGCCGGTTGCCGACGAAGCTGGCCAGGGCCTGGCCGGCGACCGCGAGGCCGAAGACCGCCGCCAACGAGACGACGACCCGGATCGGGTCGTCGTCGAACTGCTGGGCTATGACGGGCCCGACCTGCAGGCCGAGGAGCGCACCGCCGAAGAAGCCGGCGAATGACAGCAGACCAACGAGGAACCCCTGGCGGTAGCCGTTGACGGCGAACATCACCACGAGGAGCACTAGGACGATATCGATCACGCTGCCAGACACGCATTCAGCCTACGGTGGCGGCACCAGGTGTCGGCAGTTCCTCAACCCGGTCTGTCGGCCAGTCGACCGCCCATCCGCCGAGTTCCAGCAGCGTAGAGACCACGCCGGCGGTAAATCCCCACACCAACATGTCGTGTATCCGAAACGCCGGACCGATCCATCCGCTCGGGTGACGGATGCGCAGGCGGTTCGCCGGGTCGACCAGATCGCGGATCGGCAGGCGCTCGACCCGGGCCACCTCGGCCGGATCGGCGGGCCCGACGGGGTGCGGCGAGCGCCACCACGCGACCACCGGCGTGACGAGGAAGTTACTCACCGGGATCCACAGGGTCGGCAGGGTCGCGACGACCTCGACGGTGGCCGGGTCGAGCCCGACCTCCTCCTCCGCCTCCCGCAGCGCGCACGCGATCGTGTCGATGTCGGTCGGGTCGACCGCCCCGCCGGGAAACGCCGGCTGCCCCGCGTGGTTGCGCATCGTCGCGGCGCGCTGGAGCACCAGGATGTCGGGACCACTCTCCGGCTGCTCACCGAACAGGACCAGCACCGCGCTCTGCCGCTGCCCTTCGTCGTCCGGGGTCGGCAGGCGCGTGAAGTCGCCCGCCTCGGCGTCGCGCAGACGGGTCAGGAGCGGCTCCAACCAGTCGGGAATGTCACTCATGCCGCCACCTCGATCCCGAGGTGGGCCGCCGTGAGCGCCCTGATCTTCTCGTCGTCGAGGGCGATCCCTTGGTACGTGTAAACGATGCGACCTCCTGGCGCGATGAACAGCGTCGCCGGCAGCGCACTGGCGACGGACCTCCCCACGACCTGGCTCAACGCGATCGAGAACTGCTGGTCGCGGTCCTCCAGCATCGGAAACGTCAACTGTTTGTCGTCGATCACCGACTGCGCGGCCGGCCGGGAATCCATGACGATCACGCCGACGACCCGGACCTTGCTCCCGGCCGAGGTCACGAACCGCTGGAAGGCGGGCAGCTCCGTGCGGCACGGCTCGCAGTTGGAGCGCCACAGGTTGAGAATCGTCGGGGCGTTGCCGAGTTGCGCCACGTCGACGTAGCGGCCGCCGTCGAAGCACCGCACGGCCATCGCGGGCAGCGGCTTGCCGGCGGACGACGGCGCCGGACCCGGCGAGGCGGCGGCCGAGGCGGCCGGCAGGCACGGCGGGCCGGTCGGCGCCGCGGCGCCGTCGTCGGTCTTCGGAGATTCCGCGGTGCACCCGGCGAGCGCGAGCAGCGCACCGGCCACCAACCCGGCGAGGACGCGCCTCATGAGGCCAGCGCCAGTTCGGTCAGCTCCGCGACCCGCGGGCCCTTCAACAGCCCGATCGCTGTTTCGAGGTCGGTGGGGCCGATCCCGTACGACGGGCAGTCACGCCGCAACGTGCACGCACCACACGCCGGTTTGCGGGCGTGACAGACCCGCCGCCCGTGGAAGATCACCCGGTGCGACAGCATCGTCCAGTCGCGGCGCTCGATCAGCCCACCGACGGCGGACTCGATCTTCACCGGATCGGTCTCCGTGGTCCAGTGCCACCGTTGCGTGAGCCGCTGGAAGTGGGTGTCGACGGTGATGCCGGGCACCCCGAACGCGTTGCCGAGGATCACGTTGGCGGTCTTGCGCCCGATCCCGGGCAGGGCGACGAGCTGGTTGAGCGTGGCCGGGACCTCGCCGTCGTGCCGCTCGATCAGCGCCTGGCCCAGCTTCATCAGCGAGTCGGTCTTGTTCCGGAAGAAGCCCAGCGGCACCAGCATGTCCTGCATCTCCGTGCGGTCCGCGGCCGCGTAGGCGGCGGCGTCCGGGTAGCGCGCGAACAGCTTCGGCGTCACCTGGTTGACGCGCACGTCCGTCGTCTGCGCGGACAGGATCGTGGCGACGGCGAGCTCCAGCGGGGTGCCGAAATCCAGCTCGCAGTGCGCGTCCGGGTGGATCGTCGCGAGTGCCCGCCCCATCCTGCGGGCACGCCGCTTCAGCCCCAGCGCAGTCTCTGTCACGCTCCGACTTTACGTCGCCGCCGAGCCGGGGCGGCTCGGCCCGCCCGGCAGTTGGCGATCGGTGGATCAGCCGCCCGCCGGTGCGGTGATGGCCCCGTCGGCGGCGATCTTCGCTCCCGTGGTCGGGAAGTCCTGCTTCGTCAGGTTGGACACGAACGGGATCGCCTGTTTCTTCGGGTCGGGTTGCGGCAAACCGGGCGCCACCATGTACGTCGCCGTCAGCGAGCCGCTCTTGTACGAGCCGTCGCCACCGAGCGTCACCTTGAGCACCCCGCCGATGCCGACCACGCCGTTGTAGCTCAGCGCCCGGTATCCGGCGAAGTTGCCGAGGCTGTACGCGATCAGCCGGCCCTTGTAGAACTCCATCGCCCGCATCACGTGCGGCCCGTGCCCGACGACCAGGTCGGCCCCGGCGTCGATCACCTTGTGCGCGAACGCGATCGTGTCGCACCGGTTCTCCCCGAGGAAGAACTCCGTGCCGGGCTTGGTGTGCGTCTTGTCGGAGCCTTCCGCGCCCTGGTGGACCTGCACGACGACCAGGTCGGCCTTGGTCGCGGCCTCCTTGATGATGCTCTCCGCCGCGTCGAGGTCACTGCACAGGTTGGACCACTTGTACGAGGCGAACCCCACGACCGCGATCTTCACGCCCTTGGCCTCGCCGACCGAGATCATCCCGGGCCAGCCGGTGTACTTGATCCCGGCGCCGTCGAGCGCCTTCTGCGAGTTCTTGTACCCGACCTCGCCGAAGTCGTACGCGTGGTTGTTCGCCATGGTCATCATGTGGAACCCGGCGTCCTTGAGGTTGCTCACGTAGCCCGGTGGGGTCCGGAACGCGAAGCACGTCTTGCCCGCGGACTCCGCGGAGCACTTGCCGACGCCGGTGTCGTCGGTCAGCACCTGCTCCAGGTTGCCCATCTGGAAGTCCGCCGCGAGGAAGCTCTTGACCGGGTCGAAGAACCCCTTGCCGTTGTTCGGCGGCAGCCCGCCGGGCGCCATGCCCATCACGATGTCACCGGTGGCGGTCATCGTGATGCCCTCGGCCGGTCCGGCCGCGGCCGGCGCGGAGGTGCCACCCGGCGTCGCCGGGTCGGTGCCCTGCTGCGCCGGCGGCGCGGCGGTGTTGGTCGGCGCCGGGTCGTCACCGCTGAGGAACGTCGCCGCCCCCGCCGTCCCGGCACCGATGATGAGCGCCGCGAGCGCTCCCAGGATGATCGCCGTGCGGCGCCCGCTCCCGTTCTTCTGCGGCGGCGCCTGCCCCGGCAGCGGCAGTTTGCGCCGCCCGGCCCGTTCCTCGGGCTGATACGCCTGCGCCGCGAACAGGTCCTCAGGGCCTCGGGTCGCCCCGGGGTCCGGCGCCCGCGAGGCGCTGTAGACGGGCCCGCTCGCCTGCGCGCCGTAGACGGGCCCGGTGGTCTGCCCGGCGCCGAACGACGGACCGGCCGGCCCATCGCCGTAACCCGGCCCGTCACCGTACGCGGGGCCCTCGCCATACGCCGGACCGCTGACCGACCCACCAGCGCCGAACACCGCCCCACCTGCCGGCGGCTGACCGTCGCGGAAGGTCCCAGTGGCCCCGTCCCGGAACGTGCCGGTCGCGGGCGGCTGAGCGTCGCGGAACGTGCCGGTGGC
>NZ_BONQ01000078.1 GCF_016862795.1 Dactylosporangium siamense | reverse complement strand
CGCGGAACGTGCCCGTCGCGGGCGGCTGAGCGTCGCGGAACGTGCCGGTGGGCGGAGCACCCGCGTCCCGGAAGGTGCCGGTCGCCGGCGGCCCGCTGTCGCGGACGGAGCCGGTCGGCTCGGCATTGGGGCCCGGTCCGGCCGCGGCGCCATAGGTGCCGCCGGCGGGCCTGGCGCTACCACGGACCGGGCCGGCACCCGGCCCGCCGGTGTCGAACAGCGAGCCGGTCGGCGAGGCGCTCCCCCGGGCCTGGTGGCCGGCGTCGAACGAGGCCGGCGGTGCGGCCGAGCCCCGCGCCGGTGGCCCGCCGTCATAGCCGGGTGCCGCACCGCCGCGCGCCGGCGGGGCCGGGTCGAACATCGAGCCGGTCGGCGAGGCGCTCCCGCGAACCGGAGCGGTGCCACCGAAGGTCGGACCGGGCGGCTGAGCGCCACGGGTGTCGGCGGGTGCCCATCCGCCGCGGTCGGCCTGCTGGCCGCCGTGGATGTCGCCGGAGGGCGGGCCCGCGCGGAAGTCGCCACCGCGCAGTTCGGCGCCGCGCGGATCGCCGGGCCGGGTGTCGCCGCTCCAGGCGGGCGGCCCGGCGTCGTCACGACGGTCCTCACCGGTCCAGGCGGCCGTCGCGGGTTCGGCACCCCGCCCGTCCCCGCCCCAGGCGGCGGCACCGGGATCGGCGCCCCAGGCGGCCGTGCCGGGCTCCTGGCCGCGCTCGTCGCCCCAGGCCCCGGTCCGCGGGTCCGGCGTCCTGTCCCCGCGCCGATCAAGACCACGAGGATCAGCACCACGAGGATCAGCACCACGGGGGTCAGCGCCCTCGGGCCCGTAACCCTGGCCCGGTCCGGGCGGTTGATCGCGTGGAGGCTGATCGCGATCGTCCGGCCAACGGGACGGGTCGCTCGGCGGTCCGCCGTACACCGTCATGCGCTTCCCACCCAACCGGTCTTTCAGCTGTGGGGTCGAGTCGCCCCGCGGCGAACATATCGCACCCGCGCGACCTCGTGATGGTCCGGCTCCAATGCGTTACGGGTACCGTGGACAGGCACCGCGCCGCAGGTCGGCATGTATCGTGAGCATCCTGCCCGACGCCCGGGACACGACCCCGTGTGCATAAACTGACGTTCGCGTGATTGCTCATGGCGAGTGACACGCCGACGGATTCGAGGTGGACGCGATGGACGAGGTACTGGCGCGCAGCGGCATTTTCCAGGGTGTCGAGCCCGAGGCTGCCGAATCCCTCGCCAAGGAGATGGAGACGATCGACGTCCGCAAGGGCGAGATCGTGTTCAGTGAGGGCGAGCCGGGCGACAGTCTGTACATCGTGCTGTCCGGCAAGATCAAGGTTGGTCGCCGGGCCGCCGATGGCCGGCAGAACCTGATCGCCGTGATGGGCCCGAGTGACATGGTCGGCGAGCTGTCCCTGTTCGACCCGGGGCCGCGGACCGCGACCGCCACGGCGGTGCTCGACACGCGGCTGGCGCGGCTGCGCAAGCAGGCGCTGCGGCCGTGGCTGACCAACCGGCCGGAGATCGCCGAGCAGCTGCTGCGGGTCCTCGCGAGGAGGCTGCGGCGCACGAACGACGCCCTCGCCGACCTGATCTTCACCGACGTGCCCGGCCGGGTGGCCAAGACGCTGCTGCAGATGGCGGGCCGCTTCGGCACCCGTGACGGCGGTGTCCTGCGGGTCAACCACGACCTGACCCAGGAGGAGATGGCGCAGCTCGTCGGCGCCTCCCGCGAAACGGTCAACAAGGCCCTCGCGGACTTCGCCTCCCGCGGCTGGCTCCGCCTGGACGGCAAGAGCGTCATCATCATGGACCCGGAGCGCCTGGCCCGCCGCGCCCGCGTCTGACAACCGAAAAAAGCGCAGGCCCGAAAGCCGAACAGCGCAGACACCCCAAAAGGGCACGCCCGCCGCGTGCCTTTTTGTCTGCCACCAAAAAAGTCAGGCTTGACTGTTTGTTTCGCGGGCAGCACCCTCGGAAGGGTGAGAGCCCCACAGCAGGAGCGCAGCCGCGCCACCCAGCAGCGCCTGCTGGAGGCGACCGTCGACTGCCTGGTGCTGCACGGCTGGTCGGGCGCGACCACCACGGTCATCGCCGAGCGCGCCGGCGTCTCCCGCGGCGCCCAGCTGCACCACTACCCCACGCGCGCCGCCCTGGTGCTCGCCGCCGTCACGCACCTCGCCGAGCGGCGCGCCGAGGAGATCCGCAAGGAGGCCGCCGCGCTGACCGGGGACCGCGACGAGCGCCTCGACCGGGTGCTCGACATCCTCGCGGCGGCGTTCACCGGGCCGCTGTTCGTCGCCGCCCTCGAGGTGTGGGTCGCCGCCCGCACCGATCCGGAGCTGCGCGACGCGCTCGTGCCCCTGGAGGCGAGGGTCGGCCGGGAGATGCACCGCCTGACGGTCGAGGTGCTCAGCGCCGACGAGCGCCGGCCGGGCGTCCGTGAGGCGGTCCAGGCCACCCTGGACCTGCTGCGCGGCCTCGGCGTGGCCAACCTCCTCACCGACGACAGCCACCGCCGCGGCCTGCTGCTCGCGGCGTGGAAGCTGCAGCTCACGACGATTCTGGGGACCTGACATGGTGACGTTGCACGAGGTCCTGGACGACCTGAACGCGGAGTCCGAGTCGCTGGACCGTCTGGTGCGGGCCCTCGACGACAGGGACTGGAGCCGGCCGACGCCCGCGAAAGGCTGGACGGTCGCGCACCAGATCGCCCACCTGCACTGGACCGACACGGTGGCGACCCTCGCCGCGACAGACCCGGCGGAGTTCATCCGGCAGATGAGCGCGATCGAGGATCCCTCCACGATGGTGGACCGCGCGGCGGCGGACACCATCGCCCCGCCGGACGAGCTGTTGCGCCGCTGGCGGGACGGCCGGGTCGCCCTCGCGGAGGCGCTGAGCGCCAAACCGAAGGACGAGAAGCTGCCGTGGTTCGGCACCGCGATGTCGCCGCTGTCCAGCGCGACGGGCCGGATGATGGAGACGTGGGCGCACGGCCAGGACGTGGCCGAGACGTTCCCGGACCGCGATGACGCTCAGGAGCACCGCCGTCCCACCGACCGGCTGCGACACGTGGCCAACCTCGGCTTCCGCACGATCGGGCACAGCTTCCTCAGCCATGGGCAGAGCCCGCCAGAAACACCGTTCCGGGTCGAGCTGTCCACTGTGGATGGCGAGGTGTGGACGTTCGGCCCGCAGGACGCGCCGAACCGGATCGTCGGCCCGGTCGAGGACTTCTGCCTGCTGGTCACCCAGCGCAGGCACCCGGCAGACCTCGCGCTGCAGGCCACCGGCGAAGCGGCCCGGCGGTGGACCACCCTCGCCCAGGCGTTCGCCGGCCCGCCCGGGGGAAAGCGGGAGCCGACGAAAGCGCAAGCACAGTGATCCGCATCGGCAACGCCTCGGGGTTCTACGGCGACCGCGCGACCGCCTGGCAGGAGATGCTCGAGGCCGGCCCGCTCGACGTGCTCACCGGCGACTACCTCGCCGAGCTGACCATGCTGATCCTGGCCAGGGACCGGATGAAGGACCCGGACACGGGCTACGCGAAGACGTTCCTGCGCCAGCTCGAGCACACCCTCGGCACGGCCCTCGACCAGGGCACGAAACTCGTCACCAACGCGGGCGGGCTCAACCCGGCCGGCCTCAGAAGGGCGATCGAGGCCCTCGCGAAGCGGCTGGGGCTCAGCGTCCGGGTCGGCCACGTCTCGGCCAGCGACCCGAACGCCTACACCGGCGCCGCCGGCATCGCCGAGTGCCTCCGGGGCGGCGCGGACGTCGTGGTCACCGGCCGGGTCACCGACGCCTCGCTGGTGGTCGGCCCCGGCATCGCCCACTTCGGCTGGCAGCCCGGGGACTACGACGCGCTCGCCGGCGCCACCGTGGCCGGGCACATCCTGGAGTGCGGCGCCCAGGCCACCGGCGGCAACTACGCGTTCTTCACCGAGCTGCCCAACCTGGACCACCCCGGCTTCCCGATCGCCGAGCTGCACGAGGACGGCTCGTCGGTCATCACCAAGCACCCCGGCACCGGCGGCGCGGTCACGATCGACACGGTCACCGCCCAGTTGCTCTACGAGATCGGCGCACCGGCCTACCTCGGCCCGGACGTCACCACGCACTTCGACACGATCCGGCTCACCCAATCGGACCAGGACCGGGTCGAGGTGCGGGGCGTCAAGGGCAGCCCGCCGCCGGACACGCTGAAGGTCGGCACCCCGACGTTCGCCGGCTTCCGCAACAGCATGACCTTCGTCCTGTGTGGACTGCAGATCGAGGAGAAGGCCGCCCTCGTCGAGCGCCAGCTGCGCCGAAGACTGCACCACGAGCTGGAGTTCACCCTCGCCAGGACCGACCATCCGGACGCCGACGACGAGCAACGGGCGAGCGCTCTGCTGGCCGTACACATCAAAAGCGTGGATCAGAAACAGGCCGGCCGGGCGTTCTCGCAGGCGGCGGTCGAGCTGGCCCTGTCGTCTTATCCCGGCCTCACCCTGACCGGGCCGCCCGGCGACGCGACGCCCTTCGGGATTTTTCAAGCGGAGTTGGTGCCACGCAGCGCCATCCAACAGGTAGCGGTCCTGCCGGACGGCACGACGGTGGAGGTCCGATGAGAGTGCCGCTGGGGACGCTGTTCGGCGCCCGGTCCGGTGACAAGGGCGGCGACGCGAACATCGGCGTCTGGGCCCGCACCGACGAGGCCTACGCCTGGCTCAGGGCCACCCTCACCGAGGACCTCCTGAAGGACCTGCTGCCGGAAGTCCAAACCGTGGAGCGCCACGAGCTGCCGAACCTCCGCGCGCTGAACTTCCTGATCCGGGGCATCCTCGGCGACGGAGTCGCGGCCAGCACCCGTTTCGACCCGCAGGGCAAGGCACTCGGCGAATGGCTGCGATCGAGAGTCATCGACATCCCCGACGAGTTGTTGCCATGATCGACGCCTTCGCGAAGCCCGAACTGCGGGACCTGGTGCGGAATTTCACCCGCCGGGAGATCGTGCCGCACCTCGGCGACTGGGAGCGGGCCGGCGAGGTGCCCAGAGACCTGCACCGCAGGGCCGCCGAGGTCGGGCTGCTCGGCATCGGCTTCCCGGAGGAGGTCGGCGGCGAGGGCGGCGACCTGATCGACTCGATCGTGGTCACCGAGGAGATCATCCAGTCGGGTGGTTCGTCGGGCCTGATCGCGGCGCTGTTCACGCACGGCATCGCGCTGCCGCACATCGTCGCCGGCGGCGACCGGGACCTGATCGACCGGTTCGTGCGGCCGACGCTGCGCGGCGAGCTGATCGGCTGCCTGGCCGTCACCGAGCCGGACGGCGGATCCGATGTCGCCGGGATCCGCACCACCGCGAGGGCCGACGGCGACCAGTACATCGTCAACGGCACGAAGCTCTTCATCACCAGCGGCGCCCGGGCCGACTTCGCGACCACCGCGGTGCGCACCGGGGACGGCCTCAAACTGCTGGTGATCCAGGGGTTCACCGTCACCAGGACCCTGGAGAAGATGGGCTGGCACTGCTCCGACACCGCGGAGCTGTCCTTTGTGGACGTGCGGGTGCCCCGCGGCCACGAGGTGGGCGGCATCCACACGCTGCTGGCGCACTTCGCCGCCGAGCGGCTCTCCCTCGCCGTGCAGTGCTACGCCACCGCGCAGCGCTGCCTCGACCTGACCCTCGCCTGGGTCCGCGACCGGCACACGTTCGGCCGGCCCCTCGCGAGCCGGCAGCTGGTCAGGCACCGGCTCGCCGAGATGGCCCGGCAGGTCGACGTCGCCCGGACCTACGTGCGACACGCCGCGAGACGTGTCGCAAGCGGCGAGCTACTCGTTACGGAGGTGGCGATGGCGAAGAACACGGCGGTCGCGGCCTGCGACCACGTCGTCGACCAGGCCGTGCAGCTGCACGGTGGCCTCGGGTATCTGCGCGACGCCGAGGTCGAGCGTCACTACCGGGACGCTCGGATCATGGGCATCGGCGGCGGGACCACGGAGATCATGAACGAGATCATCGCGAAGCAGTTGGGGGTCTAGAGGCATGCCGATCCTGAACAGTGCCCTCGACCCGCGTGGGCCCGCCTACCTGGACAACCGGGAGGCGATGCTGGAGCGGCTGACCGAGCTGGACTCGGCGCTGCGACAGGCGCGCGGCGGCGGGGGCGAGAAGTACGTGACCCGCCACCACGCCCGCGGCAAGCTGCTGCCCCGGGAGCGGATCGAGCTGCTGGTCGACCGCGACTCGCCGTTCCTGGAGATCTGCCCGGTCGCCGCGTGGGGCACCGACTACCCGATCGGTGCGAGCGTCGTCACCGGCATCGGCATCGTCGAGGGCACGCCGTGCGTGATCGTGGCCAACGACCCGACGGTCCGCGGCGGCGCGGTCAACCCGTTCTCGCTGAAGAAGACCCAGCGGGCCGGTCAGATCGCCCGGGAGAACCGGCTGCCGATGATCAACCTGGTCGAGTCGGGCGGCGCGGACCTGCCGCAGCAGGCGGAGATCTTCATCCCCGGCGGGGCGGCGTTCCGCGACCTGACCCGGCTGTCGGCGGCGCGCATCCCGACGGTCGCGGTGGTGTTCGGCAACGCGACCGCCGGCGGTGCGTACGTGCCCGGCATGTCGGACTACACGATCTTCGTGCGGGACCGGGCCAAGGTGTTCCTCGCCGGTCCGCCGCTGGTCAAGATGGCGACCGGCGAGACGGTGGACGACGAGACCCTCGGCGGCGCGGCGATGCACGCCACGCGCTCGGGCCTGGCCGACTACGTCGCCGAGGACGAGCGCGACGCGCTGAGGCTCGCGCGGAGCTGCGTCCGAAATTTCGGATACAACCTGGCAAAAACCTACGGACCCGAGCCTAAATACGAGGCCGACGACCTCCTCGGCATTCCCAGCGCCGACCTTCGCGTGCCGTTCGACCCCCGCGAGATCCTGGCGAGGGTCCTGGACAGCAGCGAGTTCGACGAGTTCAAGCCCGCCTACGGCCAGGCGCTGTGCACCGGCTGGGGCGCCATCCACGGACACCGCATCGGGGTGCTCGCCAACACCCGCGGCGTGCTGTTCTCCGCGGAGGCGCAGAAGGCGGCCCAGTTCATCCAGCTCGCCAACGCCGCCGGCACCCCCCTGCTGTTCCTGCAGAACACCACCGGCTACATGGTGGGCAGCGAATACGAGCAGGGCGGCATCATCAAGCACGGCGCCCTGATGATCAACGCGGTCGCGAACTCCAAGGTGCCGCACCTGACGGTCAACATCGGCGCGTCCTACGGCGCCGGCAACTACGGCATGTGCGGCCGCGCCTTCGAGCCCCGCTTCCTGTTCACCTGGCCGAACGCCAAGTCGGCGGTGATGGGACCGCAGCAGCTGGCCGGGGTGCTGTCGATCGTCGCCCGGCAGGCCGCGGAGGCCAAGGGGCACGCCTACGACGAGGAGCAGGACCGCACCATGCGGTTCATGGTCGAGCACAAGGTCGAGCAGGAGTCGGCGGCGCTGTTCCTGTCCGGCCGCCTCTACGACGACGGTGTGATCGACCCCCGCGACACCCGCACCGTGCTCGGCATGTGCCTGGCGCTGGTCCGTGCCGGCGAGAACGACGCCAACTTCGGCGTTTTCCGACTCTAGGAGACATCGTGATCAGAAGGCTCCTGGTCGCCAACCGGGGCGAGATCGCCAGGCGGGTGTTCGCCACCTGCCGGGCGATGGGCGTCGAGACGGTCGCCGTCTACTCCGACTCCGACGCCGACGCGCCGCACGTCGCCGAGGCCGACTACGCGGTGCACCTGCCGGGCAACGCGCCGACCGCCACCTACCTGCGCGGCGACCTGCTCATCGCGGCCGCCCGCAAGTGCGGCGCCGACGCCGTGCACCCCGGTTACGGGTTCCTGTCGGAGAACGCCGACTTCGCGCGGGCGGTCATCGACGCCGGGCTCACCTGGGTCGGGCCGTCGCCGAAGGCGATCGCGATGATGGGCTCGAAGCTGGAGGCGAAGGCGCTGCTCGCGGACGTCGGCGTGCCGATGCTGCCGACCGCGGTGGAGCCCGAGCAGGTCGACACGTTCCCGGTGCTGGTGAAGGCCTCCGCCGGCGGTGGCGGCCGGGGCATGCGCATCGTGCGGGACCGGGAGTCCCTCGCCGAGGCGGTCGCGGCGGCGCGGCGCGAGGCCGCCTCCGCGTTCGGTGACGGGACGGTGTTCTGCGAGCGGTACGTCGAGCGGGCCCGCCACATCGAGGTCCAGATCATGGCCGACTCGCACGGCAACGTCGTGACGCTCGGTGAGCGGGAGTGCTCGATCCAGCGGCGGCACCAGAAGATCGTCGAGGAGACGCCGTCGCCGGCGGTCGACCCTTCGCTGCGGGACCGGCTCTGCCAGGCGGCGATCGCGGCGGCCCGCGCGGTGTCCTATGTGGGCGCCGGCACGGTCGAGTTCCTCCTCGCGCCGTCCGGCGAGTTCTTCTTCCTGGAGATGAACACCCGGCTGCAGGTCGAGCACCCGGTGACGGAGTGCGTGATCGGCGTCGACCTGGTGCGGCTCCAGCTGGTCGTCGCGGAGGGCGGCCCGCTGCCGTTCAACGGCCCGCCGCCGCTGCGCGGGCACGCGATCGAGGTCCGCCTGTACGCCGAGGACCCCGCCTACGCCTGGATGCCCTCGACGGGCACGCTGCACCGTTTCGACGTGCCGGGCGTCACGCACGCGTTCGGCCCGCTGCCCGGGCCGGGCCTGCGCCTGGACTCCGGGGTCGCGGACGGCTCCGTGGTCGGCGTGCACTACGACCCGATGCTCGCGAAGCTCATCGCCTGGGCGCCGACCCGCGCCGAGGCGGCCCGGATGCTGTCCAACGCGCTCGCCCGCGCCCGCTTCCACGGCGTCACCACCAACCGGGATCTCCTGGTGCGGGTGCTGCGGCACTCGGCGTTCCTGTCCGGCGGGACCGACACCGGCTTCCTGGACCGGCACCCCGAGGTGTTCGCGCCGCTGCTGTCCTCCGTGGACGCGGTGCGCCTGTCGTGCCTGGCCGCCGCGCTGTCCGGCGCCGCCCGCCGGGCCAAGTCGGCGACCCTGCCGGGGCTGCCCTCCGGCTGGCGCAACGTGCCCAGCGCGCTGCAGACGGTGGTGTACGAGGGCCCGACCGGCACGATCGAGGTCGGCTACCGGCTGGACCGCTCCAACGACCTGGCGGCCTGGGCGGTGCGCCGCATCGACCCCGAGGACATCGGCCTGCCGGGCGCCGCGCTCGACCCGGCCGGCTCGCCCGACCACCCGCCGGCGCAGATCCTGTCCGCGACCGGCGACCAGGTCGTGCTCGACGTCGCCGGGGTCCGGCTGCAGTTCGCCGTGCACGAGGTCGGCCCGGTGTCCTTCGTGGACAGCTCCGAGGGCTCGGTGACCCTGACCGAGCTGCCCCGCTACCCGCTGCCGGTCGCCGAGCAGCCGGAGGGTTCCCTGATCGCGCCGCTGCCCGGCGCGGTCGGGCGGGTCCTCGTCGTGCCCGGTCAGCGGGTCGCCGCCGGCGAGCTGCTGCTGACCGTGGAGGCCATGAAGCTCGAACACCCCGTCCACGCACCCACCGACGGGGTCATCAGCGACCTGCGGGTCACGGCCGGCTCGCAGGTCGAGTCGGGAGCCCTGCTGGCGGTGCTGACCCCCGCGTAGCCTCAGATTGGAGCCCACCCCTCATGGACTTCGACTACACATCGGAACAACAGGACCTCCGCGACGCGGTGGCGAAGCTCGGCAAGCGCTACGGGCACGAGTACTTCGTGCGCAAGGCCAAGGCCGGCGAGCACTCCGACGAGCTGTGGGACGAGGCGGCCAGGCTCGGCTACCTCGGCGTCAGCGTGCCCGAGGAGTTCGGCGGCGGCGGTGGCGGCATCACCGAGCTCGCGATCGTCTGCGAGGAGCTGGCCGCGGCCGGCGCGCCGCTGCTGCTGCTCGTCGTGTCGCCCGCGATCGCGGCGACGATCGTCAGCCGGCACGGCACGGCGGCGCAGCGGGCCCGCTGGCTGCCCGGCTTCGCCGACGGCACGCGGAAGGTCTGCTTCGCCATCACCGAGCCCGACGCCGGCTCCAACTTCCACAAACTGTCCACAGTGGCCCGCCGGGACGGCGACGACTACGTCATCACCGGGCGCAAGGTGTACATCTCCGGCGTCGACGAGTGCTCGCAGGTCGTCGTGGTGGCCCGGATGGCCGACGAGCGCACCGGCAAGCTGAAGCCGGCGCTGTTCATGGTCCCCACCGACGCGCCCGGGCTGACACTGTCCAAACTGGACATGGAGATCGTGTCGCCGGAGAACCAGTTCCTGCTGTTCTTCGACGAGGTGCGCGTCCCGGCCGCCGACCTGATCGGCGAGGATCCGGAGGCGGGCCTGCCGGCGCTGTTCTCCGGCCTGAACCCGGAGCGGATCACGGTCGCCGCGATGGCGTGCGGGACCGCCCGGTATGCCCTGGAACGGGCCTCGACCTACACCGCGACCCGCTCCGTGTGGGGCCGGCCGATCGGCAGCCACCAGGGCGTCGCGCACCCCATGGCGCACGCGCACATCCAGGTGGAGCTGGCCCGGCTGATGGTGGCGAAGGCGGCGGCGCTCTACGACGCCGGCCGGGACCTGGAGGCCGGCGTCAACGCGAACATGGCGAAGTACGCGTCGGCGGAGGCGTCGGCGCTCGCCGTGGACACCGCCATCCAGGCGCACGGCGGCAACGGCATGACCACCGAGTACGGCGTGGCGACGCTGCTCGGCGCCACCCGGGCCGGCCGCATCGCGCCGGTCTCGCGCGAGATGATCCTCAACTTCGTCGCCCAGCACCTGATGGGGCAGGAGAAGTCCTACTGACGCGCAGCTGCTGGCCGGTGAACGTGCTCGGCGGGTTGCCGGCCAGGCAGCGGAAGACCGTGGGACCGGCCTGTTGATCGGCCGGTGTCGGCAGGAGGACGTCGACCTTCAGGTTCGCCGCCCGCAGGTCCACCAACAGCAGCGTCTTGAGACTGCACACCTCGTCGACCGGGCTGTCCCTGGCGGTCTTCACCTGGCTGCCCTTGGCCAGGTCGCCGTAGGCGAACTCCTCCCAGGTGTGCGCACCGGCGCACGGGACCGCCCGCTTGTCCGCGTCGAAGCACTCCACCGTCGGCGAGCAGCGGGCCAGCTTCGTCACGGCCGGCGGGCACGCGACCGCACCGGCGGCCTGGCTCTGCGCGGAGGTCGGCGGGGCCGACGGGCTCCTGGTCGGATCGGGGCCGGCTCCGGCGTTGAGGTTGTACGCGATGCCGGCGCCCACGAGCGCGACGACGAGCAGTGCCACGGCGGCGACGATGAGCAGGAACTTGCGGGCGCCCGGCGGGCGCTGCGGCGTGTCGAGGATCACGCCGTCCGCGGGCGGACCGACCGGCGGCGGGCCACCACCCAGCCACGGCGCCTCCACCGCGTGCTGGACGGTCTGTTCGGCGTCCTGCTCCTCGCCGGCCATGAACGGCGAGCCGAGAATACGGTCCGGCGGGGGCGGAGGCGGCGGCGCTTTCGAGGTGTACACCGGTTCGACCGGCGGCGAGCCGAGCGGCGGCACGACCACCTGGGGCACCGGCTCCAGCCGCAGGCCGATCAGCAGGTCGCGCAGCTCGATCGCGCTCGGCCGGTCGGCCTCCTCGTTGGCCATGCCGGCCCGCAGGACCGCCATCAGGTTCTCGGGGCAGCCGGGCAGGTCGGGGACCTGCTCGTTGAACATGTCGACCAGCGACAGCAGGCTCGGCGCCTGGTCGTCCCGCCAGCGCGGCGGGCGGCCCCGCATGAGCGCATACAGCGTGGCGCACAACGCGTACACGTCCGCGGCGGCCGCCGGCGGTGACTGCCGGAACGTCTCGGGCGGCGCGTAGGCCGGGGTGAGCGTGTCGAGCGTCATGGACTCGTCCCGCCATTCGGCGAGGATGGCCAGGCCGAAGTCGGCGAGGGCCGGCTCACCGAACCGGCTGAACAGGATGTTGGCCGGTTTGACGTCGCGGTGCAGCACCCCGAGCGCGTGGGCGTCGGCGAGCGCGTCGGCGATCTTGAAGCCGACGTCGCGGGCCTCGGCCGCGGTGAGCGGCGTGTCCTTCATGCGCTCCGCGTAGGACCCGTCGCAGAGTTCCATGATCAGGTACGGGTGGCCGAGCTCGGTCACGCCGGCGTCGAACAGGTCGACCACGTGCGGGTGGCTGGACATCCGTCCGGCGGCGCGGGCCTCGCGCAGGAACCGGCGGCGGTCCCGGTCGGTCTCCAGGGTGCGGTTCTCCACCTTGACCGCGACCTCACGGCCGACCGATTCCTGGGTCGCCCGGTAGACGGTCGCGTACCCACCGCGCGCAAAGACGGACAACCCGGTCATCCCGGGCACCGTCGGCAAGGGGGCGGCTGCGGTCACGGCTAGAACGGTACGACAGCGACCGGATATTCGCCGTCACGCATCGGCCACAACGCCCGCCGTCGTCAGTGCCGCGGTGACGACCGCGGCCTCGTCGCACTGGCCGTTGGCCTCGAGGGCCTCGGCGAGGATCCGCGCCGCGTAGATCCGGCTGCGGACGTCCTCCCCGGCGAGGGTCTGCGCCTGCCGGGCCCAGTCGAGCGCCTCGACCTGCCGCCCGGCGGCGAGCAGCGCGCCGGCGTAGGAGGCGACCGCGTGCCGGCGGGAGAACATCACCGACGGGCCGGGCCGCTCCGCGGCCACGCAGCCGAGCACCTCCAGGGCCGCCGCCAGGTCCCCTTGCGCCTGGCGGGCCAGGCCGAACAGGACCCGCGGCGCGACCTTCGCCGCCTCCAGGACGTCGTGGGTCTCCACGACCTGGAGCACCGCACGGGCGTCGTCCTCGGCCGCCACGGCGTCACCGCGGTCCAGGCTGACGAACCCGCGCATGGTCCGGGACATGCCGATCAGCAGCGGGTGGCCGGTCTTCTCGCCGTACTCGGTGGCGTCGGTGAGCAGGTCGTAGGCGTGTGCGGGCTCGGCCAGCTCCCGCGCGACCACCCCGCGGACCACCAGCGCCAGCCCGCGGCCCCAGTCGTCACCGGCGGCGGCGAAGTCCCGGTAGGCCCGGCGCGCCTCCCGGTCCGCGTCGGCCAGGTCGCCGCTCTCCGCGGCCGCGAAGGCCTCGACCGCGCGCAGCGTGCCGACCGCCCACGCGTCGCCGACCCGCTCGCCGAACGGCAGGAACGCCTTGGCGAGGCGCCGGGCCTCGCCGAGCCGCCCGGCGAGCAGGCGCACGAAGGCGGTGGTGCCGCGCAGCCAGGCCCGGCCGACGGGGTCGCCGAGCTCGGCGAAGCGGCGGGCGGCCCGGCCGAGGGCCGCGTCGGCGCCGGCGAAGTCGCCGCGGGTCGTGGTGACCCAGGCCAGGTGCTGCAACGACCACGCCTGCGCGCGCCGGTCGCCGGCGCTGACCGCGATCTGGAAGGACTCGGCGAAGCGCCCGCCGGCCTCGGCGAGGCGCCCTTCGAGGAAGTCGGCCATGCCGAGCCGGCGCATGGCGTCGCCGCGCTCGTAGGTGAGGCGGGCCTCGGTCGCGGCGTCGAGGGCGTCGTTCAGCGTCTGGTAGCTGCGGCGCTGGTCACCGGTGGCGCGATAGGCGCGGCCGGCGACGAGGAGCGCGCCGACCCGCACCGCCGGGTCGTCGGGGGTGTTGGCCGTCACCTTCTCGGCGTTGGCGAGGGCCTCCGGCACCCGGCCGAGCTGTAGCAGCGCCCGCGCGTGGACGAGCCGGTCGCCGGGCGGCACGACACCGCCGCCGAGCACCGCGGCCCGTTCGGCGGCCTGCGCGGCCTGGGCGGGCTCGCCGGTCGCGAGGGCCTCGCGGGCGGCCCGGCCGAGCGCCTGCACGCCGAGCGGCGCGGCGGAGCGGGCCAGGGAGTCGGGGCGCAGCCCGACGACGTCGGCGAGCCGCGAGGCCCGTTCGGCGTGCTCGGCGATGAACGCGTCGGCGGCACCGGCGGTCATGTTGAGGCCGGTGACGGTGCCGGCCACGTTGCCGGCGCTCTGGTGGGCGGCCATCGCCGCGGCCGCCCAGCGGGACAGCGCCGCGTGCCGTTCGGCGAGGTCGGCCTTGCCGATGCCGGCATAGGCGGCCTCGCGCAGCAGCGGCGTGGCGAACGCGAACCCGCCCCTGGCGCGCCGCAGCATGCGCCGCTGGAGCAGCTCCTCGACGGCGCGCTCGAGCTCGACCGCGGCGACGACGGCGGGCCGGGCTGGCTGCCCGGGCGGGTTGAACCGCAGCGCCTCCAGGGCCCGGCCGGGCACGGTGTCGCCGATGACGGCCGCGTCGCGCAGCACGGCCCTGGTGTCGGCGGGCAGCGCGTCGATGCGGGCGGCGAGGACGGCGGCGAGGTCGCGGGACAGCAGCCGCCCGCCGAGGGACCCCGGGGTGAGCCGCCAGCCGGTCGGGTCGCTGCCGGGCACGGTGCTCAGCGCGCCGCGCTCCTGCAGCAGCGTGACCAGCTCGGCGAGATAGAACGGGTTGCCCTGGGCGGTGGCCAGGAGCCGGTCCTCGTCGGGCGCGGCGAGCCGCCCGCCGCCGAGATACGCGGTGAGCAGCCGGGCCGCGTCGGCGCCGCGCAGCGGCGGGATCGGCACCAGCTCGGCGTCGGGGACGCGGGTGAGGACACCCGCGGAGCGGACCAGCTCGGGCCGGCCGAGCAGCACGATGAGGACCGGGCCGGTGATCCGCTCGATGGCGGCGCCGAGCGCGTCGACGGTCTCGGCGGTGGCGTCGTGCAGGTCGTCGACGATGACGACCAGGGGCGTCTCGGCGGCCATGCCGGACAGCAGCTCCGCGACCGCGTTGGGCACGGCGTGCAGGTCGAGCTCGTCGGCCTTGGCACCGGGCGCGACCCAGGACGCCTCGGCGAACGAGCCGGAGTAGCCGATCAGGCTCAGCAGCAGGTCGGTGGCGAAACGGGGCGGCTCGGGCCGACCCCGGGCGGCGCGGGCCAGCCGCTGGGCCAGGCGGCGCAGCCGCTCCTCGACCGCCTCACGGGTGAGGTTGGTGGCGTCCGGTGGCAGGCCGATCGCGGCCCGGACCAGGTCGGCGAGGGGGGCCAGCCGGCGGCGTTCGCCGAACGCGGCGCAGTGCACCGAGAGCACCCGGGCCCCACCGCCGGAGGCGAACCCGGCGCTGGGCGTGTAGCCGGCGCTGCCGAGGTAACCGGCGGCGAAGCGCTCGATCTCGCCGGCCAGCCGGGACTTGCCCAGCCCGGCCTCGCCGGTGAAGACCAGGACCCGGGTCTCCTGCCGGTCGGCGATCTCGGCGAGCCGGCCGGAGACCCGGGCCAGCTCCGCCTCGCGGCCGACGAACGGGGCCTCGTCGCCGAGGCCGGAGCGGGTGCCGGGGGCGTCCAGGAGGCCGAGCAGCTCGAACGCCTCGACCGGCTCCCGCTTGCCCTTGAGCCGCAGCGGCCGCAGCGCGCGCCAGGAGGCGAGTCGCCGGGTCGTGGCGGAGGTGCGGTCACCCGCGTAGACGGCGCCGATCGCGGCGGCGTCGGCGAGGCGGGCGGCGGTGTTCACGGTGTCGCCGATGACCGTGTATTCGATGCCGGCCTGGACGCCCGCGACGACCGTGCCGGTGTTGAGCCCGATGCGCAGCCCGAGGGGGGCGCCGCCGCCGCGCTCGTCGTCGAGCACCCGGCGCACCGCCCGCTGCATGGACAGCGCCGCGCGGACGGCCCGCTCGGCGTCGTCCTCGTGCGCGACCGGGGCGCCGAAGACGGCCATGATGCCGTCGCCGGTGAGCTTGTCGACGTGACCGCCGAAGGTCTTGACCGCGCCGGCGAGCGCGGCGAGCACCCGGTCGGTGACGGCACCGACCCGCTCGGGGTCGAGGTCCTCCGACCAGGCGGTGAAGTCGGACAGGTCGCCGAAGAGCACCGTCACGATCCGCCGCTCGGCGGCCGGGAGGGTGGCGGCAGCCGGCAGCGCCGAGCCGCAATGGTGGCAGAACCGCGCACCGGGAACGGCCACGGTCCCACACACCGAACACGTCACGTTGCGTCCAACCCTGGGTGGGGTGGTTGTGATTCCCGCCTCAGGTAGGCAAGTTGCGCGCGCACCGACCACTCGGCGGCGGCCCACAGGCTCCGGTCGACGTCGGCGTAGACCCGGGCGACCACCTCGGCGGGCGCTTCGGCGCCCGCGGCCAGGGCCTCCCGGACCTGCCGCAGGCGCGCCAGGCGGTGCTGGTGGTAGAAGCGGGCGGCCACGGCGGTGTCCGTGAGCGCCGGGCCGTGACCGGGCAGGGCGGGCACGCCCTCGAAGCCGGCGAGCCGGTCCAGGCTGTGCAGGTAGTCGCCGAGGTCGCCGTCGGGCCAGGCGACGATCGTGGTGCCGCGACCGAGGATGGTGTCGCCGGTCAGGATCAGCCGCTGGTCGCCGTGCCGGGCGGCGAAACACACGGAGTCGGCGGTGTGACCGGGCGTGATGACCGGTTCGATCAGCACCCCGTCCACGTCGAGCGTCGTGTGTACGGGTGGCAGGTGCACCGGCGCGCCCGTGAGCTCGGCGAGCCGGGGCACACCTTCGGTGTGGTCCTCGTGGCCGTGCGTGAGGATGATCGCCGCGATCGGTGCGTGCCCGGCGACCGCCCGCAGGTGGCCTTCGTCCAGCGGGCCCGGGTCGACGACGACACAGCCGCCACCCGGCGCCCGCAGGAGCCAGGTGTTGGTGCCGTCGAGCGTCATCGGGCCCGGGTTGGGCGCGCGGACCAACGTCACCCAGTCGGGCAACGACGTGAGGACCTCGGCGGTCGGGGCGGTGACGTGGCTTACCACGAAGAGATCGTACGGCGGGCCGCTTCGCTCGACACGTCACCCGACCGGCCAGGGGGGTGCGCCGGAACCCGCTTCATCCGCACCGGTCGGGCAATCGCACCGTCTCAGGCGACCTCGAAGATCGCCTCGACCTCGACCGGGGTGTTCAGCGGCAGGACGGAGACGCCGACGGCGCTGCGGGCGTGCTTGCCGGCCTCGCCGAAGACCTCACCGAAGAGCTCGCTGGCACCGTTGACGACGCCCGGCTGGCCGGTGAAGCCCGGCGCCGACGCGACGAATCCGACGATCTTGACCACCTGCACGACCTTGTCCAGGCCGACCAGGGCGTGCACGGCGCCGAGGGCGTTGAGCCCGGCCTGCCGGGCGAGGTCCTTGGCCTGCTCCGCGGTGACGTCCGCGCCGACCAGGCCCGCGGCGGGCAGCTTGCCGTCGATCATCGGCAGCTGGCCGGAGACATACACGTGGTTACCGGTCCGCAGGGCCGGCACGTAGGCGGCCACCGGCGGCACGACCGGAGGGATCGTCAGCCCGAGCTCCTCCAGCCGGGCGAACACCTCACTACCCATGTCAGCCCGCCTTCGGCCGCTTGAAGTAGGCGACGAGGTTCTCCGGGTTGAGGCCGGGCACGATCGCCACCAGCTCCCAGCCGTCGTCGCCGAAGTTGTCCAGGATCAGCTTCGTGTTGTGGACCAGCAGCGGTGCGGTCAGGTACTCCCATTTCTGCATGACGCGAGACTATCGGTCGCCCGGTGCACACCGGCCCGATCGGGTCCCCCAATGCATGCGTGCTGCGGCTACCCTGAGGGCCGCGCCGCACGGGTCCCGGACGCCGGACCGCCGGCGGACCCGGCCGTCGCACACGAGGTGGAGACATGACACAACCGCCCCAGTACCCTGGGCAGCCCGAGTACCAGGGCCAGCCAGGTGACCCTTACGCCGCGCCGGGACAGCCACCGCAGGCGCCTCCGGGGCAGGGCTGGCCGCCCGCGCCGGCGGTGCAGGACCCGTTCGCGCCGCCCACCTCGGCCCCGCCGACGTCCGGCCAGCCGTATGAGGTGCCGGTCCAGCCGCCGTTCCCGCAGCAGGCCGGATATCCCCAGCAGCAGCCGCAGCCCGACCCGACGCAGTACGGGCAGCAGCCGCAGTACGGGCAGCCCGACCCCAACCAGTACCCGCAGCAGGGCTACCCGCAGCAGTACCCGCCGACCGGTGCGTTCCCGACCGGGCCGCAGCCGACCGGGCAGTTCCCGACCGGGCCGCTGCAGCAGCAGCCGACCAGCGGGTTCCCCGGCCAGCCGACCAGCGGCTTCCCGGGCCAGCCGACCAGCGGGTTCCCGGGTCAGCCGACGAGTGGTTTCCCGGGTCAGCCGACCACCGGGTTCCCGGCCGACCCGTATGCGGCCGGCTACCAGCCCGGCTACCAGCAGCCGCAGCCGCCGAAGAAGCGCGGCCTGATGATCACGCTGATCGTCCTCGCGGTGGTGCTGGTGCTGTGCGGCGGTGGCGGCGCCGCGGCGTGGTTCGTCACACAGAACAACCAGGGCAAGGGGCAGCCCACCGCGCTCGAGGCGGTCAACGGCTTCCTCAAGGCCGTCTACAAGGACAAGAACACCACCGAGGCGCTCAAGTACGTGTGCGCCAGCTCGCGGAACAAGGACAAGCTGGCGGCCCGGGTCGAGGAGATCAAGAAGTACGACTCCGGCCTGAGCAGCCCGACCTACACCTGGCCGACGCCGGCGGAGGAGAAGAAGGACACCTCCTCCTCGACGTTCCTCGTGCAGATCAAGGTCGCCACGAGTGACGAGAAGGTCGCGGAGACGAAGTACAAGTTCCTCGCGACGAAGGACAACGGCTGGTGGGTGTGCGAGATCACTGCCGCGTAGTCATGGACGACGCCCTGTAGCGTCGAGGGGTGACAACGCGCGAGTCTCAGGACGGGCGGACCGGCTACGGCTGGCCCGCCCGTCTTCATGTGGTCACGGGCAAGGGCGGCACCGGCAAGACCACGGTCGCCGGGGCCCTCGCGCTGGCGCTGGCCCGCGACGGCCGGCGCACGCTGCTCATCGAGGTCGAGGCCCGCCAGGGCATCGCGCAGCTGTTCGACCGCGACCCGCTGCCCTACCAGGAGCTGCGGATCGCGACGGCGAGCGGCGGCGGCGAGGTCCGCGCGCTCGCTGTCGACGCCGAAGAGGCGCTGCTGGAATACCTGGAGATGTTCTACCGGCTCGGCGTGGCCGGCCGGGCGCTGCGCAAGGTCGGTGCGGTCGACTTCGCCACGACGGTCGCGCCCGGGCTGCGCGACGTGCTGCTCACCGGCAAGATCAAGGAGGCGGTGACGCGCACCGTCGACGGCCGCCGGGTCTACGACGCGGTCGTGCTCGACGCGCCGCCGACCGGACGGATCGGCCGGTTCCTCAACGTCACGGCCGAGACCGCCCGCCTGGCGAAGGTCGGCCCGATCAAGACGCAGAGCGAGGGCGTGGCGGCGATCCTGCGCTCGCCGATGACCGCGGTGCACGTGGTCACCCTTCTGGAGGAAATGCCGGTCCAGGAGAGCGCCGACGCGATCGACGAGCTCACCAGGCTGGGCATCCCGATCGGCACGGTGATCGTCAACGCGACCCGGCCGCCGGTGCTGGCCGGCGCGAAGGTGACCCAGGCGGACCTGCGCCGCGGCCTGACCGCGGCGGGGCTCGCCGCCGACAAGGAGACCCTCGCGGGCCTGGCCGGCGAGGCGAAGGCATACCAGACCCGGGTCGCCGCGGAGGCGTCCCTGCGGGCCGACCTGCAGGGTCTCGGCCGGCCGGTGGTGGAGCTGCCGGTCCTGCCGGGCGGCGTCACCGCCCAGTCACTGGAGTCGCTCGGTGATCTGTTGCTCACCTCGGCTTGAGTGAGCACCGAGCGGATACGCTCGCTAGGTGGGGACTCCCAAGCTTGACGTCGACGCGATCCTCGCCGACCCGGCGATCCGCATCGTCGTCTGCTGCGGCTCCGGTGGGGTCGGCAAGACCACGACCGCGGCGGCCCTCGCGGTGCGCGCCGCCGAGCGGCACGGCCGGCGCACGGTCGTGCTCACCATCGACCCGGCCCGCCGGCTGGCGCAGGCACTGGGCCTGACCGAGCTGGACAACACGCCCCGGATGGTCAAGGGACTGCAGCCGGACTCCGCCGAGCTGCAGGCCATGATGCTGGACATGAAGCGGACCTTCGACGAGGTCGTGCTCGAGCACACCGACCCGAAGCGGGCCGAGGAGATCTTCGCCAACCCCTTCTACCAGGCCATGAGCTCGACGTTCTCCGGCACGCAGGAATACATGGCGATGGAGAAGCTCGGCCAGCTGCGGGCCCGCGAGGAGTGGGACCTGATCGTGGTCGACACGCCGCCCTCGCGCTCCGCGCTGGACTTCCTGGACGCGCCGGCCCGGCTGTCGCGCTTCCTCGACGGCAAGATGCTGCGGCTGCTGCTGGCCCCGGCCCGGGCCGGTGGGCGCAGCGTGTTCAACCTCGTGTCGGCCTCGTTCGGGCTGTTCAGCCGCACCGTCACGAAGATCCTCGGGGCGCAGCTGCTGACCGACCTGTCGGGTTTCGTCGGCGCCCTGGACTCGATGTTCGGCGGCTTCCGGGAGCGGGCCGAGCAGACCTACCGGGTGCTCCAGGCCCCGGAGACGGCGTTCCTGGTCGTGGCGGCCCCGGAGCCGGACGCGGTCCGCGAGGCGGTCTACTTCGCCGGCCGGCTCGCCGCCGACCGGATGCCCCTCGCGGGGCTGGTGCTCAACCGGGTCGTGGCGGTGCCGGCGGCGGGCCTGGCTGCCGACGACGCCCGGGCCGCGGCCGAGCGCCTCGACGAGCTGGGCGGGCATCCGGCGACCGCGGAGGTGCTCCGGGTCCACGCCGAGCTCGCCGACCAGCGGGACCGGCAGGCGGCAGTCTCCGGCCGGTTCCTGCGCGCCCATCCCGGTGTGCCGGTGGTGAAGATCCCGGCACAGCCCGCCGACGTCCATGACCTCGACGGGCTGCGCTCGATCGGGACCAGCTTCTAAGGTTGTTCTCGGTCCTCGTGCCGCCGGTGCCTCAGCCGGTCGGAACGAGTTCCTTGGTGGCGTCCTTGTCATTACGTTCCATGGCGGCTTCGAACATCTTGCGCCAGCTGGGCACCTGCGGGTGACGGCGCAGCAACGCACGGCGCTCGCGCTCGGTCATGCCGCCCCAGACTCCGAACTCGATCCGGTTGTCGAGGGCGTCTGCCAGGCATTCGTACCGCACGGGGCAGCTCCGGCAGACCCGCTTCGCCACGTTCTGCTCGGCACCCTGGACGAACAGAGCGTCCGGGTCGCCATTGCGACACGCGGCGATGCTGGGCCAGTCGACGACCATGCTCATATTTCCTCTTCCCCCCTTGGACTCCCCCCGGGTCCATCCGCCGTGCTTGCCCCAGCGAATAGCACCCAAACCACGTCCCCCATGGCATTTGGATGCAGTTCGCCGGGCTACCCGGCGCGACGGCAGGGTCCCCGGCCACGGGAACCCCGAGAGGAGCTTTCCGGAACATCATGCTCTGTAGTCGTCCAGTTACGCAACGTTGTTGCACCAGGTTAACCGCCACTTTGGCGATCCACCAAAGGGTGGAGCGTGGTACCACAGCGTCACGACCGGGTGTGATTTGCCCAAAATGCCTGCACCCCCGTGATCCGTGTATCAGACTCGGCTACGGGTCAACCTCACGACCGGTGTCACGCGTCTAGGACAACGAGGGCGCCACCATCTGGACGCGGCCTCATGACGCCGTCCCGTAGTCTGAGGAAGTGACCTGGATGCGCAAACGCGAACACGGCCTGCTGCCCAACGCAGCATCGCTCCTGCTGTGTGGGCTGCTCGCGGGCTTGGTGGTCGCTGCCGCCGCATTCCCCGCGGTGGCCATGTCGGGCCTCGCCGCGAAGGCCGGCGCCGACACGTTCGAGAATCTGCCGACGGACATCGACGTGCTTCCGTCGCCGCAGATCAGTTATGTCTACGCATCCGACGGCAAGACGCTGCTGGCGATGATGTACGACGAGAACCGGCGCGACGTCCCGCTGACCGATGTCGCGGACGTCATGCGCAAGGCGATCGTCGCGGCGGAGGACAACCGCTTCTACGAGCACCGCGGTGTCGACGTGAAGGGTGTGGCCCGCGCGTTCGTGGCCAACCAGAACGCCGGCGGCCAGACCGAGCAGGGCGCCTCGACGCTGACGATGCAATACGTGCGCCAGGCGATCTCCTACTCGGCGAAGACGCCGCAGGACGTCGTGGACGCCACCGACAAGACGCCGACGCGCAAGCTGCGCGAGATGAAGTACGCGATCGACCTGGAGAAGAAGCTCAACAAGGACCAGATCCTGGAGCGGTATCTCAACATCGCCGCGTACGGGCACGGCGCATACGGCATCTTCGCCGCGTCGCACGTCTACTTCGACAAGGACCCGAAGGACCTGACGCTGCCCGAGGCCGCGCTCATCGCCGGCCTGGTGAAGGCGCCCGGCACGAGCGACCCGGCGACCGCCGAGGGCCTCCCCCGCGCCCTGGACCGGCAGAAGTACGTGCTGAACCAGATGGTCGCGATGGGCTACGCCAGCCAGGCGGCGGCCGACGAGGCAGCCAAGACGAAGCTGAACATCATCGGCAAGCGAACCCCCGAGGGCTGCGAGTCGATCCAGAAGGTCGAGCTGGGCGCCGGCTTCTACTGCGACTACCTGCGCCGCTGGTGGATGGACCAGAAGATCTTCGGCGAGGACCAGTACCAGCGCGCCAACCGGCTCCGCGCCGGCGGTTACACGGTGATCTCCTCGCTCGACGTCAACACCCAGACCGCCGCCGCCAAGTACGCCCAGGACCAGCCCAACGTCGGCAAGGGCGAGAAGATCAAGCTCGGCAACCAGAACGCGGTGATGCTGGCCGCGGTCGAGCCGGGCACCGGCCGGGTCACCGCGATCGCCACCAACCGCACGTTCAGCAATGACAACAGTAAGAACGGGGCGAACACCAACCCCGACAAGAAGGGGCAGAAGGGCAACTGGCCGAACACCACGGTGCCGATCATCACCGGTGACAAGGACATCCCCGGTTATCAGGCCGGGTCGACGTTCAAGATGTTCACCGCGGTGGCGGCGCTGGAGGCGGGCCTGCCCCTCGCGACGACGATCAACACCGAGAAGCAGTTCCAGTCGACCTTCAGGATCGAGCCCGGCAGCCCGGCGTCCTGCAACGGCCCCTGGTACTGCCCGAAGAACGCCGGCGGCCAGTCCGGTCCCTACAACATGTGGACCGCCTTCGGCAGCTCGATCAACACGTTCTTCGTGCCGCTGGAGCAGCAGGTCGGCGCCGACAAGGTCGTCGACGTGGCGAAGCGGCTCGGCATCCAGTTCAACGCGAAGGGCGACGCCGACCTGGCCGCCAACCCGAAGGGCTGGGGCGCCTTCACCCTCGGCGTCAGCGCGACCACGCCGCTGCAGTTGGCCAACGCCTACGGCACCCTCGCCGCCGACGGCCTGTACTGCGAGCCGACCCCGATCGTCGAGGTCCGCGACAACAACGGCAAGAAGGTCGACGGGCTCGACCCGAAGTGCAAGCAGGTCGTCGACAAGGAGGTCGCGCGCGCGGCCGTCGACATGGCCCGCTGCCCGGTCGGCGACCAGTCCGCCAGCGGCAAGTGCGCCGGCGCGACCGCCCAGTACGCCCGCAAGTACGTCGGCCGCCCCCTCGCCGGCAAGTCCGGCACGACCGACTCGGAGAAGAGCGCCACGTTCGTCGCGATGACCAAGCAGCTCGCCGTCGGTGGCTTCCTCACCGACCCGGACTGGCCCGAGACGAACAAGGACATGAAGCACCCGCCGATCAACTACGCCACCCTGGGCACGCTCAAGGACGGCCTGGCGGGCAAGCCGGTGGTCCAGTTCACCGCGCCCACCAAGGACAAGTCGATGGGCAAGCTGGTGGAGATCCCCTCCGTCAAGTGCGCGCCGGTCGACCAGGCCCGCAGCAAGATCAGCCGGGCCGGGTTCAACGTGACGGTCTCCGGCACCCAGGTGGCCTCGGACTGCCCGGCAGGCACGGTCGCCCGGACCGAGCCGGGCGGTGCCACGGTCAAGGGCGGCCCGGTCGCGCTGATCATCAGCAAGGGCCAGGGCGCACCGGCGCCGCCGTACCTGGGCAATGACCCGGGCACCGGCGACGGCATCCGCGACGACACGGCCTGCCCGCTGCCCTGGGTCTGCTGACCCGCACCACACAACGAAAGCGGCCGCCCCGGATCATCCGGGGCGGCCGCTGTGGTCTCCGGCTCGGGTCAACCCTTCGCCAGCTGGGCGCGGACCTCGGCGGCCACCCGGCCCCCTTCGGCCCGTCCGGCGACGGCGGCCTGGGCGGCCTTCATCGCCTGCCCCATGCTCGCCATCCCGCTCAGGCCGGCCGCGGCGAGCGCGTCGCGGACGATGCCGGCGACCTCCTCGTCGGACAGCTGGGCCGGCAGGTAACCGGCGAGCACCTCCTCCTCGGCGCGCTCCTTCGCCGCCTGGGCCTCCCGCCCGGCGCCGGCGAACGCCTCGGCGGCCTCACGCCGCTTCTTCGCCTCCTTGGTGAGCACCGAGAGGATCTCCTCGTCGGACAGCTCGCGGGCGGCCTTGCCGGCGACCTCGGCGTTGCGCACCGCGGTGATCGCCATCCGCAGGGTCGAGGTCACCAACTCGTCACGGGCCTTCATCGCCTCGCGCAAGTCGGACTCCAGACGCTCCTTCAACATGAACGAAGCTTATCCGTGGGACTTTGGTCATATTCGGTTGTAGAAGGTGGGAAGGCTCGGGGTGGGAACCGCGGGCGCAGCCCGGGGAGCTGGAAACAGCCGTCCCGGTACGCTTTGCCCATGCGCTCGAAGACTGTCCGGCGACTCGCTGCCGGTACCGCCGCGGCCGGTGCTGCCGCGTTCGCCTACGCCTCGCTCGTCGAGCGCAACATGTTCACCCTGCGCAGGTTCGACGTGCCGGTGCTCGCCCCCGACGCCGAGCCGCTGCGGATCCTGCACCTCAGCGACTTCCATCTCACCCCGGGCCAGCACCGCAAGCAGCGCTGGATCGCCGAGCTGGCCGGCACCGACCCGGACCTCGTCGTCGTCACCGGCGACAACATGGCCCACGTGGACGCGGTGCCCGCGGTCGTGCGGGCGTTGACGCCGCTGCTGGACCGCCCCGGCGCCTTCGTGTTCGGCAGCAACGACTACCGCGGACCCGTGCTGAAGAACCCGTTCGGGTATTTCAACCGCGACAAGCCCTACGTGCAGGGTGCCGTCCTACCCACCGAGGAACTGCGCGACGTGCTCACCGGCTCCGGCTGGGCCGACCTCAACAACGCCCGCACCACGATCAAGGCCGGCGGCCGCACGGTCGAGCTGGTCGGCGTCGACGACCCACACGTCGGCCGCGACGACTACGACAGCGTCGCCGGCCCGGCCTCGCCCGACGTCGACGTGCGCATCGGCCTCACCCACTCCCCCGAGCCGCAGGTCCTGGACCGCATGGCCGACGACGGTTTCGACCTGCTGCTGGCCGGTCACACCCACGGCGGCCAGGTCGCGCTGCCGTTCTTCGGGGCCCTGGTCACCAACTGCGGCCTCGACCGGCGCATGGCCAAGGGGCTGCACCGCTGGCCGTTCTCGTCGGCGTTCCTGCACGTCTCCGCGGGCCTCGGCACCCACCCGACGGCGCCGGTCCGCTTCGCCTGCCCACCCGAGGCCTCGATCCTGACCCTCGTTCCGCGATGACCGCCGCGTCCGTTCCCGCGGCGACGGTACCGGCAGCAGCCGCCAGGAAGTGGCCGCGCCGGGCCGCGTACGCGGGCGTGGCCGGCGCCGCCGGGCTCGCCGTGCTGCTGCCGACCGGCACCGCTGGCGCCGGCTGGTTCCTCGCCGGTCAGGTCCTCAACGTCAACGCCATGCGGGCCTACCCGGTGCGGGTCCGCGCGTATGCCGGCAACCGGATCACCCTGACCCGCACCCCCGACACGGCCCGCTCGATGCCGCTGGCCTTCGTGTGGCCCTCGGGTCACGCCGTCCTCGGCCCCGTCATCGCCACGGACCGCACCACCGTGACCCGCGAGATCGCCGGCCTCACCCGCGGCACGCTGACGAGCGGGCTCAAGGGGTACACCACCGGGTATGTCTTCGAAGGTGACCCCCTGTCCGCCCGGGGCCTGCCCTTCCAGGAGGTGCTGGTCCCAGCCGAGCTCGGCGACTGCCCGGCGTGGCTCGTCCCGCCGACCAGCGGCCCCGCCGACGACACCTGGATCATCGCCGTCCACGGCCGGGGCGCCCCCCGCGGCGAGGCCCTGCGCATCCTGCCCACCCTCGCCGCGTCCGGTCACAACACCCTCGTCGTCACCTACCGCAACGACCCCGAGGCGTTCCCCAGCCCCGACGCCCGCTTCCACCTCGGCCACACCGAATGGCGCGACGTCCTGTCCGCCGTCGACTACGCCCGGGCCGCCGGCGCCCGCCAGGTCATCCTGTACGGCTGGTCCATGGGCGGCGCGGCCATCCTCAACCTCATGCGCTCCTGGGACCACGGCGGTTTCGTCGGCGGCATCGTCCTGGACTGCCCCGTCGTCGACTGGTCCGCCACCCTGCGGATGAACGCCCGCCAGCTCAACGTGCCGCCCCTGTGGACCTGGACCGCCCTCAAGCTGATCCAGCACCGCCTCGGCGTGCGCGCCGCGGACCTCGACTACCGCACCGTCGCCCTCGACGTGCCGACCCTGCTCTACGTCGACCACGACGACCGCACCGTCGCCCCGCAGCCGACCGTCGCCCTGGCCGCGACCTCCCCGTCCGTCCAGCTCGTCGAGACCCGCGAGGCTGGTCACTGCCGCAGCTGGAACCTCGACCCCGCCGCGTACGAGTCCACGGTGAGCACCTTCCTCAAGTCCCTCTGACGCCACAGGGGATACCGAGTTGGAGCGCTGCCGGGCGTGGGCTACGATTACTCGGCACGCTCGGGGTATAGCGCAGCTTGGTAGCGCGCTTCGTTCGGGACGAAGAGGCCGTCGGTTCAAATCCGGCTACCCCGACTTCGTGAGGGCCGGTTTCCTGGTAACGGGACACCGGCCCTCATCCGTTTCCTGGGGCCATCTGGGAGACAACCCCGTTCCCGGCCGATCACCGCCGCTCCCGAAGCAGGCTGTCGAGTTCGACCGCGGCGACCAGGTCGTGCGCGTCGATCCCGGCCGGCGGTGGAACGGTCGCGCCAGGGTCGTCGGGGTTGTCGGGGTCGACGCCGTCGAGGCGGATGATGGCGTGGAAGTGGATGACGCCCCGGCGTTGCATCTCGGCGGCCTTGCCCATGGCGAGCCGGACGGTCCTGGGGTCGATGTCGCGCCAGCGGGCGAGGCGACGGACGCACTTGCGGATCGTGCGCTCGCTGACCAGGACGGGAACGTTCACGGAACGCCGCGTCACTAGGGTCCCCCCGACAACTCATCCGAGGGGACGCCCGCCATGCACTACATCACCCGCCTGATCGCCACGCTCCGATACCCGTTACGTACGGTGGATTCCCGGCGCACTGACCTCCGCCGATCGCCGTTCTCCTTGACGAACCCGATGCCGCGGTCAGGAGCAACGACGGGGACGGCGCACGCAACCGCCCGGCGACGGCTCGGTGCCGGTCTGCTGGCGGTGATGGCAGCGATGTTCAGCGTGTTCGTCGTGGCGCCCACCGCTGCGTCGGCCGCCACGAACGACTTCAGCATCGCGCTCAGCCCGACGGCGAGCCAGGTGCAGGTCGGCAAGTCGGTCAGCTTCCTCATCTCGACGACCACCACCAGTGGCGCCGACCAGCCGGTGAACCTCGCCGTGAGCGGTCTCCCCACCAACGTCACCGGGCAGCTCGCCTACGTCAGGATCATCTCAGGCACCCAGTCGGCGCTCACCATCGTCGCCGCGTCGGGTGCCGTGGCCGGCATCTACCAGATCACCATCACGGCCACCGGGACCTCGGCGACCCACACGGCGGTGCACACGCTGACCGTCGGCGACCCGCCCGCCTGCGGCCTCGCGACCAACGGCACCGACGTGCAGGTCCCGAACCTGTCCACCGCGGAGAGCACCATCACCTTCACCGGCTGCTCGGGCAACGCCTCGGTCGCAAGCACCGTCGACGTGCACATCGTCCACACCTACAGCGGCGACCTGGTCGTCTCCCTGGTCGCCCCGGACGGCTCGGTCTACGTGCTCCGCAACCGCCAGGGCGGGAGTTCGGACAACGTCAACCAGACGTACCAGCCGAACCTGTCGAGCGAGTCCGTCAACGGCACCTGGCGCCTGCGGGTCCAGGACGCGGCGTCCGGGGACACCGGCTACATCGACGCGTGGACGCTCACCCTGAGCCCGCCCCCGAGCACCTGCACCGGCACCAACCCCACCGACGTGACCATCGTCGACCTGACCACGGTGGAGAGCGGGATCGCTCTGGCCGGCTGCGCGGGCAACGCCTCGGTCGCAAGCATCGTCGAGGTGCACATCGTCCACACCTACAGCGGCGACCTGGTCGTCTCCCTGGTCGCCCCGGACGGCTCGGTCTACGTGCTCCGCAACCGCCAGGGCGGGACTGCGGACAACATCGACCAGACGTTCACGATGAACCTGTCGAGCGAGTCCCGCAGCGGCACCTGGCGCCTGCGGGTCCAGGACGCGGCGACCGGGGACACCGGATTCATCAACACGTGGACGCTGACGGCCTGACCCGCCCGCGCTGATCAGCGGGCACCCTGTCCCCACGGGGTGCCCGCTGCGTCACGCATCGGCGGGCCGCATCGCGGACGGCTGGACCCTGACAAATCTGACCGGAAGACGGGACTGTCGGCCAGCCGACGTATCAGCGGGCGGCGACGCCCGTCATCCTGGTGGCGCATCCGTGCTACCTGGAGGACGGCGTTGGTCCGGCTCGAACTGTTCGGCGGTTTCCGTGTCACGATCGGCACGCTCGTGGTGCCCGACGAGGCCTGGCATCGGCGCAAGATGGCCGCACTGGTCAAGCTGCTGTGCCTGGCCCCGCGGCACCGGCTGCACCGGGATCAGATCACGGCGGCGCTGTGGCCGGACCTGGCCCCGGCGGCGGCCGCGGCCAACCTGCGCAAGACCGTGCACTACGTCCGGCACATGCTGCCGGAGCAGCACTACGAGACGAACCCGATCGTCGCCGACGGCGATGTGCTCGGCCTGCCGGTCGAGCACATCTGGGTCGACGTGGTGGCGTTCCGCACGCAGGTCGTCCAGGCCCGCGAGCGCCGCGACCTGGAGGCGTACGCGGCGGTCGTCGAGCTCTACCGCGACGGCCTGCTGCCCGATGACAACGACGAGTGGACCACGAGCCACCGCTTCGACCTGCGCTGGGACTATGTCGCGATCCTGGAGGAGTACGCGGGCATCCTGGAGGCCGCCGGCCTGCTGGAGGACACGGCCCGGGTGGCCCGGACCCTGGTCGGCCTGGACCCGCTGGTCGAGTCCGCGCACGTGTGCCTGATGCGGGTCCTCGCCCTCGCCGGACGGAGGGCCGAGGCGCTGCGGCAGTACGAGGTGCTGCGCCGGCTGCTGCACGACGAGCTCGGCACGGAGCCCGGCCCGGAGGCGCAGCGCATCCACGCGGAGGTGCTGGCCCGGCAGGTCGCCGAGCCCGCGCTGACCTCCGCGCTGTGGGAGCGGGTCGGCACGCTGCGAATGCGCTCCGGCGACCCGCGAGGCGCGGTCACGGCGTACACCTCGGCCCTGCAACGCTCGACGGGCCCGGCGGACGAGGCCCGGCTGCACCGCCTCCTCGCGTCCGCGCACCTGGACCGCCTCCAGGTCGCGCCGGCCGAGCCGCACCTGGCCCGGGCCGAGGCCATGACGGCCGACCCGGCCGAGGCGACCCGGCTGGCGCGGCTGCGCGCCGAGGTCGACTGCCTGAACGGCGACCTGGACCGGGCCCTGCACCACGCGTTGCGAGCCCGTGAGCTGGCTTCCTTCGACGGCACCGCGGACGACCGCGCCCGGGCCGAGGAGACGATCGCCATGGTGTCCCACGTCCGCGGCGACTGGCGCCGCGGCCTCGACGCCGAGTTGCGCCGGACCGGCGCGCGCCTGGACACCGACGCCTACGCCGGGCCGTTCGACGTCCACCAGTGCATCGGCCAGTTCCACCTGTACTCCGACGAGCTCGCCACGGACGTGGAGCAATACGCCCGGACGACGCTCGCGCACGCCACCGACGCCGGCGTCGTGCGGGTCCAGGCCTTCGCCTGGACCCTGCTCGGCGAGTCGCTGCTGCTGCGCGAGCAGTTCGACGAGGCGGCCGGCTGCCTCGGCCAGGGCGCCGAGCTGCACGCGTCGCTCGGCTCGACCTCCGGCGCCCTGCCGTGGCAGCGGCTGGCCGAGGTCGCCGTCTGCCAGCGCCGCCCCGACGAGGTCGGCCCGGCGCTGCGCCGGGCGTCGGCGATCGCGACGGTCTCGCCGACGGCCCGGCACGTGTGGCAGCGCATCCACGCCACCGCGGCGTTCGCCCGCCTGGAACGCGGCGAGCCCGACCTCGCCGCCCAGTCGATCCGCGCCGCGGCCGCGGCGGCCGCCCGCTACGGCGGCTGTCCCACCTGCGGCGCGCTGCTGCACCCGATCGCCGCCGAGACGTACGCGGCGCTCGGCGACAGCGAACCGGCCCGCGCCCACGCCGCCGCGGCGGCCCGGATCGCCGACCGGTTCGGCGGCTCGGCGTGGCGGGCGATGGCCTCGTCGGCGGCGGCCAGCGCCGCGCTCGTCGAGGGTGACCCGCGGGCCGCGGCCGGCGCGTTCGGCGCCGCCGCGGCCGCCTACGAGCGGGTCGGCCACACCTACTGGGCCCGCCGCTGCGACCGCCAGGCCGCCGACGCCGCGAGCCTGGCCGACGTCGTGCCGTGAACCAGGCCGCTTGGTCACCTCCGCCAGGCCCCGCGATGACCGTCTCCATATCCTCAACCACCTCAAAGAGGGGCGATTCGTACACCACTCCCGTGGGACGCGACCCATCGGCAGCGCTGGATCGGGCAGCAGGCATGCGGCGTGACTGCCGGATTTCCACAACCGGAAGGATCTCCGGGCCCCTGGGATCCTTCTGGTTGTCGCGCGCCACCAACCGCTGAGACCTGCACAGATCGACGGCGCGGGCGGCCGGTCGCCGTCACCGGTCCATCAATCCTTCGACGAAACAGCGGTCGGTCGCCCGTCGGTCCTTGGATCTCGGGAGCGCGATCCTCTATCGCCCGCTGCCCGTTGCCCGTTGCCGGGCATCGCACGCCAAGCCGCCATGATCGAAGTCGCAGGTTGGCCGCCTGAATGGCCACAGGGCAACGTTGCTCAAGTCGGCCAAGATCGATCGGTCGCGCCGGGTATCCAAGCGGCGACCCGAGTCTTGGGGTAGCGGCCAGGGTCGGATGTGGCAGGGCGGGACGGAGCAGGTGGTGAGCGGCGGCCGGCGGCGAGGAGCGAGTGCTGCGCCGGCAACGCGCGGGCACGGCAGGCAACAACGGGTGCGGTCGGTCGTGACTGCGGCCGACATCGACGGGGGCGACGACCACGTGGCGACAAGGCGGCGACGAGCCGGCTGGCTTCAAGAGGTGGCTCAACGGTGGGTGAGCAGGTGGGCGGCGGGCGTCATGGGCGGGTTGGTCATTGCCGCGGACGACCGGGTTGCGGGTGACGCGGAGCCCGGCGGGTGTGCTTACGGGTGGTGGTGGGCGAGCGTTGTCAAGAGCGGCGGCTACATGACGGCGTAGGTGGCGGAGGGACGCGGCGGCCTCATGACGGCGGAGGCAGGGAGGGGCGAAGGTGGCGACGAGATCGGCCGGCTTCGAGGAATGGGGGTCTGGGCGGTGGCGGTGGTGAGGAGGTGAGCGGGAGGCGTTCGCGGTTGGAGTTGTGCAGAGCCGCGGGCGTGGCGGCGGGCGAGGGGCGACAGAGGGCGCCGCGCTTGATGCGACCCAGGCCGCGCTGCGCGCGACCCAGGGCCGTGCGACGGCTAACGGGGCGGGGCGCGAAATGGCGAGGGGGGTCAGGGGGTGGGTTTGGTGGTGACGGCGGTGGCGGCTGTGACGGCGGCTAAGGCGTCGACGAGGCCGGCGCCCGCGGTGTCTGTGGGGCCGCAGGGGGAGTCGGTGGCGTCGACGGGCTGGGTGGTGCGGAGCAGGAGTTGGCGGGTCTGCTCGATGTGGCCGATGAGGGCTGGGTTGGCGGCCCACATGAGGGCGACGACGCCGGCGACGTGGGGTGTGGCCATGGAGGTGCCGCTCAGAGCGCCGTAGCCGCCGCCGGGCAGGGCGGAGACGATGGCGGCGCCGGGGGCCATGAGGTCGGGCTTGGGCACGTTGCCGGGGGCGGGGCCGCGGCTGGAGAAGGAGGTGACCTTCGAGGTCCGGGTGACGGCGCCGACGGTGAAGGTGGCGGGGTAGGTGGCCGGGGGGTCGGTGACGGTGGCGCAGTCGGGGCCGGTGTTGCCGGCGGCGGCGACGAAGAAGATGCCGGCGGCGGCGAAGACGTCGACGGCCTGCTGCAGGGAGCGGGTGTCGCAGCCCTCGACGGACGGGCAGCCCCACGAGTTGGTGAGGACCTGCGGGGCGCGGTCGGGGCGGCCGGCGTGCATGGGGTCGGCGCCGGCGGGATAGGGGGCGAGCATGAACTGCAGGCAGCTCACGTAGTTGGCCATGCTGCCCAGGTTGCGGGGGAGGTTGGCGCAGGCGACCCACAGCGCGCCGGGCGCGACGCCGACGCCCGCGCCGACCGCGGTGGCGAGGGTGTGGGTGCCGTGGCCGTTGCGGTCCACGGGGGCGCTGGTGTGGTCGAGCGGGTCGAGCCAGGAGTCGTCGGCGCCGCGGAACGTGGTCCGCAGCGCCGGGTGGGTGCCGTCGACGCCGGAGTCGGAGCTGCCGACGACGATGCCGCGGCCGGTCGTGAACTGGGACCAGACCTGGTCGGCCTTGATGAGTGTCAGGTTCCACGGCGGGGCGGTGGGGGCCGGCAACGAGCCCACCTCCTCCGGGCCCGGCGTGACGGGCAGCGGGCGCAGGACCGGGTTGAGCAGGACCCGGTCGACGTCGGCGCGGCCCTCCAGCCACTGGCGGGCGAGCGGGCCGGCGTTCACCTCGATGCCGTTGACCAGGTAGAACGGTGTGAACTCGAGGTCCTTGGCGCGCAGCGCACCGCGCAGGGAGGCCTGGGAGCGCTCGGCGGTGCCGACCAGCCGCTCATAGGTCAGCCGGATGCGGGTGGTGCGGTCGGGCTCGTCGCGCAGGCCGCTCAGGTCGGCCTGCTCCTTCATGATCACGAAGAGGTGCTCGCCGTGGAGACCCGGCTGGCCGAGGACCGTGTAGACGATCGCCCCGCCGGCCGCGACGACGGCCGCGGTGAGCGCGGCGAAGCGGGGCCGCCACGGGTCCCGGCCGGTCGCCGGCACGGCGACGGCCGCCGCCAGCAGCGCGAGGACCAGGCCGGCCACGGCGCCGATCAGCGCCCAGAAGGCGACGTCGCGGAAGCCCAGCAGCAGCGTGGTCTCGTCCGGGTCGACCAGGGCGAGCGGGCCGAACAGGGCGGGCGCGAGCAGGGCCGGCACCGCCGGGCGGCCCCGGCGCGCCAGCGCGGCCACCGCGAACGCCAGCGGCGGGATCGCCACCAGCGCGAGCAGCTGCACGGCGGGCTCCCCGACGCCGGCGACGAGGGTGACCAGGCCGACCCCCGCGGTCAGGCCGCCGACCGCGGCGCCGCCCCAGGTGTTGCGCAGCGGCCCGCCGAGTGCGGCGAGCGCGGTGACCGGGCGGACCGCGAGCCAGGCGACCGCCAGCGCGGCGAACGGGGCGACGACCGTCTCCACCAGGCCGCCGAACGCGCCGACCCACAGCCACGGCAGCAGCGCGACCAGCCCGATCGCCAGGGACAGCCACAGCAGCCAGCCGTCGGACCGCTCGGCCCGCCCGCGGACGGCGCGCCGCACGCCGGCGGCGACCGCGGCGGTCACGGCCAGCGCCGCCAGGTAGATCTCGTGATAGGTGTCGGGGATCAGGCGGAGGGTGCCCAGCAAGCCGCCGATCAGGGCGGTGACCGCCCACTGCAGGCCGGCGGTCCGGGCGAACGGCAGCGGGGACAGCCGCGCGAGCAGCAGCGCCGGCCCGGCGACAAGGACGGCGACCAGCCCGCCCGCCACCGGCCAGAACCATCGGGGCAGACCCGATCCGAGCGCTACCAGGCCCTGGCCGACCAGCCAGCCCCCGCCGTGGACCGCGACGGTGACCGCCACCGCCCACAGGCCGAGGACGATGGTCAATGCCAGCGCCAACCCTCGTGATCGAGCCATGGCCGCACTCTACGACCCGCCTCTGACAGTTTCGGATGAACCGGCGAGCGGTGATGGATGAGCCGGCGAGCGGTTTCAACCGCACCGGCGGACGGTCCCAGACGCTCCGGCGGGCGGCTCCGGACGAGCCAAGAGCCGACTCCCGACGAGCCAAGGGCCGACTCCAGACGAGCCAAGAGCCGGCTCCCGACGAGCCAAGGGCCGACTCCGGACGAGGCGGCGGGCGGTTGCGGATGAGCCGGCAGGGCAAACTGAGGGGCATGACGGAGACGGTGGACGCGGTGGTCATCGGTGCCGGACACAACGGTCTGGTCGCCGCCAACCTGCTCGCCGACGCGGGCTGGGACGTCGCCGTCCTGGAGGGCACCGAGCACCTGGGCGGCGCGGTCCGCTCGGCCGAGATCACCGCACCGGGCTTCCTCAGCGACCTGTGCAGCGCGTTCTATCCGCTCAGCGCCGGCTCGCCGCCGCTGCTGGCGCTCGACCTGGAGGCGCACGGGCTGCGGTGGACGCACGCGCCCGAGGTCGTCGCGCACCTGTTCCCGGACGGGCGGTCCGCCGTGCTCAGCCGGGAACTGGACCTCACCGCGGAGTCGCTGGAGCGGTTCGCGCCGGGAGACGGTCAGCGTTGGCGCGAGGTGTACGCCCAATGGCGCCGACTCGAACCCGACCTGCTGGGGTCGCTGCTCACCCCGTTCCCGCCGATCCGTGCCGGCGTGCGGCTGGCCGCGACCGCGGGGCTCGGCGACATGCTGAGGCTCGCCCGCCGGTTCCTGGTCCCGGCCGGGGTCCTGGGCGAGGAGCTCTTCCAGGGTGACGGCGCCCGGCTGCTGCTCACCGGCCTGGCCCTGCACACCGACCTGGCCCCGGACGACGCGGCGAGCGGCGGGTTCGGCTGGCTGCTCGCGATGCTCGGCCAGCAGCACGGCTTCCCGGTGCCGGTCGGCGGCGCCCAGCAGATCACCGACGCCCTGGTCCGGCGGCTCGGCTCGAGGGGCACCGTCCGCACCGGCGCCATGGTGGATCGGGTGATCGTCGCCGGCGGGCGGGCCCTGGGCGTCCGGTGCGCCGACGGCCGGTTCGTCCGCGCCCGCAGGGCGGTGCTGGCCGATGTGCCGGCGCCCACCCTGTACCAAACCTTGATCTTGAAAGATCACCTGCCCGCCCGGCTGCTGCGCGACCTGGAGGGTTTCCGCTGGGACAACGCCACGCTGAAGATCGACTGGGCGCTGTCCGGGCCGGCGCCGTGGCTGTCGCCGGACGTCGCCGGGGCCGGGACGATCCACCTCGGCGCCGACCCGCAGCGCTACGCCGCCGACCTGGCCGCCGGCCGGGCGCCGGAGGACCCGTTCCTGCTCGTCGGGCAGATGACCACGGCCGATCCGACCCGGTCACCGGCCGGCACGGAGACGCTGTGGGCCTACACGCACCTGCCCCGGCCCGCGAAGCCCGGCGAGGTCGACGCGGAGATGGTCCGGACCCAGGTCGAAAGGGTCGAGGACGCGATGCGCCGGCACGCCCCGGGCTTCGCCGACCTGGTGCTCGCCCGGCACGTCAGCGGCCCCGCCGAGCTGGTCGCGAAGAACCCGAGCCTGGTCGACGGGGCGATCAACGGGGGCACGGCGGCGGCGCACCAGCAGCTCCTCTGGCGGCCCGTGACCGGCCTCGGGCGCGCCGACACGCCCGTCGACCGGCTGTTTCTGGCCAGCTCCAGCGCGCACCCGGGCGGCGGGGTGCACGGTGCCGCCGGCGCGAACGCGGCCCGCGCCGCCCTGGCCCGGCACCGGCCGCTGCTCGGCGACGTGTATGCCGCCGGTGTCAGAAAGGCGATGAAGGCAATCTACTGAGCGCGCCGCTCCGCGAGATCGGCGAGGCGGGCGAGTGCCTCGGTGTTGCGGTAGTGCAGCAGGACGTCGCCGACCTTGTTGCGCACCCCGACGAGCGGCCCGTCGGTGAACTGCTCCTGCATGCTCACCCGGGTCGCCTGGTCGTCCAGCGGGTCGAGCGTGAAGCGCACCTCCCCGGCGCCGAGTGGCCACAGCTGCACCTTGAGCAGCAGCATCCGGCCCTGCTCGCACTCCAGCGACTCGCTGCGGTCCTTGATCGACATCGGCCACGGGCCGGCCTTGTGATGCAGCCGGGAACCGGGCGACGGCCAGGACGGGTCGACGTCGCGGACGTGCGCGGTGCCGACGACCCAGTCGCTGTACGTCCAACCGTCGGCGAGGACGGCGAAGACCCGGTCGGCGGGCGCGCTGACGATACGTTCGGTGATGGACACGATGCTGTGATGCCCAATGACAGGCGCGGCTACCGTAGTGAGGTGCGCCGTGAACCCTCCACGTCCCGATTCGAGGCCAGCCGCCTGTCGCCCGGTCGCCGGGCACAGGACGTCGCCAGGCTGCGCCGCGAGCGTTTCGACGTCCTGATCATCGGCGGGGGTGTCACCGGCGCCGGAGCCGCGCTGGACGCCGCGTCCCGCGGGCTGTCCGTGGCCCTCGTCGAGGCCCGTGACCTGGCCTCGGGGACCTCCAGCCGGTCCTCGAAGCTGATCCACGGCGGGCTGCGATATCTGGAGCAGCTCGAGTTCGGCCTGGTCGCCGAGGCGCTCCAGGAGCGTGGCCTGCTCGCCACCCGGCTCGCCCCGCACCTGGTGCGGCCGGTGCCGATCCTGGTGCCGCTGCCCGCCCACCGCGGCCTGACCGGCGCCGTCCACCGCGTCTGGCAGCGGGCCTACTACGGCGCCGGCGTCGGCCTCTACGACGCGTTCGCCACCGCCGCCCAGCTTCGCGGGTCGGCACCGCGCGGGATGCCGCTGCACCGGCACCTGTCCCGCGCCGAGACCCACCGGCGCTTCCCCTCGCTGCGCGAGGACGCGATCAGTGGCGCCATCCAGTACTTCGACGGCCAGGTCGACGACGCCCGGCTGGTCACGACCCTCGCCCGCACCGCCGCCAGCCTCGGCGCGGCGATCGTGCCCAGCGCCCGCGCGGTCGGCCTGCTCCGCGACGCCCGGGAGGTCACCGGGGTGCGGGTCCGGGACCTGGAGTCCCGGGAGGAGTTCGAGGTCCACGCCCGCACGGTCGTCGCCGCCACCGGCGTGTGGATGGACGACATCGCCGGCCTGCTGTCCAACGGCGGCCCCCGCGAGTCGGCGGGCCTGCAGGTGCGCGCCAGCAAGGGCGTCCACCTGGTGGTGCCCCGCTCCGCGATCACCGGCGAGGCCGGGCTGATCCTGCGCACCCAGACCTCGGTCCTGTTCGTCATCCCGTGGGGCGGGCACTGGATCATCGGCACCACCGACACCGACTGGCACCTGGACCGCGGGCACCCGGCGGCGTCGGCGACCGACATCTCCTACCTGCTGGGGCAGGTCAACGAGGTGCTGGACCGGCCGCTGTCCACGGAGGACATCGAAGGCGTCTACGCCGGCCTGCGCCCGCTGCTGTCCCGCGAGGCCCGCCAGCGGCAGCCGCACAGCCGCGACGAGCAGACCTCGGCGCTGTCGCGCACCCACGCCGTCGTCGAGCCGATGCTCGGGCTCATGCTGATCGCGGGCGGCAAGTACACCACCTACCGCGTGATGGCGGCCGACGTCATCGACCGGGTCGCGCACCGCCTGGGCGGCCTGCGCCGGCACGGTGGCCTGGTCCCCGCCTCCCGCACCGCCGACCTGCCGCTGCTCGGCGCCGACGGCTACCACTCGCTGTGGACCAACCGCGCCGACCTGGCCCGCCGGCACGGGATCTCGGTCGGCGTCCTGGAGCACCTGCTGGAGCGCTACGGCTCACTCGCCTTCGACGTCCTGGCCCTGGACCCCGCGCTGCGCCGGCCGTTGCCGGGCGCCCCGGAGTATCTGGCGGCGGAGGTGGCGTACGCCGCCCTCGCCGAGGGGGCCCTGCACCTGGAGGACGTGCTGACCCGCCGGACCCGGATCTCCTTCGAGACCGACCACCGCGGCGCCGCCTCGGCCGCCGAGACGGCGGAGGTCATGGGAGCGGTGCTGGGCTGGGACGCGGCGACCAGAGCCCGGGAGATCGAGCACTACCTGGCTCGGGTGGCGGCGGAGCAGGAGTCGCAACGGATGCCGGACGACCTGACGGCCGACGCGGCCCGACTCGGCGTCCCGGACGTGCGCGGATTCCAGTCCGACCGCACCGCCATTTCGTAAAAGCGGTGCGGCCGGAATTTTCAGATCACTTCCACTTCTTCGCGGACCAGGTGCTGGAGCTCCAGTAGTGCCCGCTCCAGTAGTGCCCGGACCAGGTCCCGCCGGACCAGTAGTGCCCGGACCAGGTGTCGTCGTACCAGGCCTCGTCGGCCCAGCTCTCCCCGGACCAGGTCGCCGACGCCCACGTCTTCGACGCCCACGAGGTGCCGGTCCAGCCGTCGCCGGCCATCCGGCGGCCCATCCAGACGCCGCCGTTCCACGCGGTGCCGTTGCGCGTCTCCTGCGCCCAGACCGCCGGGTTGAACCCGCCGAAGATGTCGAACTCGCCGACGAGCTGCTGGTTGTCGTGCACGACGTGGTTGCTGCCGCGGGCGGACTCGAGCGAGCCGACGCCCGCCGACGTGCCGGCGGCCTGGACGGTGGTCGGGGTGGCGGCCTTCACCGCCGCGGCGAGGTTGAGCTCGCCGACGCCGCCCGCCAGGGGCGTCGCGGTGCCCTTCAGCAGGGCCTTGACCTGGCCGGGGGTGAGGGTGGGGCGTTTCTGCAGGAGCAGGGCGATGCCACCGGCGGCGACCGCCGCGGCCTGGGAGCTGCCGCTGCCGCGGAAGAACCGGTCGCCGACGCGGGCGCCGGGGTAGGTCTGGTCGAGGTAGGAGCCCGGGTCGCGCAGCGACACGATCTGCTCGCCGGGCGCCAGCAGGTCCAGGTTGCGCGTGGTGCCGCGGGAGTTGAACGTCGACGCGGTGTCGTCGGCGTTGGCGACGGTGTTGTTCACCGCGGCGGAGCCGACGGACAGCACCGACGGGTCGTTGGCCGGGTTGGTGAGCGTGGCGACGGTGCCGGTGTTGCCGCCCGCGGCGACGACGACGACGCCGTTGCGCCAGGCGTTCTCGACCGCGTAGTTCAACGGGTCGTAGAAGGTGGACTGGGTGCTGTCGGTGCCGTACGCCAGGGTGATGATCCGGATCGGGCTGGCCTTGTCGTCGTTGCGGTGCTGGACGACCCAGTCGATGCCGGCGATCACCTGCGAGACGTCCACGGCGCCGCCGGACGCGCCGACCTTGATGGAGGTCAGCTTGGCCTTGGGGGCGATGCCGTGGAAGCCGGTGGCGGTGTCGTTGCCGACGATGATGCCGGCGAGATGCGTGCCGTGGCCGAACGTGTCGAGGTAGCGCAGGTTGGCCGACTGGGACTCGAACGACAGGTCCGGGCCGTTGACGATCTGCGCCGCGGGCAGGCCGGCCACGTTGACGACGCCGGTGTCGATGAGCGCGATGCCGACCCCGGTGCCGTCGCCGCCGCCGACCTGCGAGGCGTAGGCGTTGCCGAGGTCCGTGGCGGTGAGGCCGGAGCCGCCCGCGCCTGCCCAGGCGTCGGCGTGCCACAGCCGGGAGCCCTGGTCGTGGGCGTAGGCAACCGTCGGCGCTGAGACCGCCGATCCTGCGACAACGGGCGCTATGAGACCGAGCGCTACGGCACCTGCGACGACAGTCCTGTGAGCTGCCACCAGTGCTCCTTCCTGGGGTCCGGCCCGATCGGTGCCGGCTCACCAAACATGCGGGACCGTTTACAGATAGTCACGTCCTGGCGACGCAACGGCACCTTCGGCGGTGACGAACAGCCACCGGGTGGACACCGGACGGTCAAAACCCGCTGAACACCTCATCGGCGACCCCGGTAGGCCGATCAGTTTGACAATGAACGTGCAGGGCGGTCCGGCACCGGTGACGATGGATCCAGTCACCGGTGCTCATTCGCGTGCCGCTCTGGACGTCGCCCTGCACGACGTCGCGGGGTGCAGCCTGCTGCTGTTCGATGTCGACCACTTCAAGACGGTCAACGACGCCTTCGGCCACCTCCGCGGTGACCTGCTGCTGCGCCAGCTCGCCGACCGGATCGCCGAGCTCATCCGCACCGACGACGTGCTGTTCCGCTACGGCGGCGACGAGTTCGTGCTGCTGCTGCCGAACACCGGCGCCGACGAGGCGCTGCGGCTCGCGATCCGGCTGACGGACGAGATCCGGGCCAGGGAGTTCGCCGGGACCCCGCCGCTGCACCTGTCGATCAGCCTCGGCGTGGCCACCAGCCCCGTGGACGGCACGGACGGCGAGACCCTGATCGCGGCCGCGGACCGGCGCAACTACCTCGCCAAGCGCCGCGGGCGCGGGCAGGCGGTCGGCGACGACGTCGAGGCGTCCGCCGCCGCCGGCTCGTCCCGCCTCTGGGAGCGGGACGCGGCGCTGAGCGCCACGCAGGAGTTTCTCACCCGGGTCGCCGCCGGTGGCCACGCCGCCCTGCGGATCGTCGGCCCGCCCGGCGCCGGGCACACGCGGTTCCTCCGTGAGGTCGCGCAAATCGCCCGTTTACGGGGTTTTCCGGCGGTACTGGCAGCAGACCGCGCGCCCGGCTGCATCCTCCTCGTCGACGTCGGCGACCCGCTGCCGGAGCTGGGTGACGCCGCGGCGATCGTCTACGCCACCACGAGCGTGCACGACGACGACCCGCGCCGCACCGGCCTGCGGGAAGCCGTCGTCGAGCTGACCCCCTGGTCCCCGGCGACGCTGCGGATCTGGCTGCGCATCACCCTCGCAGGCGAGCCCAGCACCGCCCTGGTCGACCGCCTCGTCGAGCGCTCCGGTGGGCTGCCGGCCCGGGCCGAGGCCGAGCTCGGGCGGCTCCGGGCGCAGGGCGAGCTGATCGGCTCGGCGGACGGCACCTGGACCGTCAAACCACAGCAGGCCAGACGCCGCCGCAGCCGGCTGCCCGTACCAATGACCAAACTCGTCGGACGAGACCGGGAGACGGCCAGGGTCGCCGCCCTGGTCCGGGACGGGCGCCTGGTCACCCTGGTCGGGCCGGGCGGCATCGGCAAGACCCGGCTGTCCCTGGCCGCCGCGACCATGCTCGCCGACGACTTCCCCGGCGGCGCCGTGTTCGTGCCCCTCGCCGACAGCACCGACGCCGAGCTGATGACCGCCGCCCTGGCCAGGGCGCTGCACGTCAGCGAACTGCCCGACCAGCACCTGTTCGACACCGTCCTGGACCAGCTCACCGACGCCGAGCTGCTGCTGGTGCTGGACAACTTCGAGCAGGTCGTCGACGACGGCGCGGCCCTGGTCAGTGACCTGCTGGCGGCGGCGCCGGGGGTGCGGGCGCTGGTCACCAGCCGGGAGCGGCTGTCGCTCTACGGCGAGCAGGTGTATCAGGTGCCGACGCTCGCCGACTCGCCCGCCGTGACGCTGTTCGAGCAGCGGGCCCGGGCCGTCGACGCCGACTTCGAGATCACCATCGACACGGCGCTGCCGGTCGCCGCGCTGTGCCGCCGCCTCGACGGCCTGCCCCTCGCGATCGAGCTGGCCGCCGCCCGCATCGACCGCTGGACCCCGGACGAGCTGCTCGACCACCTCACCGAGCACCTCGACCGGGACCTCGACTCCCTCGGCGGCGCCGGACCGCGGGACCTGCCGGCCCGCCAGCAGACCCTGCGCGGGGCGATCGACTGGAGCTTCGTCCTGCTCGACGCCGAGGAGCAGCGGCTGCTGACGGAGCTGTCAGTGTTCGCCGGCGGCTGGACGGCCGCCGCGGCGCTCGCGGTGACCCTGCCCGGCGGCGACCTGGACCTGCTGGTGAAACGGCTGTCGGCGCTCGTGGACAAGCACCTCGTGGTCCGGGACGAGGACGACGGGCGATACCGGCTGCTGTCGACGATCCGCTCCTACGCCCGGCACCGGCTCGATGGCGCGGTCGAGCCCCTCGACCGGCACGCGGACTTCTACGCGGCGTTCGCGGAGGCGTCGGCGGTCGGGCTGTCCGGCCCGGAGCAGGTCGAGTGGACCGGCCGGGTCGAGACGGACTACCAGAACGTCCGGGCCGCCTTCGCCCACGCCGATGTCGCCACCAAGACGCGGATCTGCCTGGGGCTGTGGCGGTACTGGCGCAACGGCGCCCACATCAACGAGGGCCGGGACTGGCTCTCGACCCTGCTGTCCGCCCCCGGACTGGAGGACGGCGCCCTCGCCCGGCTGCTGCACGCCGCCGCGATCCTCGCCGCGACCCAGGACGAGCACGAGGAGGCGCTGCGCTTCGGCGCCTCGGCCCTGGAGAAGGCGACGGCGGCCGGCGACCGCGCGACGGTCGGCCACGCGCACAACGCGATGGGGATCGCGGCGATCGGCGGCGGCGACCACGCGGCCGCCACCGGGCACTTCGGGCACAGCCTGGCGATCTGGCGGGAGCTGGACGTGCCGCAGGGCGTCGCCGCGTCGCTCGGCAACCTCAGCAAGGTGTCACTGTCGCGGGGTGAGATCGCCGAGGCCGAACGGTACGCCACCGAATGCCTGGCACTGGAGCGCGCCGCCGGCAACACGCGGGGCATCCAGCTCGCCCTGGAGTGCCTCGGCCAGATCATGCTCGCCCGGGGCGACGTCGCCGCGGCCCGCGAGGCGCTCGACGAGAGCCTCACGCTCAGCCGGCAGATCGGCGACGCGTTCGGCGCCGCGATGGCCCAGCACCAGCTGGGTCTCGCCGCCCGCCTGGAAGGCGACCGGGTCGAGGCGCTGCGGCTGCTGGTGACCGCGCTGACCACCCGGCACGAGGTCGGCGACCGGCTCGACCTGGCGATCTCCCTGGACGTGGTCGCGGCGCTGGTCGCGGCCGACGACCCGGCGCACGCGGCGCGGCTGATCGGCGCGGCGGACGGCCTGCGGGCCAGGCACCGGCTCGCCGAGCCGCCGGACGCGCAGACGTTGCGCGCGGTGACGCTGCCGCTGCTGCTGGACCATCAACGGGACCGGGCGGCCGGCCGGGCGGTGAGCATCGAGCACATCGTCGAGGCCCTGAGGCCTGTGTCGGAGTAGGGGTCGGTGCGAGGCGACGCCTGGGCCCGCCGCAGCCCGGCTCCTGCTCCGACACAGGCCTTAAAGTCGTCCTATGGTGTCGTTGGCTGACTGGCAGCGCCTGTTCCCCGCGGACTCGCTCATCGGGGCCGACCTGATCGTGCGGTGGTCCGAGCCGCACCGGCGATATCACACTCTCGATCACCTGGCGGTCATGCTGGGCGTGATCGACGAGCACGCCGCCGTCGCCGACGACCCGCTCGCGGTCCGGCTGGCGGCGTGGTTCCACGACGCGATCTACGAGCTGAACACGGCCGACAACGAGGAACGCAGCGCGGTCCTGGCGATCTCCGTGCTCCCCGGTCTCGGGGTTCCGGCGGACCGGGTGGCAGAGGTGGCCCGGCTCGTGCGCCTGACGGCGGGACACGCGGTCGCCCCCGGGGACCGCAACGGCGCGCTGCTCGCGGACGCGGATCTCGCGATTCTCGCCTCGCCGCCGGTGGACTATGCCCGTTATGCGGCGGCGGTACGCGAGGAGTACGCCGCCGTGCCCGAGGAGGCCTTCCGGGCCGGACGGGCGCAGATCCTCGGGACGTTCCTGGCCGAGCCGGACCTGTTCCGGGCGGTGCCGGGGCGGGCGGAGTGGACCGCCCGCGCGCACGACAACCTGCGGGCCGAGATCACGACGCTTCTGGGTGCTCCGTGACGTTCTGCAGATACAGCGGCTCACCGAGCTTCTCGATGAGGCCCAGCTGCGTCTCGAGGTAGTCGACGTGGTGCTCCTCGTCCTCGAGGATCGCCTCGAAGATGTTGGCGGACGTGACGTCGCCGATCGAGCGCATGTAGTCGATGCCGCGGCGCAGCCGGTCGACGGCCTCGACCTCGACCTGCATGTCGCACTTGAACTGTTCCGGGACGGTCTCGCCGATGCGGATCGGGAAGAGCCGCTGGTAGTTGGGCAGACCCTCCAGGAACAGGATCCGGTCGGTCAGCACCTCGGCGTGCTTCATCTCGTCGATCGACTCGTGCCGGGTGTATTTGGCCAGGACCGTATATCCCCAGTTCTCCTGCATCTTCGCGTGTAGGAAGTACTGGTTGATCGCCGTGAGCTCGGCGGTCAGCTGTTCGTTGAGAAATTCAATGACTCGTGCATCCCCCTGCATGTGGGCAGGGTAGCCGCTTTTCTAGGCCAAAGCGGGCAATACCGCATTTGGCACCTCGGCTTCAAGCAGGTCAGCCACCCGATCGAGGCAGGTGCCACACCCGGTGCCGGCGCCACACTCGTCGCCGACGGCGTCCTCGGAGTGCGCGCCGGCGCGGATGACCCGCCGGATCTCGCACTCACGTACCCGGGCGCAGATGCAGACATACACGATTGTGCTCCTCGCTTAGCCTTACCTAAGCAAGGGTCGCCTAAGTTCCCTCCGAAAACAACCCCTGAGCAGCTATTTCACAGCCCTGGATGGGCGCGCTGATTCGGACAAATGGCGTGGGCGGCGCAGGCCGGCAGCTTTCAGGCGGGCCACGATCTCCTTGCCGGTCACGAGACTCGCACCCAGCCAGATGGCGGTCTGCACCCGATGCGCCGGCACGTCGTAGTGATCCCGCTCGAACGCGCGCCGCGGCACGCCCAGCAACTCCGCGAACACGTGCAGCTCGGTCACCGACACGTCGCTGATCAGATGGGCCCAGAGCCGGCCGTGCGCCGGCCACCGCGGCGTGTCGATGTAGAGCACGCCCACTAGCCTGCCAAACATGGATCTCAACTCGGATCTCATTCACGAGCTTCGCGCCGCCCTGCCCCACGAGGGCGGGGTGCTCACCGACCCGGACCTGTTGCGTTCGTACGAGCACGACGAAGCCGACCTCTGCGAGTACGGGACCCCCGCGGTCGTCGTGCGTCCCCGCACCACCGGCCAGGTCTCCGCGGTGCTCCGGGCCGCGAGCCGCCACCGCGTCCCCGTCATCCCGCAGGGCGCCCGCTCCGGCCTGGCCGGCGGCGCCAACGCCATCGACGGTGCGATCGTGCTGTCCCTGGTCGCCATGAACGAGATCATCGACATCGACGCGGCCAACCGCGTCGCCGTCGTCCAGCCCGGTGTCGTCAACGCCCAGCTGCGCCGCGCGGTGGCCGCCCAGGGCCTCTACTACCCGCCCGACCCCGGCTCCTGGGAGCAGTCGACCATCGGCGGCAACGTCTCCACCGACGCCGGCGGCATGTGCTGCGTCAAGTACGGCGTCACCAGCGACCACGTCATCGGCCTGGAGGTCGTCCTGGCCAGCGGCGAGGTCCTCAACTGCGGCCGCCGCACCGCGAAGGGCGTCGCCGGCTACGACCTGACCAGCCTCTTCGTCGGCTCCGAAGGCACGCTCGGCGTCATCACCGAGATCACGGTCAAGCTGCGCCCCGCGCCGGCCTCCTCCCTCACCCTCGTCGCCGTCTTCGACACGCTCCCCGCCGCGGGCGCCGCGGTCGAGTCGATCATCACGGCCGGCATGCAGCCGAGCATGCTCGAGGTCATCGACCGGGTCACCCTCAGCGCCATCGAGGCGTTCCGCCCCATGGGCCTGCCCACCAACGCCGCCGCCCTCCTCATCGCCGCCGTCGACTCCGGCACCAGGGCACCGGACGACCTCGCCGCGATCGCCGCCCTCTGCCGGCAGGCCCAGGCCGCCGACATCCACGTCGCCACCGACACCACCGAGGCCGACGCGCTGCTCACCGCCCGGCGCCTCGCCCACCCCGCGATGGAGCAGTTCGCCGCGCAGCTCTTCCCCGCCGGCGGCGGCATCATGGTCGACGACGTCGCCGTGCCCCGCACCCGCCTGGTCGACCTCATCGAAGGCATCGAGGGCATCGCCTCCGCCCACGGCGTGGTGGTCGCCACCGTCGGCCACGCCGGCGACGGCAACCTCCACCCGATCATCGTCATCGACCGCTCCGACCCCACCAGCCTGGCCCGGGGTCAGAAGGTCTTCGACGCCATCATGTCCCTCGGCCTGTCCCTCGGCGGCACCTCCACCGGCGAACACGGGGTCGGCCTGCTCAAACGCGACTGGCTGGCCCGCGAGATCGGCCCCACCGGACTGAAGGCGCACCGCTCGATCAAGGCCGCCTTCGACCCCGACAACATCCTCAACCCCGGCAAGATCTTCTGAACCGTCACTTGAACCGGTTGACCGGCCCCGCGTCCATCCGCACCATGACCCGGCCGTCGGGCCCGATGTACGCGTCCGGCCGGTGCTCCGAGTTGGGCCGCGAGTACGCCTCCAGATACTCGACCCGGACGTTGCCGTCCCGCCCGTTGTGGATCACCGCGGGCACGCAGGTGTAGATCCGGTTGTTCCGGTTGCCGTTGCTCGCGTCGATCACGGTCCGCTCCCCGGCGCCGTTGCCGACCGCGAGCGACACGCGGTACTGGTGGAACGACCCCGTGCACCGGTTGGCGCCACCCGGTCCGCCCGTCCGGGGCGGTGGCACGGCGCCCGGCGGCTGCACCGGGGCCATGACCGCCGCGCCGGCGCCCGTCAGGTGGCCGACGCCGGCGCGGCGGTCGGTTTCGTGGCCACCCGCATGACTGGTTGCGTTGTCGGCGTCGCCGTGGGGGGGGTCTCGTCGTCGCCGCGATCACGACCCGCTCCACCCCGGCCTCGATCCGCGCCAGGTCGACCGCGATCTCGTCACGCGCCTGTCCGCTCTCGTGCTTCCGGCGTGCCGCACGGCGCCGCCCGGGTGGACCGACGCCCCAAGGCGGCGGTTAGGCCGAAGTGGCGACCGAAGTCGTTCGCAAGCGTCGGCACGGGCAATGCACGGCTTCGATCACCGTTAGGTTGATCAAAATCGTCCCACGGCGACCGGCCCGCGACTTCGATCTCCGTCACGGATCGAAGTTGCATGCTGGCGCGTCGACGGTTGGCGCCGTCCCTCGATCACCCCTGAAGATCCACTCTTGGAGTGGATCAGGGCACCGCTAACAGTTAGGTATCTTTACCAAATGATCGTTGAGCGCGGGGATGACCGTGAGGTGGTTCGGCTGTGTGCTGAGGCGTTGGACCTGCCTGAGGACGCCGGGGAGGCCGGGGCGCTGGTGCGGCGGTTGACCTCGCCGCCGGATGGGCGGGTCACGGTGCGTCTCTCGGCGCTGGGCGACGACGGTGCTCCGACCGGCGTGGTGTTCGGTTCGATCAGCGACGCCGACCCGCTGCTCGGTCACGTCGAGCTGATCGCGGTGCGGCCCGACCGGCGGCGGGAGGGGATCGGTCAGGAGCTCCTCGCGGCGGCGGAGCGGGAACTCGCGGCGCGAGGGGCGCAGCGGATCAGGATCGGCGGCAACCCACCGTGCTACGTGTGGCCGGGCATCGACGTGCGGTACACGCCCGCGGTGTGCCTCGCGCAACGGGCCGGGTACGAGCGCACCAACACCGCCTGGAACATGACCGCCGACCTGACCGGCGGCTGGACCGAGGCGGGGGCGGACGAGGAGCGGCTGGACGGCACGGGGGTCAAGGTCATGCGGGCCGGCCCCGACACGCCGGAGTGGGTGCGCGGGATCTGGGGCGACGGCTGGGCCTGGGAGGTCGCACAGTCGCTGGGGCGTGACGACGCCGGCTGCTGGGTGGCGGTGCGGGACGGCGAGATTCTGGGGTTCGCGGCGTACGGCGCCAACCGCCCCAGCTGGTTCGGCCCGATGGGCACCGCCCCGGCGGCGGAAGGGCTCGGGGTCGGCCGGGTGCTGCTGCGGCGCTGCCTCGCGGACCAGCGGGCCGACGGGCACAGCACGGCGCAGATCGGATGGGCGGGGCCGGTCGCGTTCTACGCCAAGACGGTCGGCGCACGGCTCGAACGGATCTTCTGGATCTACACGAAGCAGCTGTAGGGATCTCCACGAAGCAGTTGTAGGAACGCATGAAGGGCAGGCCGTGGGTTCGCCACAGTCCTGCCCCGCACACGTCGCATCGGCGCGCCCAGTGATCCCCCGTCGTGCCACGGGCGGCCGATGCCGTCTCAAACAGCCGAACAACCCAGACAAGCAGCAGCCGGAAACTCAGCGGTCGGGCTGGTTGGCGCGCTTGTCCTGCAGGCTGGTCTGCTGCTCCTGCTGGAGCTTCTTCGCCTGCATGGTGGCCGTGTTCGCGGTCGCCGACTGGCCCGCGATGTCCGCGTCCGGAGTGATCGTCATGTCGTTGGAAAGGTCCGGGTCCATGTAGCCGAGGTCGTCCTCGCTGCGGTGCATGCCGCGGCTGTCGAAGTTGTCGTTCTTCTTTGACTTACCCATGGCTTTCCCCCTCGTGTAGGCCGCTCCCACCATATGAGGACCCTTCACGTGATGCGGGCAAAATCGGCATTTCGCCCCTAGAGTCGTTGGGATGAGCGGTGCGATACCCGTCATCGACGGCCACAACGACCTGGCCTGGCGCCTGCGGATGCAAGGGCTGCCGGCCGAGATGAACGCCACGGGCCTGCACACCGACCTCCCCCGGCTCAGGAAGGGCGGCGTGCGGGCGCAGTTCTGGTCGGTGTACGTCCCGTGCGCAGGCCCCGAGTCCGCCGCGACCGTCAAGGTGCTCGAGCAGATCGACCTCGTCCGGCGGCTGATCGAGGCCCACCCCGATCACCTGGCCCTCGCGACGAACGCCGGCGAGGTCGAGCGGATCGCGGACAGCGGACGGGTCGCGTCGCTGCTCGGCGCCGAGGGCGGGCACTGCCTGGACGACTCGCTCGGCGTGCTGCGCGGCCTGTACCAGCTGGGCGTGCGGTACCTCACCCTCACCCACGGCAGGAACACGAACTGGGCCGACAGCGCGACCGACGAGCCGAAGGTCGGCGGGCTGTCGGCGTTCGGCGTGGAGGTGGTCCGCGAGCTCAACCGGCTCGGCATGATGGCCGACCTGTCGCACGTCGCGCCGAGCACGATGCACGCGGCACTGGACGTCTCCACCGCACCGGCGTTCTTCTCGCACTCCTCCGCCCGGGCGCTGTGCGACCATCCGCGCAACGTCCCCGACGACGTCCTGGCCCGCGTCCGTGACACCGGCGGGGTGGTGATGGTGACGTTCGTGCCGTTCTTCCTCAACGAGGCCTGCCGGCAGTGGGGCGACGAGCTGTACCGGGTGGAGGACGCCATCCCGGCCGAGTACGGCTCGCCGGAGTTCGAGCGCCTCCAGCGGGAGTGGATCGCCGCCAACCCGTGCCCGCCGTCGAGCGTGCGGGACGTCGCCGATCACGTGGAGCACGTCCGCGACGTCGCGGGCATCGAGGCGGTCGGCATCGGTGGCGACTTCGACGGCACGGAGGTGCTGCCGGAGGGCCTGGAGGACGTCTCGGCGTATCCGGTGCTGTTCGACGAGCTGCGCGGCCGCGGCTGGTCCGACGCCGAGCTGCGGCGACTCGGCTGGGACAACACCCTGCGGGTCCTGCGCGACACCTGCGGCTAGCAGAACGCGACCCGCCAACAGCACGACGCAACCCGCGCGAACGGCAAAGACGCGACCCGCACGGACAGCAAGAAGGGCAGACCCGGAACGGGCCTGCCCTTCTCGACGAGAAACCTGGACTCAGAAGTCCATGTCGCCGCCGCCGGGCGCACCCGCCGGCGCCGGGTTCTTCTCCGGCTTGTCCGCGACCACTGCCTCGGTGGTGAGGAAGAGCGCCGCGATGGAGGCGGCGTTCTGCAGGGCCGAGCGGGTGACCTTGGCCGGGTCGATGATGCCCTCGGCCAGGAGGTTCACGTAGTCGCCGGTGGCGGCGTTGAGGCCCCAGCCCGCTTCGAGGTTGCGGACCTTCTCCACCACGACGCCGCCTTCGAGGCCGGCGTTGACGGCGATCTGGCGCAGCGGCGCGTCAAGGGCGACCTTGACGATGTTCGCGCCGGTGGCCTCGTCGCCGACGAGGTCCAGCTTGTCGAACGCCGACTTGCCGGCCTGCACGAGCGCGACGCCACCGCCGGGGACGATGCCCTCTTCGACGGCCGCCTTCGCGTTGCGAACGGCGTCCTCGATGCGGTGCTTGCGCTCCTTGAGCTCGACCTCGGTGGCCGCGCCGACCTTGATGACCGCGACGCCGCCGGCGAGCTTCGCCAGCCGCTCCTGCAGCTTCTCGCGGTCGTAGTCCGAGTCCGACTTCTCGATCTCGGCCCGGATCTGCGCCACCCGGCCGTTGATGCCGTCGGCGTCGCCGGAGCCCTCAACGATCGTGGTCTCGTCCTTGGTGATGACGACCTTGCGGGCCTTGCCCAGCAGGTCGACGCTCGCGTTCTCCAGCTTGAGACCGACGGTCTCGGAGATGACCTGACCACCGGTCAGGATCGCGATGTCGGTGAGCATCGCCTTGCGGCGGTCACCGAAGCCCGGGGCCTTGACGGCGACGGACTTGAACGTGCCACGGATCTTGTTCACGATCAGGGTCGCGAGGGCCTCGCCCTCGACGTCCTCGGAGATGATCGCGAGGGGCTTGCCGGACTGCATGACCTTCTCCAGCACCGGGAGGAGGTCCTTCACCGCGGAGATCTTCGACTCGACGATGAGGATGTAGGGGTCGTCGAGGACCGTCTCCATCCGCTCGGTGTCGGTCACGAAGTACGGCGAGATGTAGCCCTTGTCGAAGCGCATGCCCTCGGTGAGCTCCAGCTCGAGCCCGAAGGTGTTGCTCTCCTCGACCGTGATGACGCCTTCCTTGCCGACCTTGTCCATCGCCTCGGCGATGATCTCGCCGACCGTGGAGTCACCGGCGGAGATCGAGGCCGTGGAAGCGATCTGCTCCTTGGTCTCGACGTCCTTGGCAAGGTTGGCCAGCTCCGACGCGACAGACGCGACGGCGGCCTCGATGCCACGCTTCAGCGCCATCGGGTTCGCACCCGCGGCGACGTTGCGCAGACCTTCACGAACCAGCGCCTGGGCGAGGACGGTCGCGGTCGTCGTGCCGTCACCGGCGACGTCGTCCGTCTTCTTCGCGACCTCCTTGACCAGCTCGGCGCCGATCTTCTCGTAGGGGTCCTCGAGCTCGATCTCCTTGGCGATGCTCACACCATCGTTGGTGATGGTGGGCGCGCCCCACTTCTTCTCGAGGACGACGTTGCGGCCCTTGGGGCCCAGCGTCACCTTGACAGCGTCGGCGAGGGTGTTCATGCCCCGCTCGAGGCCGCGGCGCGCTTCCTCGTCGAACGCGATAATCTTGGCCATTCGGCGTTGTCCTCCTGGACACTCCGGTTACGCCTCGACCCACGTGGGGCCGGCGGCTCACCGCCTGCTTTCGCACCTTCAAGGACCCAGTGGGATCCCCGGTGGTCGGGCCGGATGAGCCCGCGACGACCAGCCCCTCGACGCTCCCGCGCCCAGGTGCTGCACCGCCCCGACCGTTGGCACTCACCTGACGCGAGTGCCAACTCCTGTTTAGCACTCTGACCGTGCGAGTGCAAGCAAACCCGAGGTGACGGCTCGGGTGGTCGAAGCGCCCTAAACAGCTACAAACCAGGCATGAATGGCACGAACAATGCCGGAATAGACGCAGGGCACCGTTTCTCAGGAATGAGAACGGTGCCCCGGCGGGGTGGATCCAGACGATGTCTCAGGCGAGATGACGGACCTTCTCCGCCTGCGGGCCCTTCTGGCCCTGCGCGATCTCGAACTCGACGCGCTGTCCGTCTTCCAGCGATTTGTAGCCATCCATCTCAATCGCGGAGAAGTGGACGAAGACGTCCTGTCCCCCGTCGACCGCGATGAAGCCATAGCCCTTTTCGCTGTTGAACCACTTCACGGTGCCCTGTGCCACGGTGCACTTCCTCTACTTCGGTCCTTCTTGCTCACTCCGGCTGGCTGTGGGGACCAGCCTTGAGGTCCTCGGCCGGGCACGCCGGGTCCTGGGGTGGCACCGGCGCGAGGATCGACGACCGAAACGGACGGTACACGAGATAACCCGAGGCCCGACAGCCCCAAATCGGACAGCAAGGTCACGAATCATGCGCACGCAAAAGGTTCCCGATGGGACCTTTTCGGGTCGCCTTCTTGACGGTTTCCTGCCGGCGCAGACATCGCCAGTCGACTAAGCCCCGAGTAAGAACCGGGACCGGGACCGGGAAGCGCGCCGGCAGGGCCCCGACTAGGCGTGCCTGCGCGACTGCACCACGCGGAAGCGGCTGGCCACGTACGCACCGTCAGTGAGCGCGGCATTGGCGGCGGGATTGGCGCCGCTGGCGTGGAAGTCGGAAAACGCGGCCGACTGGTTCACGAAGACGCCGCCGGTAAGGTTGACTGACAGATGAACGCCGGCCTGGAGGGCGGCCTCTTCCATCGCGTCCAGCACATCGGCAGACGTCGAATAGACCGAAGCCGTCAATGCGCCCTTCTTACCGACCGTGTCGGCGAAGATCCGCAAACTGCCGGCGGTCGAATCGGTCGCGACAACGAAGGAAATGGGACCGAACCACTCCGTGCCGTAGGTCGCCTCGGCGGCCGCGTCGAGTCGCACGATGAGTGGCGTGCGGACGGTCGCGTCTTGATATACCGGATGCGTAACGTCTGACGATTCCAACACCACCGTGCCGACCGTGCGGGCTTTCTCCAAGCGGCGCAGGACGCCTTCATTGACGATGGCGCCGGAAAGCTCCACACCCTTGGCCGGGTCGCGGGTCAGTGCGGCGACCGCGGCGGCGATCCCGGCGGCGACGTCGTCGAACGAGCGATGACCGTCCTCGGTGTCGATACCGCCCGTGGGCACCAGGACGTTCTGTGGCGTCGTGCACATCTGACCGGAATACAGCAGCAGCGAGAAGCCGATGTTGCGGCACATCCCGGCGAAGTCGCCGGTCGAGTCGACGACGATCGTGTTGACGCCGGCCTTCTCCGTGTACACGGCGGCCTGGCGGGCGTTGTCCTCCAGCCAGTCGCCGAACTCGGTCGAGCCGGTGAAGTCGATGATGCGCACCTCGGGGCGCAGCGCGAGGGTCTTGGCGAGGCCCTCCCCCGGCGCCTCGGGCGCGAGGAGCACCAGGTTGGGGTCGAAACCGGCGTCGACCAGCACCTCGCGGGCGATCTTGACGGTGATCGCGAGCGGCAGCACCGCGCCCGGGTGCGGCTTGACCACGACGGGGTTGCCGGTGGCGAGGGACGCGAACAGGCCGGGGAACGAGTTCCAGGTCGGAAACGTGTTGCAGCCGATCACCAGGGCGACGCCGCGGGGCACGATGTGGAAGGTCTTGCTCATCCGCAGCGGCTCGCCCTTGCCGGCCGGCTTCTCCCAGGTGGCGGTCGCCGGGGTGCGGGCCATCTCGCGGTACGCGTACGCGATCGCCTCGAGCGCCCGGTCGAAGGCGTGCGGGGCGCCGGCCTGGAACGCCATGACGAACGCCTGGCCGGTGGTCGCGTGGACGGCGTTGGCCAGCTCGAACGCGTTCGCGTGCAGCCGGGCGAGGATCTCCACGCACACGCCGGCACGGGTCTGCGGCCCGGCGTCGCGCCAGGCGGGCATGCCGGCCGCCGCGGCGGCGAGCAGCCCGTCGACGTCGAGGTGGGGATACCGCACGTCGAGCGGGAAGCCGAAGGGCGAGGACTCGGTCGCGACCCAGTCCGTGATCGCCGGCTGGTCCTTGAGCGGGAAGTCGCCGCCGAGATATGCCCGGAAGGCCGCCTCGCCGTCGGCCGCGGCGTGCTCGCCGTAGACGCGGGGGCTGGGCGACTCCGGGTACGCCGACCAGTACGCACGCTCGGCGATCGCGGTCAGCGCGCGCTCGAGGGTGTCGGTGTGGGTGGTGAACATGGGGTGTGAGTTCTCCATGCCGCCATCCTGCCATCTGGGAAGCGCCGACCTTGCGGTTGTGACCGGAAGCCGCGACTGGAACCACGCAACCCGTCACAACCGCAAGATCGGCCTACTTCCGCACCATCTCCGTGCCCGCGGAGGGTGCGGACGTCAACTCGCGGAGCTTCCGCAAGGGTGACAGAACGAGTGGCAGTACGGATAGCAGTGATCCGGCGCAACCGATCCACAGTGTCTCGGGAACCCCGGCCCAGTGGCCGAGCGCCCCGCCGACGAGCCCGCCGATCGGCATCGTGCCCCAGACGATGAACCGCATCGTGGCGTTCATCCGGCCGAGGAGGTCGTCGGGGGTGATGCCCTGCCGGAAGCTGACCTGGGTCACGTTGTAGACGACGACCCCGATGCCGAACAGGACATATCCGAACGCGGCGAGCCACAGCCGCCAGTCGGCCTGCGCGAGCGGCACGAGCAGCAGGCCGAGCCCGGCGCCGAGCATCGAGATCCACATCGCCGGACCCTGGCCGAACCAGCGCACGAACGGGTTCACCAGGAACGCGCCGGCGAGCGCGCCCAGGCCCGTGACGCTGAACCACAGGCCGATGACCGCCGGCGACAGGTCGAGGTTGCGGGCCAGATAGATGATGAGCATCGCGTTGACGATCGATCCGAAGAAGTTGCCGGTGCTCGTGCACATCGCGATCGCCCGCAGGAGGCGGTTGCTCAGGACGAACTTCAGGCCCTCCATGATCTCGCGGCCGAGGTGCGCGTCGGCCTTGCGGACCGGGCGCTCCTCGATCTTGCGGATCCGCCACAGGGCCAGCGCCGACACGAGATAGCTGGCCGCGTCGGCGGCGATCGCGAGCGGGCCGCCGAGCAGCTTGATCAGGCCGCCGGCGACGGTCGGGCCGCCGATCTGCGAGGTGGAGCGGACCAGTTCGAGCCGCGCGTTGCCCTCGACCAGGTGCTCCTTGCCGACCAGGAACGGCAGGTAGCTCTGATACGAGACGTCGAAGAAGACCGTGCACACACCACAGAGCAGGCCCACCACGTACAACTGCGGCATGTGCAGTTGGTCCATCCACCAGGCCAGTGGCACGGACGCGAGCAGGACGGCCCGCAGCACATCGGCCACGATCATCGTCCCGCGCCGGCGGAGCCGGTCGACCAGTGCCCCCGCGGGCAGGCCGACCAGCAGGAACGCGGCGGTCTCACAGGCGGCGAGGACCCCGACCTCCAGGGCGGTGGCGTCCAGCGTGAGCACCGCGACCAGCGGCAGCGCCAGCAGGGTCACCTGCGTGCCGACCTGGCTGATGGTGTCTGCGGTGAACAGCGACCGGAAGTCGTGATCGCGGAGCAGTCCGAGTCTCACCAGCACACTGTCATCGACCGATTGGGAAAAGTCAATCAGTAGAATCGAACGATGCGGCGACCAGCTACCGACGCGGAGGCCAAGGCACTCGCCTCCGGCGTCCGCCTGCGCATCATCCGGCTCTGCCTGGACCGGGCGCTCACCAACAAGGAGATCGCCGAGCGCCTCGACGCCAACCCGGCCACCGTGCTGCACCACGTCCGGACGCTGGTCGCGACGGGGTTCCTGGTGCCGCAGGAGGAGCGCCGCGGGCCGCGCGGCGTGCGCGAGGTGCCCTACCTGTCGACGACCAAGTCGTGGGACCTCAGCCTCGGCGACCAGGAGGCGAACACCAACCGGGCCATGCTCGACGCGTTCGAGCAGGAGCTCGCGCTGCTGGGCAACCAGGTCGACGCGGTCAACTTCGCCCGCCTCGGCCTGCGGCTCACCCCGGAGGAATGGCAGGAGCTGCAGGACCGCTTCGAGGCGCTGCTCGACGAGTACGCCCAACGCGACCGCACCCACGGCCGGCCGTATTCGATCTTCCTGGCGATGTACGAGGACCGGTCACGCGACTGAGGCCTGCCAGTTGGCCCAGCGGTCCACGGCGCGGAACCCCATCGCCTCGTTGATCGCGATCATGTGCGCGTTGACCTCGGCGTTGAAGGTGTCGACGATCCGCACCGCCGGCTCCTGCGCGCGCATGGTCCGCAGGTTGACCACCTTGCTGATCATGCCGAGCCGGTGCCCGCGGTGCGCGGGGTTGACCAGCGTCACGAGCTGCCAGGCGTGCCAGTCGACGGACTTCGCGACCCGCAGCGCGCTCCACGCGACGAGACTGCCGGACGCGTCGTGGATGACGCCGGTCTCGTACGGGCGGGCACCGTAGTGCGCCCGCGTCTCGTACGTGCGGCGCAGGCGATCGACGTCGACCTTCTCCGCCTCGAAGTCGAGATCACCCTTCGGCGCCTCGTCCAGGAACGAGCTGTCCAGCAGGGCCAGGTCCTCGAGCAGCTCCTCCGGTGGCCGGTTGCCCCACTGGACCGTGGAGTAGCCGGCCGCCTTCGGCCAGCTCGCGGCGAGGAGGCGGTCCAGCTCGGCATCGTCGGCGGTCGACAGGTCGAGCCGGCGGCGGACGTCGGTGAGCTTGTTCTCCAGACCCGTCGCGGTGGCGAACGGCGCGGACGAGCCGGTCGGCGCGCCGTCCGGATCGGTGATCACGCTGAAGCCCATCACCGAGGTGCGGCCCCGGGCCAGGCCGAAGTCGACGGCGTGCCGGTAGAGCGCGCGCCCGACACCCTGGCGGCGATGCTGCTTGAGGACCAGGACGTCGAGGAACGACTTGTCGAGATTGTCGTAGACCGGCAGGTCGGCCTGGACCAGCCCGACGGGCTCATCACCACGCCAGGCCAGGAAGATGTGCCGCTCGGCGCCCGGCATCGGCAGGCGGACCCGCACCTCATGCTCGTCGCGACAGCTCGGCGGGAAGTCCGGCAGGTCCGCGAGGATCGCCTCGTTACCGATGGTGAAGGCCGCTTCGACTGCCGTCGGGTCATCGACGTCCAGCTCCACGATGCGCAGGTCCTGGTTCATCCGGCCAGCGTGGCCCACCGGCACACGACCCGACAACAGATATATGCAAGGCCGGAAATTGGTCGAGAGGACGCTCGCCAGCACCTCCGGTGCTGTGGTCGCGGGCCTGGACCAGGGTCCGGGCCTCGCGGCGACACGTCCTCCCGCACCGAGCATCCTGGCGCGCACTCGGCGAGGTCGTCAAGTCCCTCGCCGGGTGGCTTCGAAACGCTCGGCTCGATCGCGATCACTATCCGTCGCGGTCAGGTCCGTCGATCGGCTGAGTCCGCCCTCGTCCAAGCGTGGAAGCGCTCTCTCAAACGCAGCCGGACCGACACCGAGCGTCACCGATGCCGGCCGGTTGCGCGAAAAAATCAGCCATCAGCTCAAAAGCCCGGCCTCGCGCACGGACTTCAGGGAGGGCTTCACCCGGTGCGTCGGACCGACCGTGCCGGCGACCGCGTCGAGGGTCTTCAGCCCGTCGCCGGTGTTGAAGATGACCGTCTCCTTCGACGGGTCGAGCTTGCCGGACTCGACCAGCTTCTTCAGCACCGCGGCGGTGACCCCGCCGGCCGTCTCGGCGAAGACGCCGGTGGTGCGGGCGAGCAGCTCGATGCCGGCGCGGATCTCGTCGTCGCCCACATACTCCATCCAGCCGCCGGTGCGCCGCACCGACTCCAGCGCGTAGACCCCCGCGGCCGGGTCGCCGATGTTGAGCGACTTGGCGATGCCGGTCGGCTTGACCGGGACGATCTCGTCGGTGCCCTTGTGCAGCGCCACCGCGATCGGGTTGCAGCCCGCGGACTGCGCGCCGAACACGGACCACTGCGTGTCGGGCACCAGACCGATCTCGACCAGCTCGCTGAACGCCTTGTCAATCTTGGTCAGCAGCTCGCCGCTGGCCATCGGGATGACCACCTGCGCCGGGATCCGCCAGCCGAGCTGCTCGGCGACCTCATACCCCAGGGTCTTGGACCCCTCGGCGTAGAACGGCCGGACGTTGACGTTGACGAACGCGGTGTCCTCGAACTCGTCGGTCTCCGTCAGCTCCGAGCACAGCCGGTTGACGTCGTCGTAGGAGCCCTCGATCGCGACGACGTCGCCGCCGTAGACGGCGCTCATGACGACCTTGCCGGGCTCCAGGTCGGCCGGGATGAACACGGTCGACGGCACCCCGGCCCGCGCCGCGTGCGCGGCGACCGAGTTGGCCAGGTTGCCGGTGGAGGCACACGAATAGCGGGTGAACCCCAGCGCCTTCGCCGCGGTCAACGCCACCGAGACGACCCGGTCCTTGAACGAGTGCGTCGGGTTGGCCGAGTCGTCCTTCACCCACAGCTGCCCGGTGATGCCGAGCTCCTTGGCCAGCAGATCGGCCTTGACCAGCGGGGTCAGCCCCGGGTCGAGGGTGACGCGGCTGGCGGGGTCGGTGCCGACAGGCAGCAGCGGCGCATAGCGCCAGATGTTCTGCGGGCCCGCCTCGATCTGCTCCCGGGTGACCCGGCCGAGCGCCTCGGCGTCATAGCCCACCTCGAGGGGGCCGAAACACTCGTAACAGGCGTGCTGCGCGGCGAGCGGGAACTGGGCGCCACAGCCACGGCACACCAGGTGGCGGGCGGGGGAGTCGGTGAAGACGCTGAGCGTCGAGGTCATGGAGGCCTTCCTCTCATCTTCCCCAGGTGCATGGCCTTGCGCACCGGGACGGATTTGGCACCTACCGCGACCGGCCTCAACGTCGAGACATGCCGCAGGGGTTGCCGGGGCTTCATCGGGCCGTATCCCTCTGCCCCTCTGGATGAGGTATTCAGTTGTGACGTGCGTGTTTCTGATTGTAAGGGCCGACACGGCCGCCGCTGTATGAGTCATCTCACGAGATGGACCTGACTACGGTTTCACTCATGCATCCCGACGCGGCGGCCTGGTTCGCCAAGCGCACTTCCACATGGCGCGACTGGCCCATCGCCGACCTCCTCCGGCGCAAGGGCGGCACCCGCGTCAGCGTCGTGCTGCCCGCCCTGGACGAGGAGCCGACCGTCGCCGAGATCGTCGCCGGCGTGCGCACCCTCATCCCCCTCGTCGACGAGGTGATCGTGGTCGACTCCGGCTCGGTCGACCGCACCGCCGAGGTCGCCGCCCGGGCCGGCGCCACCGTCCACCACCGCGACGACATCCTCCCCGCGACCGGCTCCCGCCCCGGCAAGGGCGAGGTGCTGTGGAAGGCCCTCGCCGTGGCCACCGGCGACATCCTGGTCTACGTCGACGCCGACCTCACCGACTTCCGCCCGCACTTCGTCACCGGCCTGCTCGGGCCGCTGCTGGAGGACCCCGCCACCCTGATGGTGAAGGCCTTCTACGACCGCCCGCTGCTCGACGTCTCCGCGGCCGGCGGCGGCCGGGTCACCGAGCTCGCCGCCCGCCCCCTGCTCAACGCCTACTTCCCCGAGCTGGCCGGCGTCGTGCAGCCCCTGGCCGGCGAATACGCGGCCCGGCGCACGCTGCTGGAGTCCCTGCCGTTCGCGGCCGGCTACGGCGTCGAGACGGGACTGCTCATCGACACGTTCCGCAGCGCCGGCCTCGACGCGGTCGCCCAGGTCGACCTCGGTCAGCGCACCCACGGCCACCAGGACACGGCGGCGCTCGGCCGGATGGCCGCGACGATCCTGCACACCATCCACTCGCGCGTCTTCCCGGACCGGTCCTCGTGGCCGACGCTCACCCAGTTCGAGCGCCACGACGTCACCGTCACCCCGGCCGATCACACCGTCGCCCACCCGGACCGCCCGCCGATGCGCACGGTCCCCGGCTACCGTCCGTCCTGATTCCCCGCTCCGGTCCTGGTCAGTCAGGTCGTCACGCAACGCGACGCGCACCTGACGAACACGCGGGAGAGTCCGTCCCGCCCTGCCCCGGTCCGCCCTGACGTTCCCTGCTCCGGTCCGTCGTGGGCACGACCGCCGCTCCCGTCAGCCACCGGTCAGGCCGTGGACGGCCTTCCCTGCCACCTCCGCGGACAGTCGCGCGGACACGACCTGCGGCCGTGACTGCGACCGGCCGCCTCCGCGGCCTGGTCGTCCGTACGGCGCGGGTCAGCGCCAGGCCGTGGCGGACGCCTCGGGGGTGAACTGCCACAGCGTCGCCGTGGTGATGCCGGCGCCCAGCAGGGCGATCACGACGCCGGCCCACTCCGCGAGCAGCAGCCCGATCGGCGTGTCGATCACCGCGGTCGGCGCCTCACCGGTGAGCGACCCGACCGTGACCACCACCGCGACCAGGGCGATCAGCACGAACGCCAGCACCGCGGTCAGCCGCAGCGCCCAGTGGCCGAGCCTCCGGCCGGTGGCGAACAGCAGGGCACAGACCAGCACCAGGGACGCGACCGCCGCGGCGGCGAACGCGCCGATCAGGGTGAAGATCTGCGCCGTGAGTGCCTCGGCCGGGCCGTTCATCGCGTTGGACGAGGCCTCGTAACGGGTCCAGCCGGCGATGTTGGCCTGGTCGTAGTAGAGGGTGCCGGACAGCACGGCGAGGCCGAGCACGAGCAGCCACGCGCCACGAAGCGCCGAGGTTCGCATGGACCGGCACCCTACCGGTCAGTACGTGAAACCGGTTCAGCTGACCACATCTTTTCGCAGGAACCGCCACCACGCCAGGGAGAAGAAGACCGTCGCGTACGCGAGCGAGGCGATGCAGCCCTTCACGATGTCGTCGGTCTGCAGCGGCGTGGAGAGCAGCCCGAGCCACGCGTCGCCGTAGTGGGTCGGCAGGAAGTTGCGGATCGTGCCGAGCGCGGTGATCTGATCGAGGATGTTGGACAGGATCTGCAGCAGCACCGCGCCGCCGACCGCGCCGAGCGGGGCGTCCGTCGACACGGACAGCAGAAACGCGAGCGAGGCGACCACCAGCAGCGACACGCACAGGTAGCCGACGATCTCCAGCAGCCGCACGACGCTGGTGCCGGCCGCGATCTCACCGCCGATGGGGGCGTTGAGCGGTGCCCAGCCGTACCGCAGCGTCCCGGCGAGCATCGCGGTCCCGACCAGGATCAGCATCGCCAGCAGGCAGTAGAGCAGCGCGGCGGTCACCTTGACGCCGAGCAGCCGGGCCCGTGGGACGGGCATCGCCAGCAGGTACCGCAGGCTGCCCCAGGACGCCTCGCTGGCCACGGTGTCACCGCAGAAGAGGGCGATGACGACCACCAGCAGGAAGCCGGAGGAGACCAGGAGGGTGAAGAGGGTGAAGTTGGCGCCGCCGGCGGTGGCGAGGTCGGCGAGGCGGGAGAACTCGCCGCCGTTGCCGCCCTCGTCGCCGCCGCCGTTGTCGAGCTGGAAGGCGACGAGGATGATCAGCGGCAGCAGGACCATGAAGGCCAGCGCCATCTGGGTGCGGCGGCGGGCCGCCTGGCGGCGGATCTCCGTCCACAGCGAGAGGGTCGCGCCCGGCTTGTAGCCCGGTGCTCCGCCGATGACGTCCACGGATGTTGTCATGCGTCCTCACTCCGTTCCGGGCGCACGCCCTGACACTGAACCCCTGATGACCGGCCCGAGACGCTTCGCTGGCCGGTCATGCGTCCTCACTCCGCTCCGGGCGCCTGACCCAACACTGCGATCCTGATGACCGGCCCGAGA